>NZ_BLTE01000002.1 GCF_013019105.1 Fundidesulfovibrio magnetotacticus
GGATAACCCCTTGAAATGTGTGGTGGAGCTGGACGGAATCGAACCGACGACCTCTTGAATGCCATGAATGGGTGCCGCAGCGATAACCATACAAAATCAAACAGCTTTTGTTGGTCGATGTCACCCGTCACCCGGCAAAACGCGGCAAAAAGTGACGAAAAACGGTGACATCAGCGCCCAGGCCCTACGCTAGACGACCTCTACAGCATTGACCTTGCCCATCACCTTGGCAATGATCGCCTTCAGTTCCACAATGTCCACGGGTTTGGAGATGTAGTCGTTCATCCCGGCATCAAGGAACTTCTCGCGATCACCGGTCATGGCATAGGCGGTTATGGCTATGATCGGGATTTCGCGGATCGCCTCGAACCGGTCATTGAAGCGGATTGCGCGGGTAGCTTCCATTCCGTCCATCACGGGCATCTGGATGTCCATGAGTATCAGGTCGAACTGCTCCTGTTCAAGAATCCGCAACGCGTCTGCCCCATGCTCTGCCACGCTCACGCTGTGTCCAGCCTTTTCCAGAAGACGCTTGAGGGTGAGACGAGTCACGGCGTCATCTTCCGTAATGAGAATTCGCCAACTTACTCCAGTGGAGTCAAATGGCGTCCGTGCCAAGGGAACCGGAGGGTGCAGTGGTGGCATCTTGAAGGGGATGGATAAATAAATAGTAGTCCCAGCACCCACTTCACTTTCGATAGCTATTTCCCCTCCGAGTAACCTCACCAGTCGAGCCACGATGGAGAGGCCGAGGCCAGCCCCCTGGTAGCGCCTGACATAACTGTTCTCCGCTTGAACAAAAGGCTCAAAAATGCTCTTGGCTAGAGCGTCATCGATGCCGATGCCAGTATCGCTCACCGTGATCAGGACCCGACACGTTCCTTGCTGGACAACTTGTAAGGGTGACATTTCCGTCAACACGCGTCCTGCCTGGGTGAACTTAATGGCGTTGCCTATGAGGTTAAAGAGAATCTGCCTGACACGCGCTTCGTCCCCCATCAGGACGTGCGGCAGTCGCTCGTCAATAACGAATTCCAGAGCAAGCCCCTTTTCCTTGGCCGCAAGTGAGAAAAGGTCAAATACGGCTTCTTTAAGAAGCCTCGTTTCGAATCGCTCTTCGCGCAGGCTCATCTTGCCCACTTCGATTCGTGACAGGTCCAGGATGTCCGAGAGAAGGCTGGCCAACCGTTTGGAGGAGCGGATGGCCGTCAGGACGTACTGCTTCTGCTCGTCATCTTGAGCAGTGGTCTGAAGCAACTGGAGCATGCCAAGGATTCCATTGAGGGGCGTGCGGATTTCGTGGCTCATGTTGGCCAGGAACTCTGATTTGGCACGATTGGCGGCTTCGGCCTGCAACTTGGCGTTCAAGATGTCTGTCCTGTCCTTCATGCGGGCCACCGCTATCGCGAAGAGGTCGGCAAGAACTTCAACCGCCTTCAAGTCATCATCATTGTAGTCGCGGCCAGGATTTGCCAGGGCGATCTCGCCCACGAGATTCCCCTCGTAAAGGGCCGGTACGGCGAGAAATTGTTCGATGGGTACATGTCCATGGGGAAGCCCCTTGAAGGACCCGTGGCGGGAGGGAGCGTTCGTGTAGAATGGCCGACGGGTATTGAGCGCGTGGCCCCACAGTCCGCCATACCCTCCGGGGCCTTTAGGAAAGGCGATAGGCTTTTCTGTGACGTAGCAGGAGCCGTCCTCCATCATGTCGGAAAGGGTGTGCCCTATGTTGTTTCCCGTGGAATGGTCTATTGAGGATGCAAACCCGCAGCGGCTTCCTGTGACCTTCAAAGCCCAGGAGTGGACTATGGCTGCTATCCCTTCCAGGCTGGATCCGGCATTGATGAGTGTCTTGGCGAGTTCGGCCTGGGCGGCGTAGCGTCCCTCGCTCGCTTTCAACTCTTCGGTGCGTTTGGCCACCTCTTGTTCCAAGTTCTGGTACAGATGGGCGTTGCGCAGGATGAGCGCCAAGATGGGAGAGAGACGACAGAGCGTGCTCACGATGGAGTCGATGCCGCTCACATCCATGACCCCAAGCAGGAGAATGACGCCAATGCGAAGGCCTGAATACTGAAGCGGCACCACGAGGGAGTCTCCCACCCCGAGGTGCAGGAGCAGTTCGCCTCCCGGTTCGGAAGGGTCGCCGACCCTGATGAATTTGGCCTTGTCTATCTCATGGCTGAAAACGGCAAGCTGCTGGACCTCAGGCCTTGAGGCCAGCCCGCGGCGGCGCTCTGGAAGAACCGCAAGGATGGTGTGCGCTCCAACGCCTGTGAAGTGCGCGCATTCCATGACGACCACGGTCTGCACGGCCAGAAGCTCGCGAACCTGGCTGGCAATGTATTCGCAACACCGGCTTGGGGAATCGGCCAGGGCCATGATGCTCGTCACCAAGTCCTCAAAGAGAACCGCGAACGCGTTATGCTGGCGGATCTTCTCATCCATGCTAGCCGAGCCTCCGGATGACATCCATCACCCCTCGCTCCAGGTGTTCAAGCCCGATTGGCCGGACCTCGACGGGCATGTCGAAGAACGCCTCGATGTCTCTCAAGGTTCTGGTCGGAACGTCGGCCAGCCCCGTGTCCAGGTACATGAGCCGCGTGTGCATCTCGTGCATGAACTCCCTTGCCAGCGGTCGGTCCTTGAGGCCAAGCTCCACCCGGAACACCTCCTCCCAGCGCGAAGTCCATTCCGGCAGGAAGAAGAACACCCCCTCACGCCGCAACTGGCGGTACATGGTCTGGCCCAGGATGATGTCGCAGCAATTGACCCCCCGGACCTTCCTGATGCTTGGCAGCCTTGTCAAATCTGCCATGTGGGGGCAGCAGTCGCCATATACCAACGCCATGCGCCGGTCTTCGTTCTTGGCCAGCCCCAGTAGTATCTCATCGAGTTTGGCCGGGCGCATGTGCAGCATGGAGTCCAGAAACATCAGTCGCGCCTGTCCCATCACGGAGGGACCGAGGCGTGCAAGCTCTTCGCGGAAGATTCCGCAACTCACGAGCAGGATCTCTGCTGTGGCCGTTTTCATGTCATCTCCCTGCCAGCGTCCCGCACGGCCCGGCCCACGGCCTTGACCGTTTCCAAGGGGGTACTCCAGGGGACATCGGCGCTGCTGGTGCAGAATATAAAGCGGGGGTCGGCCTCGCGCTCCGACAGAATGGCTTGGGTCCGGTCGTAGGCTCCTTCAGGAGAAAGGCCGGGAAGGTGTGGGCCGCTCAAGTTGCCTAAAAGCACCGGATTGTCCCCGACGATTGCGCGCGCTTCGGCGAAGCTGTCGCGGTGGTCCAGGGCGAAGCCCAGCACATTGGGTAGGGTTTTGAACATGTCGAGGTGTGCGGCCAGTGGATTTCCGCCGTGGTGGAAGACAATGGGGCCTGGAACCCGAGAGAAAGCGCTTGAGAGGGGAGGGACCACATGCTCGCGCACCATGCCCGGGGTGAGAAAGCGCGGGTTGATAAACACTGCCGGGGTGGCTACGAAACTGGCGCCAGCCTCCAGCATTGCAGAGGCCAGAGCCACAAAATGATTGCTGGCTCTGCCCAGCAATTCGTCCCTCACCTCGAAGTTGAAAAGCAGGGCCTCGATCCACTCTCCGATGGTCACCAGCAGCGCGGGCAGATCCATAGGCGCGGTGAGCACGGCGGCGATGGGTTTTTCTCCTCCAAACTCTCGCGCCAGGAGCCTCGTGGATTCCACCAGATACCGAAGCCCAGGATCCTTTGCCATGTCCGGTGCACGCAGCGTAGCAAGATCGTTCAGCCCCTTGCAGGCGGGGCGGATGACGTTCGGCGGCGCTGTGTCGAAGTGCTTCAGGGTGCAGCCGAAAGCCTGCGCCTCGAGCGTCAGGGCGAATGGTGTGAACAGGATGTCCGGGTCTACAAGGTCCACCACGGCCCTCTGGCCGGCCAGGTACGCTTCCGGCTTGGAGTAATACTCCGACAGGCTACATCCCGTGAGTTTCGCCCCGTAAAGGCTCAAGACGAGGGAGAAAGCGCGGCGGTCGGCAGGCTCGCCCTTCACCGCCGCAAAGACGCGGTCGAGCGAGTTCATGGCGACACCTCTCCCACAGCAAGTGATCTGGCCCAGAGGATATCAAACAGGGCCGGGGCCTGGATCGCGCTGGCGCATGTTCCGTCGCCGCCCACCGTGTCCACCAACTCGGGGCGCAAGTTGATGACCGCCCCTCCAATGGCCAGCTGCACCCGCCCGGAAAGCCCCCTGCGGTCGATCTCCTGACGGACGAGGATGATGTTCTCCGCCGTGGTCAGCATCATGGCCGACACGCCGATTATGCGGGCACCCAACTCCTCTGCCTTGTCCACGAAATCAATGGGCGGCACATCGTTACCCAGATCCACCACCCCCCATCCGGCTGCGGCAAGGAATACGGCCACCATCTTTCTGCCCAGGGCATGGTGGTCGTCCTCAATGTTGCCGATGACCACAGGGCCTTTCTTCTCTCCGTCAGACTGTGGGGACGCCTTGGCCATTTTGAAGAGGATATCTTCGGCCACTTTCCCAGCAACATACCCTTGGGCAAGCGAGAGCTTGTCTTTGGCCCAGCGCTCGCCGATCTCCACAAGCACCGGCTCCAGAACCTCATGCACGGCATAGCTGAAGCCTTTGCCCGCGCCCACAGAATCCAGCAGTTCCACGGCTTTGTCACGCCTAGCCTCGATGATCTGCTCAAACAACGCCTCTTGGAGATCCTGAAGATCTTGGGTCAAGGTCAACCTCCCAGGGCTGCTGAATTGTCATGACCGAACATAACTCAAGTGCTGGATACCTTGGACGCAAGGAAACAATCAACCCGCTCCACGCAAAACGCGTTGGGATTTTGAAACAATTCAAGCGCCCCCCTCGAGAGGTGCTCTAATAGGGTTGGGTTGACAGTGCTAAAGACCGCGCTGCTCTGCCTGGCCACGCTGGACTCCACAGGGAGGCCCCCTTCGCCCTGCATCCCGCCTCCATGCCTTCCGGTGCCAGCCAGCGGAAAAGAAAGGGCCGGAGGTTTCCCCCCGGCCCCGGCTACGGTTATGCTGCCAAGCGTCCTACGCGCCGACGTCCTCGGCCCTTTCGTTGTCGGACTCGGGGCTAGCCGCACTGGCTCCAGGGACCTCCTCGACCTCGTTGGAGACCTTGGACTTCTTCTTGCGCCCAGTCACCTTGCCGTTGCCGAGGAGGAAGTAGTAGGCACCCTCTTCAGGATCATAGTGCAAGGGATATGACATGGTTTCACCCGCCTCATAGAGCGGATGGTCAATCAAGAAGGCCCCCGCACTTGCTTGATAAGCTGCCAGTTTCCCCTCCTTGTCCTTCTGTGCCTTGAAGGTACAGACGTCAGCACCGTCCACCTCCACCCCCTCGACGTATTGAAAAGCCACCTTGTCTTCGATCACGTGATCTCCGAACAGTGCTATCCGGCCTTCCTTGAGCCTGTACTCCCGAATAGCTACCGAGTTCACAGCCAATGTACCGTTGCTATAAATCGACACCGAACACTGACTGCCACGCCTGGAATCACGCTTTTTCAGTCTATACAGAGCCATGGCATCCTCCTACGGCTGCTTGGAAATGTTCGGGAGGAGGCCCACTGCACGAGCCTGCTCAATCTTATTGAAATGGTAATACGTGTCTGCCGTCATCTTGATCGTGGAGTGCCCCATGAGCTTGCTCACGGCGGCCAAATCTGCGCCGTTGTTCAACAGTGTCGTGCAGTACAGGTGGCGCACGTCGTAGAATCGTACTGGATAATCTATCCCGGCCTTCTCGCAGGCAGTCTTGAAGGACCTCCGCAAGGTCTTCACGGGACGGCTCTTGAACTCGATCAGGAAGGGCGTCGCGGCCTCGGCCTTCATGGCCTTCAGCCGCTCCAAGAACTCCGGCTTCAGCGGGACGACCCTCCAGGTCCGGGTCTTGGGCGCGTAGACCTTGATCTCGCCCTGGGTGAAATCGACCTGGCTCCACTTGAGGGCCAGGAGTTCGCTCTCGCCGGTCCTGACCCCGGTGTTGAAGGCGACATCGAGCGCCCAGGCAAGATGGGGTTCGGCGGCGGCGATGATCCGGCCCAAGTCTTCGACAGTAAGCTGGACGTCCCGCTTGGCTTCCCGAGGCTTCTTCCAACCGGCCAGGGGGTTCGCCGGGATCAACTTGGACGACACGCCGAAGTTGAGAATGGCGTTCAAGTAATCCATGTACCTGTTCCGAGTGCTCTGGGCCTTGCCCTCGAAACGGCCCGCGAAAACCAGGACGTCCTCGAACGTGAAATCCGCCACGGGCTTGTCCGGCAGTCCAGGCACGTAAATGCCGTTCAACAGGGTCACCATGTTTTTGACGTGGCCCGCCGACCGCCCGGCAGCCCGGAGCTGATCAACATACAGCTGACCAAGCTCGTCGAAGTAGAGACCCGTCCGTGGCTTGTTCCCGGGGACGCTCTGGCCGCGCTTCTTGGCGAGCTTGATCTCGGCGTCATACAGCTCGGCCTTCATCTTCGCCTCTGGCCCGGCCCCGAAGTGCTTCTGGCGCTGGACGCCGTTCTCGCGCCACCGGCAAAACCAACTGTTACCTTTGCAACGCACCATGACCCACCCCCTCCCTAGACGATGCTCTTCCGGGATCGCCGGAGGGTCACCGACTTTTCCATGAAAGTCACGGGGGCGGCCATGAACAGGTCCAGGTCTTCCTTGCGGAACCTGTTCCGCCTGGGGCCGTAAGTCGGGAGGGAGTAGCGTTTGTAGAGGTCGCGGAAGGCACGGAGGCCGTAGCCCAGATACGCGGCAGCTTCAGCCGTCGTCAGGAACGAAGAAAAAACCATATAAACCCCTAGTGAGGTTTACAATATGGCTTCTGAATGCGGGGATAATTTTGCGGCCACGTCGGCCTAATCGGTAAGTGTCGGTTTTATAATTCTTGCCGTTCGCCACGTCAAGAGTTCTTGAAAAAAAGGGCCTCGCGGCCCTTGGGCTAGATGGTATTCATCAGAATTTCCTCTACTTCCTCCTCCTGGATGCCCAGGTACCGACGCGTGATGGCCGGGCTCGAGTGGTTGAGCCTCTTGGCGATCACCTCCCAGCTTACGCCGAAGGTCTTGCGCTGTTGGTAGCACCACGTCTTGCGAAGCGTGTGCGCCCCGAAGTTGCCCTTGAGGTTCAACGCCGCCGCCCACTCCTTCACGTACTTGGTGACGGCGAAGGTGGTGAGTGGGTAGTTCTTGCCCTTTCTAGATTTGAAGAGGAAGTGGTACGGTTCTGGGGACACTGCGGCCAAGTAGCCGGTGATGGCGTCCATGATCTCCTTGTTGAAGATCAGAACGTTATCCTTGCCGGTCTTCTTCTCCCTGATGGCGATCCGGTCCCCGACCTTCACGCCAAGGACATCTGCGACTTTGAGTTCAAGAAGGTCTTGAACTCGCAATCCTGAGTTGATCCCCATGATGAAGAGCAGCCGATCTCGCGGATTATCCTTGAGCAACTTCTTGATGCTCTTCACGTCCTTCAAGTCTATGAATGGTTCGACTTTCATCATGACCTCCGAAGAATGTTTCTGTTGGTAAACCTGCCGAAAACGTACTTTCTAATCAGCTCCGCCTGCCTGCCCAACACGGACTCGGCAGTTAACTCGTTGAAATACGTGGACTAGCAGCCTCTTTAATTCTGAATGCACGTTTTTAGGGAAAAACGTACTTTCCTGATATGATGATTTCTCTATGAAAGTTATGAATATGAAAGCCGCGAAACATCTCTTGCAAAAGAAAAGGGGCACGCGATTAAACGTACCCCGTCACTCTTCAAATCGTCACGACATCCGAAGCATGATGTGATCATCCTCGATGTTCACCACGAACTCGTCGCCTTCGATAACCTCGCGGCCATCGAACTTAACACCCTTCAGGTTGATGCACAGGACTCCATTCTTCTTGACCTTCGGCCTTGAAGATGTCTTCATGTACAAGCCACGCACTTCGTAGTACTGCTTGTCATCATTGATGAGCTTCAAAACGTGCTGACGCAAAGTCTGCTTGTGTTTGATGGAAAGCTTCTCCATAATCTCACTCGCGCTCTCTCCAGCGTTTATGAGATGACGAAGCGCTCTTGCATCGTAGCGAGACTCAGGAATCCCTGTTGATCCTTCACCGTCTTCAGTGTTCTTTCTCTTGCCCATGATTTGCTCCATGTTATGAAGATTTAAATCTATGAATGATATTTCTCTATCAATGCATTGAATCTTCAAAATTCTGCGCAAAATCGCGCGAAAGAACGAAAAAACGAAGAAAGTCATCACCATAATCCGTTGAATTTCTGGGCAAAACAGTCTTTGGGCCAGACTTACCCCCTACGGGCTCCGGGGTCACGGGGGAGGGGAAACCATGGCCCAAGACCCTAGACGCGCTCCTCGCCCATTTTTGGGGCAAGGGCTCCCGGGGACACTGGAACCAGCCCCCAGAAACAAGCAAACATCTGCAATTTTGCACGAATTTGACGAAAAAAGAGGAGGCCAGCCGCGTTTGCAGCCGACCTCCTTACGTTTTACAGGACCCAACGCGAAATCGGGCTCGCCTGACTAGGTCAGAAGGCCCGAAACGGTGGGTAGGGGTCGAATGGAGCTGTCACCAGTCCAAGCGCCCTGTTACTTCCGGACGTGCGGTTTTCCCGCATCCGGCGGTTTCGTGATGTGTGCTTGATGTTGTTGTTTTTAGAATTGATTTTTAAGTTGATATCGATCTTGATTTTGCGCGCCAAATTCAAATCAATATTTTCTTGCACACTTCACGATGTCTCCTTACGAAACGCAGCCATGAACTTCATTGCTATTTCTCCCAGAAAATAGCCCGAATACGTCGGAACTGAAATTCACTTCCCTTGGTCTTTGTCACGGTCATTCTGAAGCATCCAGAACATAATCGCTTACATACGCCATTGCATTAATGAACTTCTGTTTACCACGAACATCGTTCAACGTATGCGCCACCTCTGTTTCGATCATGTTGAAGATGATCTTCTGGCTACTCCTCAGGTCTCAGCCTCTCCCCTATCCAGATCACTCCGTAATAAGTTGGCACGTCTTCAGCAGAATGATTCGATGGGAACGACCATTCCGTTTGTTCTGAAGATTAATTGTTTTTTGACCTTGCCATGTAAACATGACACCCCTAAAACAAGAGCATTGGACCGATGACAAATACAAGGCTCCCGTGGCAATTGCCTGTATAGTTTGGAAATATATCTTTGGATCTGACTTGATGAGCAAATCGAGACCAATATGATAGGAATATTTCTGTATTACTATGTCGAATATAAAATAGCCACCCTGGTCATCACATCGAAGACAAATTGAAACCCATGGCCTGAATATGAATGAGATCTTTACTGTAACTATAATGCGTATAATTGTACTGATTGTTCTGCAAGTTGATTATCTCGACCATCTCGAAACCGTTCCCGCAAGTTCTGTTGATGGCCAAACTATCGCAAACCCTAGAAACATGTTAAGGGTTTTCATTAGCTGTTACCATTTGGCAACGGTGCTGGGTGATGGGTGACGGGTGGATTTTCCTTTTTTTATTATTAAAATATAAAAAATATAAATCCAACCTATCACCTGTCACCTGTTTAAAAAGTATAATAATTTTATATATTTACATACAAATCCGAGGTGATGGGTGGAATCCCCCCCACCTGTCACCCAGGGGGTTGGGGTTCCCCCCGCCCCCCTGGGACACCTCACGGATCAGACCATCGCATCAACCTGTTCAGCTAAAACTTGAGGAGGGCCGCCACACGCTCACGTTCAGCCCGTTCACGCTCGTCCTCCTCGTCCTCGGCAGCAGGGTCGAGATTCTGGCCAGCCAGCCTGACCTTCAACTCCGTGACCTCCTTCTCCAGTTCAGCAAGTTTCAGGTCCGCAAGCGACAAGTACTGGTCGCAGAGCCTGAACTCGTAGCGATCCTCGATGACCTCCTGCGTCTTCATGCAAGTCATCCCGCTAGCACCGCCGTAGGCGCACTGGTAGCACATGACCGCCCCATCTTCAGGGGTCAGCGCCCGCGTCGGCACAGGAGGCTCTTTCGGGGTATACGGGTAACCCTGGTCATCAACGAACGGAGGATCAAGGTCCATAGGCGGCTCTTCAAATCCTCCTGGTGCCCTGGCAGGAAGCCCCCCACCAGGGTCACTGGTAAACGACGGCGGGGGCAGTATCGGGGCAGGAGGGAAGCCGTCCACGTACTCCAGGAGACCAGGATGTTCAGTGAACTCCGGCGGAGTAGTGACCGCGAACACTTCGCCTGTGTTGGGGTCAATGCGTTCAGCCTGTTCCTCGCAGGGGGCATCGCCAGAACCATGCGTGCCTTCATCCGCCGCGTTATCTACTGGAGCCACATACGCCAGCGTGAAGCGCTTCCCATTCCTGGTTTTGTTGGCTTCCAGGTAGACGCCCTGTTCCTCCAGGTGGTCCTTCACCCGCGAAAGCGCTTTGCCCAACTGGACGGCACTTTCCGGCCAGCTCGCTCCATTCGGTAAGCTCCGAGGCCGGAGTTTATTCAGGGCCGCCAGCAGGTCATCACTCCCCCCAGTGAACTTTCCGGCGCTCTGGGCCAGCTGGATCAGAGCCGCCGCGACCGGGTCACTGGCTTCAACCGCTTCCTTGGCTGATTCCCGCAAGGCCCCGAGGAGAGCGTCCATGTATCGCCGCGCCCCGTATCCCAGAATATCAGCCATAGCCGCACCATACCGAGCGAAATCAGAGTAGCGCGGCAGGTCCTGGAAATTAAGGGTCGGTTCCATCTTCTTCGCCTCCACAAGCAAGTCGAGCATGCCCCCGAGGATGTTCGGGCGATCCCTCTCGAAGGCAATCTCCAAGCCGCTCCCGGCGCTCTTTGTGAGAGTTTTCGAGCCCTCCATGTCGACCACCAAGCAGCGATCCAGAAAGTCCGTCCGGTTCGTTGGCAGGATCAAGGAGGTGATGATCATGCCCCTGCGGTAGCTGATGCGGTAATCGCCAGCGTTCGTGTACAAGGTACGCTTCTGAAAGCCGCCCCCGGTGAAGGCTTCACAGTACATGTCCGAGAGCCACGGGGGGATATCGCTTAAGTTGTCTAAGACAGGCAGGGCGTTAGAACCCATAAGCAGCGCCTGCTCTTCGATCTTGCGCGGCGATTTGTTCGCCCACGGGTCTGCAGGGTCGAGCAAGGTGCGGTAGAGCCGGGCTATCGTAGACTTCCCCTTCCTTTTGTCGCCCACCAGCAGGATGATCGGGCGTTCAATGTCGGCCATGAGCATTGCTGGCATGCTGGGGAGAACTAGCAGCTTCCCGTCCTCTGTGAGGTTCAGATACTGGGCGATCCGGGTGTAGTCCCCTGCGCCAATAGGCGTTGGAATTTCGAGGAGAGACGGAGGCCGCAAGAAGTTTACCATCGGGGTCGTCGAGTAGGTCCAACCGGCGGCGGTGACGTCCACGACCATACCGGAAGGGTTGGCCAAGTCCAGGATATGCACCCCATTGGCCGCACCAAAGCGCAGAAAAGTCTCTTCGTGAGGCATCTGCCGCGCTTGTGCCGCTACCAAACGGACCAAACCCTTGAGTTCGTTCTGTGACACGATGTTTGAAGTGGTCTTGAAGTAAAGGTCTATGATGAAATCCTCGAACCGCTGCCCGGATACTTCTATGCAATCTGTACGTGCGCCCGTGGGAATCTTTACGAATGCCTTGCCGGATTTGTCCTGAAATAATTTCGTAGAATTCAGTATTGTTTGTAATATTGTTTGTGCTGTCGTAGCCTGTTTCATCGTTCCTCGCGAGAAGGGGAGGCCGAAGCCTCCCCAGGTTGCTATTCAATCTCTACGGCGTCCTGCTCGTAATATCCGTATTCAGAATCGTGTGCGTTGCTATCAACGACCACCTTGCGGTTTCTAATCAAGGAGATAATGTCGCTCGTCTCGATGAGCACAATATTGTTGAATTCGCTGTATCCAATGGTTCCACTGCCAATACAATTCCAGACCGTATCTTCTGGCATCCCAATATTTTTCTGAATCTCGCTCGGGGTCATGAACATTGGGAGGCTCATGAACGTTCTCCAGACTTTTCACTTTGCGCTGCTTCCACAACCTGCCTGAGCGCTTCCTTCATGACCATCGCGCCTTGCAAGTTCATCTCGACCTTCGATTCCAATTCAGAGAGCCTCTCCGTGACGATCTCCAAATCCATCAGCACGGCGTTAAGTTCGCTCTTCATGGCCTGCAACTGCATCGTGTTTGCCGAAGCTACCGCAAAGTACGCCTTGGCGTGCTCTACGAGAGAACGTGCGGCTTTTGTTGAGTTTGATACTTTGCCCATGGGAATCCTCCTTGGTGGGCACATCAGGTTAATCTTCGGGGCCTTCGCCGACGGTCCATGTACCTCCTTCGTGGGTATGCTCTTGGAAATCTCTCGAAGACGATCTTAGGAACATTCTGTACGATCTTGGCGTACTCACTGTTCAAATCGCTCCCGAATGCAAAGGCTAGGCTGCTCTTCAACTTCTTCTGCAAACTGATCTTGAATTCAATAGATGGAATAGTATTCGGCGGACGCCGCAATATGGTGGGAAAATTAGCAGAGGGGAAAACGAGGAAAACGGTGAAGATTCATCACAAACCATGCCCGGGGAATCTCACCACAAGACTCTTGAAGTTACCAACCGAGCACTATGCAATTGTCAATGACCATGACAACCCCCACAAAACAGGCTGCCGATAAATTTCAATAGTCAGCACTGGCTCTAGTGTCAATCCCCTGCCTCAATTATTCATCTCCGGGCAACATCAGGGTCAGGACAGCCTCCCCCTGGTCGCCAGGGCCGACGTGGAGGATCACCGTGACCTTCTCCCGCCCCCCTGGCCGCATAAGGAAGAGCACCTCGAACTCCACTCGGTTATGGTTCATGCCCCTCCTGGCCGCGATCATCGCCAGGGAGAGAAGATCATGGAGGCGGCCCTCAACGCTCTGACCCTCTCCCTCCAGGCCCTCCGGTGGCACGACGTGCCCGTGGAAGAGGTTGTCCGTGACCGCCGTGGGCAGTTTGAAGCCATACTCGCGGGCGGCGGCGCTGATGTCGACGAGCACGCCGTCATCCAAGGCTTGGGCGCGCGTGTAGCTGTAGATGATTTCGAAGTCGGAAAAAGGCATGAGGCCCTCCAGAGTGATTCAGGATGTGGAGGTCCATGGGTATCCTGGGTCGGGAGGGATGGTCACGGGAGGGCCGGAAAGTAGCCGACGCGAAAACAGGCTTTGGGCCAAAAACGCCCCCTCCTGGGCTCCGGCCCGGAAGGGGACGGGAGGGCAAGCGCTGGGCCCCATACCTGGCATCCTTGGCCAGGACATCGAGGTAAGCCAAATGGCGGCTTGTGCCGTCGAAGAAGAGGCAGAGGACCTGTTTGAAAAGTTCGACGATGGCTAGGCCCTTGGGGTGCTTGCGCATGGAGCCAAATAGCCGTTCGACGTGCGGGAAAAGGGTAATGCCCCGGAGGTGGCGGGCAAACAGGTTGAGACCAGCACGGTCGGTCAGGCAATCGTTCGCAACCTGGACATCATTGATGAAATCTGCTTATTATGCATTACGCTAGGCCCGGATGAACTCGGTTGAACCGGCATGACTACCTACGTCAGGGAGACGGCTATGCACAAGTGCGCTTTCATTATCTTCCTCAGCCTTGTCTTGCTGGCCGAAGCGGTTCACGCGCAAGTCAAACAGTACAGGGTTGGCGTGTTGTACTGGTCCATGAACATTCCTGGGCAGGTTGCCATGCGCGAAGGCCTGGAACAGGAGGCCCAGCGCATAAACGATGCCGCTAAAGCCAGCGGGAAACCCAGTGTGGTTCTTGAGGCCAAAGTGGCAGGCGACGGCGAGCAGGGCATCGAGAACCAGGTTCGCCAGATGAAGGAGTTCATCACTGCCAAGGTGGACATGATCATCGTTCAGCCAACGGACAACGCCGCCCTGGCCGATCCTCTGATCGCGGCCAACAACGCCAATATCCCCGTTGTTGCCTACGACCAGTACATAAGCCGGGGGAAGCTGGCAGCCTACAGGACGTCGGACAACTACCAGGCCGGTTTTCTTGGTGGGGAATACATCGCCGCGCGCTTTAAGGACAAGCCGGAGATCAAGCTGGTTCTTGTGGAATACCCACACGTTTCGTCCACCGTTGAGAGAGTGAACGGCTTTCTCGACGCTCTGGCACAGTCAAAAAGATCCTACAAGCTCTTGAAGAGCTACTCCGCTGTGGAACCTGTGGCAGGCAAAAAGGTCGCCGGAGACATTCTGCGGGAGTTCCCGGAACAAGGAAGCATCGACGTCGTCTTTACAGTGAACGATGGCGGCGGACTGGAAGTGGTTAATGGTCTTGGCAACGCGGGCCGTACGGAAATCCAGGTGGCCACGGTGGATGGGGACCCAGCCTCGGTGGGCAACATTCGGGCGGGCTGGCTAACCGTGATCGACGCGGCCCAGTTTTGCGGCCCCTTGGGCGCTGAAACCATGCGGGCGGCATACGCCGTGCTGAGCGGCGAGAATCCGCCCCAGCACGCCCTGGTGCCGGTATTTCCCATAACGCAAGAGACGCTCGCGGCGTATCCCGGCTGGATGGGCCCATTGCCTGAATCATTTGCAAAGCCCTGGCCCAGTGTCGTCCCCCTGTGGGAAAACACACTGCGCGTGGTTAAGCCTTAGAGGGGAGACCATATGCCGTCCGCAGACGCCCCCTTACGCTATGAGCGCAGGTTCGCCATAAGCTTTGGGGGCGTTTTGCTGGTGCTCATGCTCCTGGCCACTGGAGCAACGTTTTTGCTTTTGCAGCAACAGCAGGAGCGCGACGAGGACCGTCTGTGCGAAACCATCACTGCCATCGTCAGCGAGTCCATCAGCCGGGTGAGCTTCTCCGGGAAACACCACGCCCGCCTGATGGCGCAAGACATCCTGGTCAGGGCTCCCCAGCTGGCCTACATATCCATCGAAACAAAAGCAGGGGAGGTGTTGGCCCACAGCTCCCCGGAACGCAACGACTCCAGGCTGAACGAAGAAGCCCTGGCCCAGGCCAAGCAAAGCCTGGAATCCGGCCGTCCCGTGCTGACCCAGCGACACTGGGGAAAGGACCTGGTGAAGGAAGTCATCGTTCCTTACCGTGGCGGGTTCGACAACCAAGTACTGGGCGTGGTGCGCGTGGGCGTTGGCCTGTCCGAGTCCCGGGCGGTCATGGCCGCGATCATGGCCAGGCTCCTGGTGCTTATTGCATGCCTGACCATGGCGGCCATTTTCGCTGTCTTCTGGCTCAGCAGGTACTACGGAAGGACCACCACCAGCCTAGCCAGCCAATTGCGCGGCATTTTAGACAACGCGCCCCTGGCCATTTGCGTAAGCGACTCCAAGGGACATCTGCTGGCCTGCAGCGCGGCTTTCCACTCTCTGCTGAGAACGTCCGGCAGCGAATCCTGTCCAGAATGCTTGCTTGTCTCCATGCTGCCTCCCGAGGCAAGCATCTTGATGCAACAGCTTTTGGCACAGGAATACAGCGCGCTTACGCGAATCAATGAAGAACTGAACGTATCGCTTCCTGAAGGCGAACGCATCTGGCATTTTCTTGGATTCCCCATCTCCCTGAGCACTTCAGGCGCGGTTCTCCAGTACTGCGTGGTCATCAGCGACATCACTGAGGAAAAATCCGCGCAGAGAAGGATGCAGGACGTTCTGGAACGCCTGCGTACAATAACGGCAACTGTTCCAGTGGTTCTCTACGAGGTCGCACCCGCCAACACGGACCCGCTGGAATTCCGGTTCGGCTTCGTGAGCGAGAAGGTCCGCGAGCTGCTTGGAATATCCGCCGACGAACTGATGAGGGATCCAGGAATTCTTCTCTCCCTTGTCCATCCCGATGATCGCGAAGGCTTCATGCAGGCCAACTATGATGCCCTCAGGAGGCTTGGCCCCTTCCTGTACGACTTCCGGGTAGAATTACAAAACGGTGAACAAAAATGGGTGCGTGCCGCGTCCATACCCGGCGGCTCTTCCGCCCAAAGCACGAGCTGGAGCGGCTATCTCATGGACATCAGCCAGTCCAAGCTTGCCGGGCTGGCCCTGGCCAGCAGCGAAAAGAAATACCGGCTTCTGGTGGAGCACCAGACGGATTTGGTTGTCAAAGTGAACACCTCAGGCCGCTTCCTCTACGTGAGTCCCTCCTATTGCCAAACCTTCGGCAAATCGGAAGAGGAGCTCTTGAAGACCACTTTTATGCCCCTGGTGCACGAGGACGACAAGGAGGCCACGCGGGACGCCATGGAGGCCCTGTATGTGCCGCCCCACACGGCCTACATGGAACAGCGGGCCATGACGGCGAACGGCTGGCGCTGGTTCGCCTGGAACGATTCGGCCGTGGTCGATGCCAGCGGGGCCATCGTGGAGATAATAGGCGTTGGCCGTGACATCACCGAGAGAAAGAACCTGGAGTTGCGCTTGGCCGACCAGCTGGCCTTTCAGCAGGCCCTCATGGACACCATACCCTACGCGGTGTTCTACAAAGGGCCGGATTCGCGTTTCGTGGGCTTTAACAAGGCCTACGAGGACTGTTTCGGAGTCAGGCGGGAGGACCTTATCGGCAAACGGGTGCTGGACCTCGAGTACCTGCCCATGGCCGACCGCAACGCCTACCAGGCCGAGGACGTGGCCGTCATAGAGAGCGCCGGGCGCGTGCACAAGGAAATGCCCATCCCCTTTGCCGACGGGAAGCTGCACCAGACGCTCTATTCGGTCACGGGTTTCCGCCTTTCCGATGGCCAGACCGGGGGACTCATCGGCATCATCGTGGACATTACGGAGCGCAAGTACAACGAGGAAAAGCACCGGGTGCTCTTCGAAGCCTCTCCGGACGCCATCTTCCTCGTGAAGAACAGCCTCATCGTAGACTGCAATCCCAAAGCTCTTACCTTAATGAACTGCGGAAAGGACCAATTGACCGGCCGCAACCCAGGCGAACTCTCCCCAACCTTCCAGGCGGGTGGTGAAGAGTCCGTGGCCCTGGCCACCAGGAGGATGCAAGAGGCGCTTGAAGGACGGCCGCAAACGTTCGAGTGGGTGCATCAACGGCCTGACGGCACGGAGTTCACCGCAGAAGTCTCACTGTCGGTCATGGATCTTTACAGCGAAACCTTCGTGATCTGTTTTTTCAGGGATATAACGGACCGCAAGCGGATGCAGGAACTCATGGTCCAGACCGAGAAGATGATGAGCGTGGGCGGTCTGGCCGCAGGCATGGCCCACGAGATCAACAACCCGCTCTCCGGCATCCTCCAGAGCATCCAGGTCATGAGCCGGAGGCTCAAATCGCCCGATCCGACGAACCTCAAGGCCGCTGAAGAGGCGGGGTGCACGTTCGAGAGCATCAAACACTTCATGGAAAGGCGTGAAATCCTAACTTCACTCGAAACCATGCGCGACGCTGGCGTGAGGGCCGCGCGTATCGTGGCCAGCATGCTCGAATTCAGCCGCACCAGCAGCAGCGAATTCGCGCCCGTGGAGATCAATTCGCTGCTCAACAAATCCCTGGACCTCTGCGCCACGGACTATGACCTGAAGAAGAAGTACGATTTCAGAAAGATCGTCATCGAAAAGGAATTCGCTTCAGGCCTTTCCCCGGTCCTAGGTTCGGCCACTCAGATCCAGCAGGTGTTCATGAACATCCTCACCAATTCCGCCCAGGCCTTGGCGGGAGCGGCCTCTCCGACATTATCCCTGCGGACCGAAGCCTCAGAAGGCTGGGTGAGGATAGAAATCGAGGACAACGGGCCCGGCATGTCGCCGGATGTCCGCAAGAGGATCTTCGAGCCATTTTTCACTACCAAGGGGGTGGGTGAGGGCACCGGGCTTGGCTTGTCGGTTTCCTACTACATCATCACCAACAACCACGGGGGGACGCTCGATGTGGAGTCCTCTCCCGGCGAGGGGGCACGGTTCATTATCAGACTGAAAGCGGCGAAGGCCGTTGTCCGCTCCCAGTCCTAACCTCCTCTGACAGTGTCTCTTCCGGAGGACGATCTGTGCACGATCGCGTCCAGGGCAACTGCGGCTCCCTGGTGCAGGGAGAACAGAAGCGCCGCGCACTCCGGGTAAGCGCCCGTGCTTGCGGGATGATCCGCTGGGAGAAAAGGCTGTGATTTGACGGATGATGAAGAAAAACAGTCGGGCCATGAGGCCTCATCCAATGAGGTGAACGCCTGCCCAAGGGTTATCCGGAGTAAAATTGAAACAATACAGCCTATTAAGCTGGATGATGTTATGTTCGTCGGCCGTGAATCACTGAAGTTGGGTAAGGATTGACATAACCTGCGTCTTGAACGAACCCATTAAGACAACATCAAACCTTGGCGGTCTATCAAATGCCCGGTTCAACGGAAGAACTGTTCAAGCTCATCGAATGGAAGTCCGAGTATGATTGCGCAGTTAGAACACTGAACTGCCAACACAAAGACACCGCCATCTTCCTTAATAAATGGTTCACCGACATTAAACTTCAACGGATCAAACAAGGGCGGGTGGCTACCTATTTGGACGACAAAATTCAATACTTTGAACATTTTTGTTCGCAGCATTTTGCATTTGAAGAAGACGTCATAACCATTCTCTGCACGAGGTTTAAATTCAATCCGGAGCACTACGAAAAACACATTGCCTGCCACAAAAACTTCTACTCCTCATTGCTCAAAGTGTTGGCAGAGCAGATTTCTTATTTTAAGAAACATGGAGACACTACAACGATTGAAGACCTGATTGGCGACAGTTTAAAGGATATATCTCGCTGGTGGTTTTACCACATCACGACCGGAGAGCGCAGGACAGGAGGCGTCTCGGACAATGAATACAGATCATACATCAACAGCTTTTCACCGCATCAAAAGATTGACCTGCTTAATGAAATCGTGAGCAAGTCACATCTCCCAGATTGATTCTGGTTCTTGTGAAGACATTGTTGCAGCGCCTTGTCCACCACGTGCCAAGGGAGGATTTTTCATAGGCACTAGCGATCACCCCCGTGGTGATTTGCAAGCTGCACAACAAGCAGGTACTTGAGCTATACGGCACAGCCCTGGCAAAAACGCTGATTGGCCCATAGCTACCCCCTCCTGTAGGAGGGCAGGGCCGGGGAGAACCAATCCCGCAGTCCCAAGGAAGAGGTGTCCGGGGGGCTAGGAGTGAGGCCCACTATGAGGGCACGACCACCCGGTGCGGTCTGAAGGAAATTCTAGCAGGAGTGATTCAAGCGCACGCAGCCAGGAAACCCGTTCCGGCTCTAACGCGCTGGGATTTTGATGTCACCCAGGGGGTGGGTGACATCATGGGTGACATCACTTGAATTTGGAAAAGAAGAAGGCCGGCTAGGGTTACCTAACCGGCCTTGTTCATTGGGAAATCTTGGTGGAGCTGGACGGAATCGAACCGACGACCTCTTGAATGCCATGCCAGCAGCATGCTGAAATTATTAGACTTTAACTAGCCAGCCAACGATTGCCAACGTATCATTTTGGCGTCTGCCAACAGTTTTGTGGCTTTCAGTGGCGCTCCTGCCAACGTGCCGCCAACAGGGATTTGGTGGCAGTGGTTGCGTAGTTGCTAAGCCAGTGGTTAGACAGCCAACGGGGCAGTGGCACGTCCAGATTCACAGGTTCCTGTGAGTCTTAAAGCTAAAAATTAAATGCAACTCCAATAATTGGACCGTGCAAGGCACCACTGAACTTCAATTCGTCTTTGCGTCCCCCTCCATCACGATTAATTCCAACCGCACGATATCCAGCATATAGAGTGCCATGCTCCCAGAAAGTATACCCCACCAAACCCGTTGCATCCCAGGTGAAATCTGAACCAATCCCAAATCCGCCAATTCCTCCGCGGAGATTTATGGACCAGTCATCATTAAACTTCCAAGCTACTCGGGCTCCAACGATGGGATCTACCCAACTCGTTTCTTTTGAGATAGATGGAGAAAATCTTCTGAAATCAACGTCGAAGTCAGCCTTAACATTCCAGACTCTTATGCCTGCTAATCCGTCGAAGGTGATTGATCCAGCTTTTCCTATCCCCCATGTTCCGAATCTATAGAAAGGCACGATATCAGCCAGGAACAAGGTAGACTTTCCAGAAAGTGACGCCGACTTTGCAGAAACATTGGTCCCCAGAGATGCAAAGTTTATGTCGGACAGCAAGCCGAGTCTGTCCCTGTAAATTGCTTCAACATGGCCCATCAGGGCTACATTCATACCAGTACCGAATGTGCCTCCGCTTCCAATCATGTCGATAAAACTTGCATTTATTACTGAAGAATTTCCCTTTGTCCCAATAGTCGCCGTTACGCTTGTCAACCAAGCATATGGGGCAACTGTAAACTTCAAATCCTCAGACAGCTTGTAATCTGCAGCAATTGCCATCGAAGCAATGTTCATCATAACAACTAGCGATAAAATAATACTGAGTGCGGCTGGTGCTATTTTCTTCAAAATGCCCTCGGAAGAAAGAACTTGAAGCAATGAACGTATTTTCCATGAATCTGCTAATGGACACTGCTCTTCAGGGAGAGGCAGAGTTCACCTGCCCCTCCCGTGAGCATCAACTATATTCTGTTACATCCCGGCAGAACTCCCCGGCTCTTGCTGCTGGAAAGGACTCATCGCGGGTGGCGACGTCGGCTGGGCAGCCTTTGTTCCGGGCATCATTTCAAAGTCGGGTGTGAACTGGACCAGGACTCCCTTGAGTTGGTCGTAAGGCTTTCTGTCACCATCCAACTTAGCCTTGCCCGTGGCAATCTGGTCGTCCAAGGTTACCGTGCCCATCATCACAGGTTCAAGATCGGAACGGTTGATGGTGATAGTGAGGTCAGGTTTCTTGGCTTGAACGCCCTTGATGTTGGTGAGCACGCAATTGCTCATCTCCACCACGAACTTTTCACAGTTGTCAGGCGTGACGATGTTGACAACAAACTTCATGCCTTCGGCTTTCTTGCTGTCGAGGCGGATGCCGAGGAAGTCGAGCCAGAGGTCAGTGGACATCGCCCGAATAGTATCCGGCCCCGAACTTTTCGGGGAAGCACCTCCGGGAATGCCTGAACGAAGTTCGTACGCTGCTGCAAGGAAGCTGTTGCGCACGCTCGGGCTTTCCTTCTGGTAGCCGATCTGTTCAAACACATCCGCAAGCAGGTCCTTAGCGGCTTGGTTGGTCGGTTCAGCGTATACAAGCTTGTTCAAAATCTCCATGGCTTCACGGTACTTGCCCTGGTCGTGCAACTCCTTGCCCTTGGCCATGATCTTCGCTGCCCCGCCCATCATCTCCACATACAAGGGGGCGGAATCGCGGGGTGAGAGCGGGATTAACGTGGCGGGGTTGGCGTCCCAATAGCCGAGATACCGGTTGATCACCGCCCGGCTGTTATGCTCCTCTGATCCATGGTAACTGTGCGCTGCCCATTGCTGCTGCAAGCTCTTGGGCGGCTGATAGACGTTGTGGATCTCATTGATTGTGACGCCTTTGTTGGCCTGATGGAGCACTTCGTTGTTCAGGTTGCCGTATATGTCACGCTGTGTCCGCATTACTTCTTGTATCCGGTCATTCCCGAAACGAGGCCAGCTATGAGAAGCAAACATCACTTCGGCTTCGTTTCCATACAGATACAAAGCTTCGTTGACTTTTTTTGACCACTCCAGGGCATCTCGAACCAAAGCTCCGCGAAGCGTATATATGTTGTGTACTGTGCCGCATATATTTTCAGCCGCCCAGAACGCCTTAAACTGCGGAAAGTACGTGTTCATCTCTGCAGGAGCTTCAGTGCCTGGGGTATTCTGGAACACCATCCTCACCCCGTCGACAGTCAGCTCTTCAATATCTTTCGTAATGATCCGGGTGGGGGGGATCAATCCCAAATTCCCTGCGGCTGTATTTTTGCCGATTGATTGGTCTACATGACCGAATGGGCTACGAGGCAGTAAAACTCCGTACTGAAAGAACAGGCGGCGGTTCATTGCATTGCCTGCGTAAACATTCTCCGCCACCGCATATTTCATGAAACCAAGCGGAGCAATAATTTGTGCCTTGCCGCTTTTGACGTTAGCTTCATCCACAACGCCACGGACACCGCCGTAATGGTCAGCGTGTGAATGTGAGTAAACAACAGCTACCACTGGAAGCTTGCCGACTTTCTCGTTGATAAAATCAAGTGCGGCCTTAGCGGTCTCCTTGGCAGTCAGAGGGTCGAACACGATCCAACCCGTGTCGCCCTTGATGAAACTGATATTTGCCAAGTCGAAGCCACGGACTTGGTATATTTTACCAGGAACTACTTCATAAAGACCATATGCCATGTTCAAGATGGCTTGACGCTGCAAGGAAGGGTGAACGCTGTCGAAGTCCTTTCCCTGAAGAAGAAATTCATAGCTCCCCATGTCCCAGGCGACGTTCCCTGCTTCAGCCATGATTTTCTTGTACGATGGAGCAGCGATGAACCCTTTTTGTGCTTCCTCAAAGTCGCGTTTATCCTCGAAAGGAAGAGTCTTTCGTAAGCCGTTTTGGAGTTCGACAGTGAAAGACGAAGGCATCTTGCCTTTTGGGTGAAAATGTTTGCCTTCCATTGCGCCAGGATCAGCCAGGACCCCACCACCACTTGCCGCTAGCGCTACGCCGCTAGCCCAGGGGAGAAGTGCCAGCGCCATACCGAGAAAGAACACATTTAATGATTTCATAGAATTATCCGCCATCTCCGTGGGTTGACGTTTGCAGCATCAGAGATACAATTGCAGCAAAACTGAAGCCGACAGTGGCAATCAGGGGGATCGATACGAACACCTCTGAAAGCCATCTTGGTTTTGTCTCATTTGTGGAAACACATGGCAAGGCTGCCCATCCTTGCCTAGGAACACGCAACAAATGGGGTTACCACAAGGCAGTCAACGCGGCAGTGTCACGTTCAGATTCACAGGCTTCTGTGATTCTCAACCCCAGCAACCTTCACCTGCGCATAATGATGACACTTTCCGAGAAAACCCACACCGACAAGCCTTGGGCCATCCTCGGCATCAGTCGGCGTCAGTACGACTCCGCCAAGCCTTGGAAGAAAGCCAAGATGAGCAAGGAGGAATTCGCCAAGCTTATCTGCTTGGTCCCACCTGAAGCTATCAAGCGACTGAGGGACAACGCCGACGCGGAAGTGCTCCTCGAAGCTGCCTTTGGGAAAGGGTTCTCCGCTGAGGGCGAGTAGCACCAGGGCTTCCTTTTTTACAGATGCAGGTTCCTGCGCATGCTCTAGGACCTGTGATGCCACTGTACAAACAATCGTAGTTTACTTCCCGCATGCAAAACAAGATGTTTGATAATTTGCCTCGATATGTTTAAGGCAAATCAATTCATTTTATCGTGCTAATTGCACTAACCTTGTTCCTTCCGGTGCGTTTAGACTCATAAAGGGCTGAATCAGCCCGAGCCATAATTGATTCAAGTGAATCATCAGCTTCGATTTCGGCAACGCCGAAGCTCATGGTCACTTTCAGATTGGATGCAAAAGAATGTTCAGCCATAGCTAAACGTATTTTTTCAGCAAGAGAAACAGCAGCTTGTAAATCGCTTGATGTGGCCAAAACAACAAACTCTTCCCCACCCCACCTCACCAAGACATCTGTCGCCCTAACTATTTTAGACATCAACGATGTCACTTCAATTAAAACACTATCCCCCACATTGTGTCCGCAATTGTCATTAACTTTTTTAAAATGATCGATGTCCACCATTATCACGCTAAAAGTCGTTTTATATCGAGAAAAACGTTGAAACTCTGACTCAAAAATATCTAAAAACTTGGTTCTATTGTAAATTCCAGTGAGCCTATCCGTTGAAGCCATCTTTTCTTTTTCTTCAAGCAACTCACTTGTAAACTTCAACAAAGAGTTGAGAGAATTTGATATATTAGAAATTTCGTCATTACCAGGGTCTGTGATTTCAACCCCGTAATCATTATTCTTCAATATTAGCTTCATTTTGGCATCTATATTTTCAACGCGCGACGAAAATGATCTCATCAAATTTGCAACATAAAACCATGAAGCAACGACAACAACACCCGTGACACACAACACTATCAGGCTATATACTTTAGTCTTCTTTATTTCATTTTCTAAAAATGCCCCATAAACGCCTGACAATTCTTTTTCCACATCATAAAACACGTCCATTGCACCCGTGGACAAATCAAACCAACCATCGTAGTCAAATCCTTGTTGCTTTTCCCCCAAAAACAGGAGGATAGCCTCATCTGTTTTTTTGACCTTTTCACTTTCGACTATCATACTTGCGTATAGTGGTTGTTTGCTCTTGAGGCTTTTCAAAAACTCCATTTTCGAGACCTTATAAAATCCAAACTTTTCTTTCACATAAAAAAAACCAACATCATCCACATGATGATTGCTAGCTAAAACTGAAATGTATGCTCGTATTTTTCCGAGATGTTCTCGTGCCATCAACAAATTAGTTAACGACAAAAATAGATGGTCATGTTGAATATGCTCGAAAGACCGATCCGAGCCAAAAGCGCTTATTATTTCGTATATACAATCCGAATACTGTAAAAAAATATTCTCGGGCGAAATTGCTTTTGAATCGACCAAATTGTGCAAGCCCGCGTAAGTTGCTCGTAAATTTTGAGAAAATTGAGTACCATGAAATTCAACAATCGCACTATAAGTCTTAGCACGCCAAGCTTTAAGTTCATCAATATTGCTACGAGTAGGACGGAAAAGGCTTTTCACGGTAAGACCACGCTCTTTCTGCAGCATGTGAATAACCGTTGATGACAACCTAAAAACATTGTACTCTTTGAGCAATTCTTGCTTTTCTGTGTAACTATTCCAACTGTAAATCGTTGCGATAAAGGCAATAGTGGCTAGTAGCAACACCATACACACATAAAGTAAATAAAACTTTGCGCGTACTGTGGTAAATAACATTGCATTCACCTCACAACACAATAAATTACTAGCGCGACTTGAACTGCCTGATCAATAAATCATTTCAAAACATACCATACGCGCCCCAGGAAGGCTACAGACACCGATTGTAGCCAGGCCAGGGCTTCTTTGACGGATGCTTTCCAACCAAGCCAGAGACAATTTTACGATAACACTCTGTTATTTCGTTTTATTCTTGCGTACCATCCATCTCCGTCAGCATCCCATCGCGAAGGTAAAATATCTGATCAAACCGGTCGAAAATTTTTTCATCATGGGTGACTACCAATACCGCAGCTCCCTGCTCAGCTGCTACCTTGCGCAGCAGGTCCATCACGACGCCAGCACGTTCAGAATCCAAAGCGGCAGTGGGTTCATCAGCCAGGATGATATGAGGACGGTTAGCCAATGCACGAGCAATGGCCACACGCTGCGCTTCACCTCCGGAAAGCCTTGACGGCATTGTTTCGCAGCGATGTTCTACCTGGAGGTAGCTGAGCAACTCAAGAGCACGCTGGCGGGCTAACATAGCACTTGTATTAGCGATTTCCAAAACTACGGCAACATTTTCAATGGCATTCAGAAAAGGAAGCAGGTTGTGAAACTGGAAAATGAACCCGATTCGGTCCAAACGCAGGCGACGTAAATCACCCTGTAGCCATTTGCCATCATAGACAACTTGCCCGTCGAGTTCCATGCGCCCACTGCTTGGCTCCAGGATGCAACCAATGATGTTGAGCAGGGTACTTTTTCCGGAACCGCTCGGACCAAGCAGTCCCACCACCTGCCCAGCATACACCTGCAGCGTGACCTGCTTCAGTGCATCGACTCGCGCGTCTCCCTGTCCGAAGGATTTGCTAAGATTGCTGATGGTTACCAAAGGTGTCCCTAGGGTGGACATATTCATGCCCTATCCTCCCAAAGCCACTGAAGGTTCGATCTTGAGTGCAAGGCGCACCCCCATCCCACTGGCAAGCACGCACAAGAAGAGCACCACAATGGCCAAAGCTAATCCGTCCTGCGGCAAAAGAATCACTCGTCGAGGAAAGAAATCACTGGTCAAGTTGATGAGTAGTGCTCCCAGTGAGAAGCCGATTACGGCCATGGCGACGGCTTCCTGAATGATGAGTCCGACAATGGTTCTGTCCGGCGCACCTATGAGTTTGAGCGTGGCGATCTCCCGTACTTTATCCATTGTCATAGTGTAGAGGATGAGCGAGATAATCACCGCCGAAACGACAAGCAATATTACGGTGAAGAGTCCGATTTGGCGTCGGGATTTGTCCACCACCGACTTGGTCAGAATTTCCTCTTGAGCCGACTGGCTCAATCCGGTGAGGTGTTTCCAACGTCCGACTGCCTCGACCACCCGATCCGGGGTCGTTCCTGGCGCGACTTTGGCCACCACGGCGTTAACGATATCCGAGCCGACCGGTGAAGTGCCGCGTTCGGCCTCCCGTCGGGCCACCGGGGGTTCCAATTCAAATTGCAAACGCTGCGCGTCTCGCAACGTAATATAGGCTACAGGATCGCCGCCTGAAGAAACTTGATTTCGGGTCAAGCCTACTACAGTAAAAATATTGCGTCCAAGACGCACCTGTTCACCCGACATAAGTCCGCTTTTCGAGTCGACCAACATTTCATAGTGGCTACGGGTCATGTGGCGCCCAGCAAATATTTTTACAGGTCCTCCTGGCCTCCCTGGTTCATATCCAACCACGTAAAGCCGTATTTTTTTTCCATTATGCATAGCCTCCACTGATTGATACGTCATGGATCCCGTTGACACCACCTGCGACAGGCTGGCGATTACTTCGCGGGTGTCGCCAGGTATTCGCGATGACTCCGCGAAAGGACCCCTCTTCCCTGCCTCCACGACCCAAAGATCGGCTCCTGGCGCTCTGGACAAGGACAAGGCTTCTTCAACCAACCCTCGGTAGATGCCGATCATAGACAACACGAGGCCCAACAGCAGGCTGAGTCCCAGACACGTCAGTACGAAGCGGCCGAGGTTGTGCCGGATATCGCGCACCGCCAGATTCATGGGGTGCCTCCGGATTGTACCGTGGCCTTCCGTCCTTGGCGCAGGCCGGACGGCAAGGCTGCCAGAACCTGGGCTCCCTCAGGCATCCCTTGGATCACCGGAAGACGCCCATCCAACGTGCTTTGCCCGAAAATCACCCGGCGCTTATTGAGTTGCCCTTGTTCCACAGTCCATATCTGGCCACTACTACCATCTCGCTCAAAAACGAGTGTTTCTGATACCAGCACTACGTTATCCAACAAGCCGCTATTGATCACCACCTCTGCTTGTTCGCCGAGATGGAAATCGCGGGGGCAATCTCCCCAGGTTACGTAAATACGTCGTTCCTCGCCGACCCTATCACTTTCCAGGTCAATACGCGCAACTTTACTGGGAAATCGTTTTCCAGGAAGGGAGCGTAGTCGCACCTCAACCAGCTGCCCAACTTCTATATAGCCAGCCTTGGCCTCGTCCACAAAAGCCCGGACCCATACTGTGCAGGGATCCACCAATGTGAAGACCGGCTCTCCTGCCTGCATGATTGTACCAATCTCCTTGTGGCGACCAATAATCACGGCATCGTATGGAGCCACCAGAAAATGTTGGGACAAGACTTCCCGGGACAAGCCGAGCTGAGCTTCAGCATCCTTTACAGAAGCTGCCGCCGCAGCCATCTCTGCCTCTGACAGAAGCACTTCTGCCTCTGCTGCTTGCGCTGCGGCCAATGAAACTTCGGCCTCTTCTCCAGCAAGAACATATTTATTTTTAAGCTCTTGGCGACGATGGCTTTGCTGCTGCTTCAGGGCAAGGTTGGTGCGGGACTTCTTTAGACTTGCCTTTGCCAGATTGAGGTTAGCCTGAGCCTTGTCCAAGTTGGCCAAGGCCTTGGCTACTTGATTTTCTTGCTCGCCGCTGTCCAGTAACGCCAGAAGCTGCCCCGCCCTTACCTCGTCGGCATGGTCAACCTTCAATTCACGAAGCAATCCATTTACCTTGAAGCCTACCTTGGAAAGTACTCTCGCTTCCACAGTGCCCAGGCCGAATACCTGGAGCGCCTCCTGTGCGGCCGGTTCAACGACTCGGACTGAAATTGGGCGAAAGTAAAGGTGAATCAGCACGAAGACAATGACCATACCCCCAACGCCTGCGAATAAAACTCTTTTTCTATTTCTGGACATGGACGATTCCCCTTGACCGTCAATGAATTTTGCTCATACCATACAGCAAGATTTCCAAAAGTCGTGTGCCGTCTTTCGCGAGGTTGAAAGTGCGCCCGCTAAGTGACCAGCGTGTGGCTAGGCCTGACGGCAACGTCAACAGTAAGTTAGCTATTTCATGAGGGGCAAAATCACTTGACAGCTCGCCTGCGACCTGAGCTTGCTTAGTCAAATCGGTTAACAAGACATGAAAGACCGTGCCCATAGAGTTAAAAGATCGGCGCAATTCTTCGTTTTGCGCGTGGAGTTCACGTGAAAATATCAGAGAGTGGACCGCGGGAGTCTGTTGAATAAATTCAAACTGCGCTTCTATGACGCACCTTATTCCCGCGAGAGGACTTTTTTCAGATTTGCGTGCCTTAGCCCAGCGTGCTTGGGCTTCCATAACCAACCAGTCCGCCACGGCAAGCCAAAGATCTTTCTTCGCCGGAAAGTGCCGAAACACGCCAGCCTGAGTAATGCCTACCCGATCGGCCACCGCCTGGGTGGTCGCACATGCAGGCCCTAATTCGGCAACCAGGGCAAGCATGGCTTCCACGATTTCGGCCTTTCTGTCCGCACTGTTTTTGCGAGACCCCATAGACTTTCCCTCGTTTGTTAGTTATTGCTAACTAACAATGGTGAGGGTGTTTGTCAATCCGGGTTGGCGATTGCCCTTCTTAACCTCGAGCTCACATCCAAAGCGGCAGTGGGTTCGTCAGCCAGAACGACATGAGGACGGTTAGCCAACGCACGAGCAATGGGCACACGCTGTGCTTCGCTTCCGGAAAGCCTTGATTACTTCTTTTGACTTATGTCAAGGATACTATCGGAGACGAGTGGGACGATCATCGGCAACAAGGTGAGAAAAAGAAGCTGTGCATCGTCGCGCCCGCCGGAACTGAACCGAACCAAAACACGCTTGAATCACTGGACAATCAACCACAAGGAGGCGCGATGTACTGCTTTCAATGCCAGGAGACGGCAAAAAATACCGGCTGCACCATCAAGGGCATGTGTGGAAAACCCGAGGAGACTGCCAACCTTCAAGACCTTTTGATCTTCGTGTTGCGCGGCATTGCCGTGTATGGTGAAGGTCTCAAGGACCTGGGGCAGCCTGACCGTTCAAACGATGACTTCGTGCTTCAGGGTCTGTTCGCCACTATCACCAACGCCAACTGGGACGACGCTCGTTTCGAAGGCATGATTGAAGAGGGTCTGAAGCGTCGCGATGCGCTCAAAACAAAGTTCCATGAAGCCTACAAAGCAAAGCATGGGAAGGAATTCAGCGATCCTTTGCACGACGCCGCCACCTGGCGCGGCCCATCCTCCTCTTTCACCGAAAAAGCGAAGACTGTGGGCATCTTGGCAACGGAGAACGAGGATGTGCGTTCCTTGCGGGAATTCCTTATCATCGGGCTCAAAGGCGTAGCCGCCTATGCCGAACACGCAGCCATACTTGGATTCCGTAAACCGGAAATCGACGAATTCATGCTTGAGGCTCTGGCATCAACAACTAAAGACCTGTCTGTGGACGACATGGTCGGTATGGTGATGAAAGCCGGTGAAGTGGCCGTGACTACCATGGCCCTGCTGGACGAGGCCAACACGAGTAGCTACGGGCACCCGGAGGTAACCCATGTCAATATTGGCGTAGGCACGAACCCGGGCATCCTCATCAGCGGTCATGATCTCAAAGACATGGACGAACTGCTCAAGCAGACCGAGGGTACGGGCGTGGATGTCTACACCCACGGCGAGATGCTCCCGGCCAACTACTACCCGGTCTTCAAAAAATACAAACACTTGATCGGCAACTACGGCGGCTCCTGGTGGCACCAAAATCCCGAGTTCGAAGCCTTCAACGGCCCCATCCTGCTGACCACCAACTGCCTGGTGCCGCTCAAGAAGGATAACACGTACCTCGGCCGCCTCTACACCACAGGGGTAGTCGGCTACGAGGGTGCCACGCACATCCTGGACCGTCCGACCGGCGGGGCCAAGGATTTCTCGGCCATGATCGCCCAAGCCAAGAAGTGCGCGCCGCCCACCGAACTTGAAAAGGGAGCCATCGTCGGAGGTTTTGCCCACCACCAAGTCATGGCTCTGGCCGACAAGGTTGTTGAGGCCGTCAAGTCCGGCGCAGTCAAGCGCTTCGTGGTAATGGCCGGTTGCGACGGCCGTCAGAAGTCCCGCGAATACTACACTCAGGTGGCCGAAGCTCTGCCGGAGGACACCATCATACTCACGGCGGGCTGCGCAAAGTACCGTTACAACAAGTTGAACCTCGGCGACATCGGCGGCATCCCGCGCGTGCTGGACGCCGGCCAGTGCAATGACTCCTATTCCCTGGCTGTCATTGCACTGAAGCTCAAAGAGGTCTTCGGTCTCGACGACATCAACAAGCTGCCCGTGTCCTACGACATTGCTTGGTACGAACAGAAGGCAGTGGCCGTGCTCCTTGCCCTCCTGTTCCTCGGAGTAAAGGGTATCCGGCTCGGCCCCACGTTGCCGGGCTTCTTGTCCCCGAACGTGGCTAAGGTCGTCATCGAGAAGTTCGGCCTGAAACCCATAGGCACGGTACAGGACGACATCGCGGCCATGATGACAGGCCAGTAAAATGAAAGGGGGAGCTTCGGCTCCCCCTTTGCCATTAAACTGAAGCGAGTTTCTTCAAGTCTTGTTGAGCTTCCCAACTATTTGGGTGTATTGTTTTGATCAAACGAGGGAGGAAAGGATGACGAGTCCAAAAGTAAAGGCAGTTCTCCTATTTTGTCTCGCGTTGACTTTCGGCATACTTATCTTTGGAGGTTATGCCATCAACAAGGGCAAACCACCAATTCCCGTCAAGGTTCTGGATGATTCCGGCAACGTCATGTTCACGGGCGAAGATATCATCAGCGGCCAAAACTATTTTTATAGCAGAGGTGGGCAGCATATCGGAACCATCTGGGGACATGGCGCGTATCTAGCACCTGATTGGTCGGCAGATTTTTTACATCGCATGGGTCTCTTTCTGGCCGCTAGACACAGTGGGCTTGACGCTACACAAGCTAGCGCGCTCACCCATGACGACTTCAAAAAATTAAACCCCGTCGAACAGGCCCGGCTTCAAGTTTTAGTCACTCAGGAAATAAAAAAGAACCGCTACGACCCCAGCACCGGGGTACTGACATCAACGAAGTTTCAGACCGAAGCGTTTAAAGCTTTGAACGCCTATTACACGGAGCTCTTTCAGAACGGAAACGATCGCATGGGCTTGCAGCCGGGGATCGTCAGGAATGCGGAAGAAGGTCGCCTTGTAACAATCTTCTTCTCATGGCTTTCTTGGGCTGCCGGGACACAGCGGCTTGACGCAGAGCACACCTACACGACCAACTGGCCATACGACCCCTTGGTCGGCAACGTAGCTCTGCCAGACTTCCTTATTTGGTCTATTGTCAGCGTAATTTTACTTATTTTCGGCATTGCAGGTTCACTGTTCGTTTATCAACGATACATTGGCCAAGGAGATGAGGGGAATAAGCTTAATCTCGACTTCCCAGAACCAACTCCAACTCCAAGCCAGAAAGCAACGCTTATATATTTCTTGACAGCGATCATACTGTTTACACTACAACTCAGTTTTGGAGCGGTAACAGCCCACTTCACTGTTGAGGGAAATTCATTCTTCGGGATCCCCATATCTTCGTTCTTGCCATATGCAGCAGTCAGAACATGGCACATCCAACTGGCAATTTTTTTCATCGCCACATGTTTCTTGGCAGCAGGCCTCTTCCTTGGGCCGTTTGTTGGCAAGGAGCCCCGGAGACAAGCTTTTTGGGTTTTTGCACTTTTTGGTGCGTTAGTAATCGTTGTACTTGGAACACTTAGTGGAACATGGCTTTCCGTCTCTGGATTTTTCAATGGCGATGGGTTTATGTTTGGCCATCAGGGATACGAATTCATCGAACTTGGTCGATTTTGGCAAGTGTTATTGATTGTTGGAATGATAGTTTGGCTTATTCTTGTGTGGCGAGCAATACAACCAGCAATACGTGACGAGCATGATAATGGCGGCCTCACGCATATGCTTCTGTATAGCTCCATATCTATACCACTTTTTTACATGGCAGGTCTGCTCTATGGGAAAGGAAGCCACCTTTCTGATGCAGAATATTGGAGATGGTGGGTAGTTCATCTTTGGGTAGAAGGATTTTTTGAGGTTTTTGCTACAGTTGTCATGGCTTTTTTACTTTCGCATATTGGCGCTGTAAGCAAAAGATTTGCTCTTACCAGCGTTTATTTTATTGTTTTTTTATATCTCGGCAGCGGAGTCATCGGCACGTTCCACCATCTGTATTGGAGTGGTTCCCCGACCATCATCATTGCCCTCGGGGCGGTATTTTCCGCTCTGGAGGTTGTCCCTCTTTCGCTCTTGGGGTTCGAAGCCGCGCACAACCTTCGGACTGTAGGCGCAGGAGGCAAGGATTTCGCCTATAAGTGGCCCATCTATTTCTTTGTGGCTGTTGCATTTTGGAATCTAGTTGGAGCAGGAGTATTTGGATTCTTGATAAATCCGCCAATTGTACTCTATTATGCACAGGGCATAAACACCACACCGATCCATTCGCACGGGGCTCTCTTTGGTGTGTACGGCATGCTCGCCATCTCTCTTATGCTCTTTTCCGTTCGTCATATCATCACAAAAGCTTCTTGGTCAGACAGGCTCTTGAAATGGAGTTTCTGGGGGCTTAACTGCGGCTTGGCAGCCATGATGATATTTAGCCTCATACCGTCAGGATTTTATCAGTTTTACCACGCCATCAAGGAAGGCCTGTGGTATGCGCGCAGCCCGGAAATCGCTTCTAGCGAATTCATCCGCACGGTGACATGGATGCGAGCGCTTCCAGATGTTGTATTTGCTGTTGGGGCTTTTTCCCTGTTGTTGTTTTTGTTGCGTGGGATATGGCTGAGTTATTTTAAAAAATCATAAAACCAGAAAGAGGGGAGGGGCCAACTTGACCTCTCCCCTTTGGACTCAACAGCAAAAGCATGGCCATCAAACGAAGGGCGTGCGGGGACCGGAACCGGAAGCACTTCATGACCGCCATCTACTTCTTCTGCGGCACCTCGACCTCTATCCCAAGCATGCCTGAGCCCGGTTACCCACGGAAAACCCGGAATGACCAGCTAAACTATGCAAGCAACTTATCTTGTCAAAAACTGCAAACCTTGCCTTTCTGAGTAGAAGGATTGTCTTTACTAATATCATCATAAAACGCCTTTTCACACTTATTGCAAAAATAGACATAATTATCTGCTTTTGCATAACAGGAAAGCTGGCGGCCTCAGCCCGCACGAACTCTGTTTTCCAAAAAAATAACACGGCGATTACTTTTTTTACACAGAATGGGGCAAGAATCTACTCACAAGATTCCTGCCCCGGTTAATCTTATGCTGCTGGCTCAAGGCTGGGCAACTTGCTAACTGCCCGTTCTTTCTCACCTTCCAAGTAGTGATAGTACACGTCCGCCGTCATCTTCACGGTGCTGTGCCCCATCAGCTTCGACACCGCCGCCAAGTCAGCTCCGTTCGCCAGCATCGTCGTTGCGAAGAGATGGCGCAGGTCATACATCCTGACATCCACGGTGATTCCAGCCTTCACGCAGGCCTTGTTGAAGCTCTTGCGAATCGTCGTCACCGGCTTCCCGTCGTATTCGACGATGTACCCAGACCTTGAAAACCTCCTCATCTCTCGAAGGCGATCCAGAAATGCCGCCGTCACCGGGACAGTCCGATAGGTCTGCGTTTTGGTAGCGAAAATCCGCACCGTGCCAGCGCCGAAATCCACATTTTCATAGCGCAGGGCGAAGAGCTCCGAAGGACCAGGCCGAGTCCCGAGGTTAAAGCAGACCTCCATGGCCCACCGGACATGAGGCTCAGCGCACTCCATGATCCGGCGCAGGTCATCAACTCCGACCTGGACGTCCCGAGGTTTCTCCTTGGCTTTCTTCCGACCCTTCATCGGGTTCCTGGCAATGAGTTCCATCTCGATGCCGAAGTTGAAGATCGCGTCGAGGTAGTCGCAGTAGCGATTCACGCAGGACTGGGACCGTGGCCTTTTCGTCTGATGACTGATCCCTTGCATCTCCTTGATGAACGGAACGATGTCCTTCAGGTAAGTCATGCCCTCGACCAGGGTGTCCCGACCAAGGATGTCGAAGAACATGCCCTTGAGCAGGTTCTCGAGATTGGCGATGTGCTTCGGCGTCCGACCCGACACCCGAAGGTGGTCCAGGTACATCATCGACAACTGACCAAAGGTGACCCCCTTGGCAGGGACGGCAACAGCAGCCACCGTCGCTACCGACGTCGCCAGCGGCATTTCAGCCTGGACTTCTCCAGGCCCATCCACTGGCTCTTCCTGGTGCGCAACCGGGTCCGACACCGCCTCAACGACCTGCTCCTCCTGCACAGGTACGTGCACGTTCGCTTTCGCTTGCTGGATCGCAAGATTAAACGCCTCAGCCTGGAGACGGGCCAACTCGCCCCTACCGAAGGACTTGTCCCGCCTCTTACCTTCTTCGTGCCAATAGACCATGAACCGTCCATCGCGTTGATAGACGCCCATTTGAGCACCCTCCGTTGGTGGTGATTGCAGATAATTTGTGAAGAGGACGGGGCGACCAGATCGATCGCCCCAGAAATCGAATAACTAGATCTTACACATCAAGACCGAACTGGATCGTCAGACGGTTGCCCTTGAGGAGCATTTCAGAATAATGCCCGTCTTCAACAGATTCGAACGGATAGTCATGTTCTTCATCCATCTTGACCAGAAGCTGGAGATTCGGGATCATGCACAACAAGCGCAACATGTTCTCGATATTTGAAGCGTGCTGCAAAGTTTCCAACGAAGTGTAGTGGCTATCACTCATGGCGATTCTCCAGATAATGAAAAGGGTCATTTCTGACCCTGCTAAAGTGTTTGATCACAATGCGTTGAGGAGAATTTCTTCCACCTCTTCGTCCTGCACCCCAAGATACCTTCGCGTTATCGAGGGGCTACTGTGATTGAGCCTCTTGGCCAACAACTCCCATGAAACACCAAATGTTTTGCGTTGATGGTAACACCACGTCTTTCGCAGTGTATGCGCTCCAAAGTTGCCTTGAAGATTGATCTCGTCGCACCATCGCTGCACCATCATGGTGACAGCATACGTGGTCAGCGGATAATTCTTCCCCTTGCGGCTCTTGAACAGGAAATGTTCATCTTCGAGTTTCGAGGTTGCAAGGTGCTCGGCGAGAGCAGACTTAATTTCCTTGTTCATTATGAGGATGTTCTCTTTGCCAGTTTTCTTTTCCTTGAGGCAGACGCGGTCGCCAATCTTGCAATACTTCACGTCTGACACCTTCAAGGCCAATATGTCTTGGACCCTGAGCCCAGAGTTCACCCCCATGGCAAACAGTAGCCGGTTACGCGGCTGATCCGCCAAGAGCTTCTTGATGCTCTTGATGTTCTTGAGGTCGATAATGGGCTCGACTTTCATGAGCACCTCCTTTGCAACGTTGTTTTTCGTTTCCAAACCCAACGAAATCGTAGATTCAAAACCGGGGCTACTTGGGACCGTCCAGCTAGGGCTGGAGTATCCCGTTGTAATACAACATCTTATGCAGCAACGCGCCTCCAATGTACGATTCTATCTATTATAGTTCTTTCCTCCGTTATAGAGTCGTCGCATTATACCAATCATATCTGTATTACTTTGTGCATTCTGCCAGAAAATTGAAGTGACCATTTGAGAGGCTGCGAATCAGAAGTTATGTTGCACGGAGGACGGAAAGCAGGATTCAAACAGAAGAAAATGCCACCTCTCTAGAGCATGGCATTCGTAGATGGTTGATTTCAGATCACCGTCAGGATGATGCGATTGTCTTCGACAGTGACGGCGAACTCGTCGCCTTCATTGACGTCAAGGCTGCCCAGATCAAGCTTGTTGACGTTGATCCGCACCTCGCCCTTCTTGTTGACGTAGGGACGTGCAGAACTCTTGAGATAGAGCCCTTTGACGTCGTAGAACTGCCTGTCCTGGCTGATGAGTTTGAGGACGAAGTGCTTGAGTGTCGGCTTATGCGTAATGTTCATCTTTTCCATGATGGACTTCGCGTCAAGACCTTCCCTGATGCACTCCCTGAGAAGCGAAGCATTGTACTTCGACTCAGGGCGCTTCTTTTCGCCCACGCCATCGAACTCTTCACCCTCAATGGGCTGAACCTTCTTCGCTGACATATTGCCTCCTTTGTTTTAGGCGGTGGTATAAGAATCTAATATCTATATGATATGACTCGAATAATGTCATAGGAAGGAAGAAGCTTTCCCGTTGCGACAGGCGAAAACGTTCGTTGGGCCGAGGATCGCTCCTATGGGGTTTTCTGGTCCGACGCAGGGTCAACCCTGGGGAAGCCCCAGAAAGCGCAGGAGGCGGGAGATTTGGAGGGTTGGAAAGCTGACGAAGTGGTATTCACAAAGAGTACACATTGACAGAAAGGAAATTGAGCAAGCAAACAATATGTTGGCCATTCAGCTTTCCGCATCTTATTGAACATTTATTTCATATATTGTGAGTCATTATGCGTCCTACAATGCACCGGGAATTTAATTCCTGGATCGCGTTGACCAAACAATATAGCGCTAATCATAAATTCAAGTCTTCCTGACAATACATAAAAAAAGATACGGAGAGGACATGCCCCTCCGTGCTGGAACGGGGTCAGATTGATCTTTTAATGACAACGATTAGGGCTTGCTTCAGTATTTCCCTCGCAAGCTTTGATTCAATGAGAACCATGACGACTCTCAAAACCATAGTGCCTCCTTTTCGTCAGTTGTCCTGTTCTCCATCGCCTTCCTGTAAAGAACAAAGCCCTTGACTCCGAAAAGCCAAGGGCCTTGCTCAGCCACCGTACGATACCCTCTAATATCTCTATGAACGCGACTCAAAATGACATCGTATTTGTCATTGTCTTCGTTGCAATTCAAAATAGATATACATAATTTGCAGGCGTAGACATTATTGTATTGCTTCTTCGCTCAGCAACACTAAGCTGTCGACGATGCAGACGACTCAAATGCTGGCGAATTTGAAGGACATCTTTCGCTTTGTGTTATCAAAATTTTTCAAATCTCGCTGACCACGAACCCTTTATCCTAGCTGCAGGACACCAGATGGCAGCGTCACAGATCCTCAACTGATTCAGGACAGTAATAGCTCGAACAAGTTGAAGCACATTGTTTGGCGTCGGCAATCACAAAACCCATGGCAGAGCAACGCATCCCATCAGACCCTGTTTCGAAATCCTCATCAGGCTGACAGAAATCACAGTCCGAGCAGGACCTGTCATTCGGAACCATATTTGGCGCAGACGACTGAACATTACTCGGTTGATCAACATGGACACGATTCAATTGAAGCTCATTACCACCTGCATGAGCTAGATTGTTTTCATAACTATCTTTATGAAATGAAATGCCACTTTTTATGTCGTCCTCGCAAGAGGCATCTGACTCGGCATTGACCACTTCAATGTCGAATGGGCAGAACGTCTCCAGGTCAAGTCCTAAACCTTTTAGGAAGTTCAAGAAGACCATGTCGCTTTCTCCTTCGCATGGTTATTATTCAAAACCTTCATCTCCATAGAACTGGAATCGCCAGCGGCTTCGACGTTCCAAATACCCAACAAAAATCTGCCACCACCGTCGCTATTTATATTATAATGATATCATAATAATAATTATATATAATAAATTTATTTTAGTTATTTGGAACGTATAATAAGAATAAGAATCACATGTACACATTGAACAGTTACAGGAGCAGGGTGACGGGGATGCAAAAATTTGGAACGTACGAGTTATTTAGGACTGGTCCTTCCCCGTCCGTCCCAAAAGGATTTGGCACTGAAGCAGTACATTGGCACTATTACGTTCTTCGACTCGCCAGCAGTTTTAGGGATGACGACCTTTCGCTGATACCCTTTGGACCAGTCATCGGTGATGAGCCAGCCCTTGTCCTTCCAAAGACGGACCATTTCTAAGGCTTTAAATCCATTCTTTCTAAGAATATCATCCAGAAACGTTTTCGTTACCCCTACGAATGTCCATTCTCCATCGTCAGTCACGTCGCAATACGCTCCATGCATGTCACCAGACCAAGGGATATTTTGACGCGCCTCGGCAGGTGAATACACTCGATGCTGATTACTGTTGATCCATTCTTCGACACATTCAAATGCCTGAGAAGCGACATCGGCTGATTTTGATTCGTTCATGGCCCTGGACCACACAGAATCGAGTAGGATTCGAACTGGCGTGCTCCGTTTCAGTTCAGGTAGAGCCGCATGGATGATTGCAATCGCAGTAGCGACAGCGGCGAAGTATTCACCAAGACGCATTTCAATGGATGTCAAATCAGGCAGTTTCGTAAGAAGTTCATTCGCCTCAGCATACGCTTCCTTCCAAAGGGGCCATTGATCCCGGTGGTCCAGGATGAACTGAACCATGCGATGTCCAGCATGGCCGAAGTGGTCAGTGACCACGCCCTTGATCCTGGTGACGACTGCTTTGCTCTCGGCGTCTGTCCTGAGGAAAGGGTTGCCCCAAAGGTCGATGATCCTGCCCCTGGCTCCACCGTCTGTACTCAGGTCCAGGCTTGGCGTCTCTCCGGTTGAAAAAAGGATGGTCCTGAACGGTTGCACCCGATCAGAGCCATGGAGAGTCGCGCGGGCCTTGTCCCGGCCAGATGCGATCATGTAGATGGTGTCGGTGACGAGGTCGCTGCCGTACTTGTTCCTTTTGTTCTGCAATCTAGCCAGCTTGGTTTCATCCAGGAAAAGCGGCAGTCCATTGAGCAGCGCCGCCATCCTACCGATCCTGTTGTCGGTCCCGTTCCAGGTGTTGATGAACGAGCCCGCATACGGAGCAGGATTTCCCCATGCCGATGCCGCCAGCATCAGCGCGGTGGTTTTCCCTGAAGAACTTGGAGCACAGAGTTCGAGTGTGAAGTTGTCCACCCCCAGGATCGGAAGCAATGGCGCGGCCAAGGACGTGTACAGCGCAAAGGCGACGTCAGGATATTCCAGCGCCTCATTGACCATGGAGGCCCAGGCGGCGAAGCTTCCCTTTTGAACAAAGCCGCTTGCGAATTGCTCATCTCCCTGGTCGGCACCCTTGAAACGAACCACCGGGGCCTGGCCGGGAAGTTTACCGGCGGAAGTCCCACTCAAGTACGAGTGCCCCCAGAGAAACCCCGCCATGTCCTCGGTCCAACCCAGGCGGCCGTCCACAAACGTCTTCGGGATGTTGCCACTGTTAACCCGATCATATTCTTGAAGATACTCGATGATGCCATTTGCGTTAATGCTCGTGACGGGGAAGTTGTAATTTGCCAATCCGACAATGCTGGTCTTGCTTGCGATGACCCCGCGTTCAATTTGATGCTGATGCCACCTCCCGTCGCGCATCCAGGCCAATGTGACATAATGCAGCCCCGTAGACCTGTTCTCCGAACATTCGCTAATCACGATTGGGCATGGTGAAAGCCGTATCCCGCCTGCATCAGTCGATTTCACAAGGCTCAGGTCCTTCGCAAACAGATACCGATGCGGCAATTCAGACGCATTTGATACTGGCGCATTGGGAATACGCTGTCGAATGTTAATCGTCTTAAGAACTGTATCCTGAGCAACTGCGCTCATGCTGCTTGTGTTGACAGTTTGATTCGTATTCATTTCGGATTTCCTTTGAAGAAGGGCCACCAAGCTTTCACTTGATGGCCCTCTTTTAACGCTCACCGCTTCAGCCAGATCACTGCTGCGTCATTGACGTTGTACCCGTCACCATCAGAGTAAACCAAAATCTTGAGCTTATCCAAACAGCCCCTGGAGATGGCGGCATTGGTTGCGGTATTGATCAAGTCTTCAACATACAATTGATGAAAGTGAGATGACCGGATCATATCGAATTCGTGAGCATGCAATCCATACCCTTTCTGTTGAAGCGCCTTGGCGCAGTTGACGATTCCAGGCCCTCGCGCATTCAAAGGTTCAGTCCAAATCGTTTCTGGTTTTGCAGCCAAAACAGAATCGAGCATGCTTTCGTAGTCTGATTGCGACGTGCCAATACCAGGCAGAACTGGACATATCATTCCGTAGGTTCGAATGCCCATGTCCCGAGCCAGATGCAGGGCTTGCAAGCGTTCGGTGATGCTGGAGGCATTCGGCTCGATGATCTTCGCGAGGTGCTCATTGTGAACCGGAGCTGTGATGCTCAGTCCAACCATCACCCTATTGCGATATTTCGATATCAGGTCAAAATCATACGCAATAGATGCGCTCTTCGTGAGAATCCGTACGGAGCAGGTGCTCTTGGACAAAATCGTCGACAAAAGATGACGCCCAAGATCGCGCTCCCGTGCTTCTGGAGCCCAGCAATCCGTTAGCGTGCTCATCATCACGACATCGTTACTATCAAGCTTCATGCTCTGGCGTTGAACACGCAAATGTGTCCACAAGTCGACAATAGCTGTTCCGCTTTCAAGGGCAGCAAAAGACGTGATCTTGTTCTCCTTGAAAAATCTATGCGTTCTTATCAGCGACGGTGTTGAACAATACTTGCACGCATGGCCGCAAATCAGTCCGCAATTTACAGCATGCGTAGCCAATTGCTTTTTTGCAAACTCATTCGAAAGAGTGATTCCGATGTTCCTTTGGCATGTTAAGACGTTACTCATTAGCACCCCCATTGATCATTGTTTTCTGACACTGGCCGACGCAATTGATCCTTGCGACCAGATTTCAGCACTCTAATGGGGATATATCTTTATTGCTTTGTTCCGTTAGAACATCAGCAAGGGGTAAGGCCAGAAAGGTGCTCGGTGTCGAAAGGTGTCCGGGGAACGGACCAGGAGCAACCCCGACGTCGGAGACTCTGGCAGAAACGATTTACCACCAGACACTCGAAAATGAGGGAGTGGTGCGGAATATCCCGAAGTTTGACTTTATTACTTCCCACGCGAGGACAGAGTTGCGCAGGATATTCGCCATATGTTCCCACTCCTACTCAAAGCGACTCGCAGCTATTTCACACTATTTTCAGATGAAATTCGTGCGGTGCCATCCAGAACCATGGCGTGCAGCAGTGAGCACGGCTAACCACCCCTGGCGCTTTCAATGAGCGAACCAAAGGGATCAGAGACCGAGGCGAGAAGGGGTGGACAGGACAGGAAGCCCGAGACGACGAAGTGGGCGGCGTTGATTCCCGCCCCCATGGTTCTCCTTCGGGTCGGGGCTATGTCTTCCCTGGGGCTGGCGTCAGCCAAGATGGCCCCCGAGGGGCGGACCAGAGACATGACAACAACACGCCCATCCCGCTTGGACAGCAAGAAGGAATTTTGCGACCGTCAGTAGCCATCAGCACGCTTGGCATGCCTCTGTCTGGATCGGCCGATTTCAGCGCCATAATGAGCCTACCGATTATGCGTTTCGAAAGACGGCATCCAGCCACAACCTCCTTATCCTGTTAATCATCTTCCGCCAGCATGATCGTCAAACAAGGTTCATAATTGTCGCCAGGACCAATATGCGCGATTGCCTCGATAGTCTCCTTCCTGCCTGGGGCCATCAGAAAGTCGACCTTGAAGGTGACCCTGTCGGTGTTGACGGCGCGTCTGGCGGCGAACAAAGCCAACGTGAGCACGTCATGGAGTCTACCTGTGACGCTTTGGCCAAAGCTCCCGTCTAGGCCGGCGGGCGGTTCGATATAGCGATGGAAGATGGTACCGGTAATGACCGTGTGAATCTTAAATCCAATCTGTTTCGCCTGCTCGGTGACGTCTACGAGTACGCCGTCGGCAATCGCTTGTGCCCTTGAATATTCGAACACGACGTTCCAATCCTTATCAGGCGTCATTGCTAGCCTCCTGAGATTTCGAAGACAGTATCTCATCAAGCTTGCGTCGAAAACAATTGCAAAGAACAAGACCAACCTCGCCATACGACTTAGTAAAGTCTCCAGAAACTTCTGGCGATGACTTGTCCATTATTTTGAAAAGCTGTTCTATTGGACGAAATACGGCTACGAGTTCGTCCTTCAATGCAAGACTATCGAGCTGTTGTGGCTCCATTTGACCTCCTCCCATGCATACCGCAGTGATAGCTTTGGGGAAGGATACCCTGGGGCGAAGGGGCTGGTCACGGGGAGGCACTCTTATCTTTGCACCAAAAGAAAGAGCAGCCGAAGGCTGCCCTTTCTTCATATATAGTCCTTGTAAAACACTAGAGGATCAACGGGTTGGATTTGTGGAGATCAGTAACAACACATTCAATTTGCCTGTAGTAGAGCATACCCAGAACGGCACGATTGCGCTGGCCATGAATGCCAATCAAATCTTGAATTTTATACCCAACATTTCTAATAAACATTTTAAAATCATCGAGGCTATCATACATATCGTATCTCACCGTGCCGTCTTTAGTGCCATCAAGCTCATTAGGGAAATACAGCTTGTCTGTCTTGTTGAAGGCACTTTTCTTGCTGTTCCAGTAACGGACAATACCTGTCTTGGCGTCATCGAGCCATGACTTTGAATCACATGAATTCACAGGACATCCTGTGATTAATTCAAACTTTGTAATGCCAAACAAATGAATCTTTACATTGACATCATTCAGGCCAAACACTTGAGGAAAGAGCACCAGGGGATTTGCCTTGCCTTCCTGCTTTCCAATTGCGATCGAATCGCATCCGATGCTCTGGTAGACTCGCGCCTCCAACCCTGACTTCATGCTATGAATCACAGGGACAACGTTCAAGCCGATCTTCTTCAACTTAAGATAGTACAGCAGGTTTTTCATGAGGCCATGCGCATCGAAATCAGGGTCATAGCTAAACACAAGATCAAATAAACCATCATTGAGCCTCGCAAACTCTTTGTACTGTGCATAGAGCTGACTTTCCGTGAGCCCGAGGTTGGAGTTGTTCAAGCTAAATGCACCACAGTCTAACGCTTTTTTATTGACTATCGAGCTATATCTCTCGAAGTAGCTGTGCATTCCTACGGGCATTCTTGCTCGAGTCAAAAGTATGTTAAACTTTTGTCCAGGGCAGCGAGCAACAAGTTCGTCCATTACCTCGTCCGTCGGTGAAGACAAATAGATGTCCATGATTTTCTCCGAAGCGGCCCCCCTGATTTGCAACCAGGGGAGCCACATTGATGTTTCAGTTAGGCCCTGGGAGAAAAAGCAACCTTCTCGAAGTCTTCCAGCGCCGCGATCAATGCATCGTAGTTCTCACGGTTCACATTGTTGGCGCTGACCTTGCCACTCTTTATAGCTGCTGTGATAATCTGGCTCGTCGTGACGAACGTGGTGTTGATGTCAGGGACTTTATGCTGATCTCCAGCACCCTTTTTCTTGCCAGGATTCGTGAGTGAAAAAACGCGGCTACCCGCGTTTTTGCTGATGCTCTCCAGATGGGCCACGGGATCGAGCCCCACCTTCTTCATCGCCTGCATTTCCTTGATGTCCGCCGCGTTAAGCTCGAACTTTTGCTCGCAGAAGGTACGAAGGGCAGGCATCGGGATAACCAGGCCCGCTTTCTTCAGCTTGAGGTCACCGATCGCGAGGGCTGCAAGGACCGAATAGTCACACTCGAGGGCCTCAGACTTCGTTTGGACATACTCGAACACGGCTTCGAGCGGATCGTCTTCGGTGCTGAAAGGGGGATTTTCGGCGATAGGGTTCAGCTTCTTGAGCAGTGTCAGGCCCCTATGGCAGTGCCTTTCGACTTTGCGGAGGCTGGCAAGCCTCATATTCTCCTGAAGAACCTTGATGCTCTTACCGGGAAAGTACTTCATAGCCATGGGCATCCATTCGCCATGGGCCATGGAGGCTTTTATAATGTTGGCCATGCGGCCACAGATGAGAGCGCAAACCACTCGCACCACGTCGGCCTGGACCATGACAGGGCTAAAGACGTCGTTCCAAACCCGTGCCGTGATCTCCGCTTGATTGTCTGGCGATTTGTTGGACAGGATGCCGCAGAAATCGTCGGCGAGCTTATTGAATTCCCTGACGCCCTCCTGCTTGGCTTCGCCGTCTTGACTCAGCAAGTCAAAGACGTAGCGAACACGCCGCGCCTGCTGAGTAGGATCGATAGAGGGCGTTCCTACGGCAATAGCGTTACGGGAAGACTGCGCCTCGACCTCACCGTTTGTAGCCGCCGCGTCATCAATGGGGCGAACGACACTCGGGTCAGAAAATTGCTCCAGGCCTGGGCTAGGCCAAGGATCAATTTTTACGGAAGAATGGTGGGGGATTTCGGTGAGGACCTGGTCGACTGCCCGGTCCTCCAGATTGGCCTCGTTCATGTGCTTTCCTTTGGAAGGAGGTTCTTGCGCTTCCGTCCCCGCCCCAGTGGCGAGTTTCGTTTGCGCCCACCCTCTACCCTTTCCAAAGGACGTGCCGCAGACAGTGATCTTGTAACTAGCTAATATTAAGTGATTTTATATTTCTCACTTCAAGATGACTAGCCTTTTCCTCGGCGTATAATTAAGTTTTCTAAATTTTTCATTAAGTCCATTCTTATCGAGTACTTGCGATACTCGACCCTCCGTACGGCCAGCAACCTTCGCAATTTTTTTCTGATACCCATGGGATGTTCCGAGAACAGAGCACAGCGTTTCATAATAAAGGTCTCGCAATTCATTTAATGAAATGTTTTCGATATGAATCTCCTCACCGTCTGCCTCAACTTCTTCTCCTAAATAGTAGGCCAAGAACTCATTTCCCCTGTAGTGCTTGCGCAGAGCATTTATATCAAGCAAATCATCGGTTTTAATCTCTTTAATACCTGTCAAAAACTTAGTACACTCAAGAACAACAAGCTTCATCTCTTCAGTAAGAGTGCTAAATATTTCTAGCGCTTGTGGCTCGTCATCGTATATATAATTAACAAAGTTAATATAATTTAACTTTCCAGAGACATGCTTACAAGCACTCTCCACTGCCTCATTGCTAAAAGCCATCTGTTCTATCCGCTCAGCTATCCTTTCTTTGCTAAATTTATTGCACACAACTGAACTTTTCAAATCCAACAAGTCGCTACTAGAATTAATGTTCTGAGAAAACACAAAACAAAATGACCAAAAACCACCGTATAGCTTTCGAAATATGCCGTTATCAACAATCTTGATTCTTTCTCCGATCGACGAAACTACATATTCAACCGTATTGTTCAGATCATTTTCAACAGACCCGACTATCACTGAAGAAAAACTGTCCAGGCCCAAGCGAAATTCATCAAGGACTGCCTCAATGCATTTAACATTAACGCCGCCTTGCTTAAGTCTCAACACCAGTTCACTCCCTTTGCTGAAGCAAAAAGAACCCTCTTCAGATCTCTGGCGAAACAATGCGCTGTATTGTTGACGATGAAATGCCTTGACAGTAAACTCAAATTTATCATCCTTTATGAATTTATTTCTTCTGGCATATTCAATATTTTCACGAATAGCATTGCATACGCTCTCTACCTCTCTGACATTCCCTGGCCAATTATATCCGAACAGGGCCAGAACTACACCGCCTGTAAGCAACCCAATGAGTTCTTTGTCAAAGTGTTGGACATAATATATAACGTCATACCGGCGCTTATGAAGAGGAGGAACTGCAAACGTCTCAAATCTGAACCAAAAATCTGGCCTAAATTTTTCTCGTGGAGCGTTAGTTGTTGCGACAATTTGAGCGTTGAGCCTTGTTTCTTTTGTGTCGCCAAGCGAAAAAAACACTCTTCTCTCTATCGCAACAAGAAGCTTCGCTTGAAGATTTTTTTCCATTTCTCCAAGCTCTTCTAATATTACAACACCATCTCCAGCAATTTCTAAAATTCCCTTTTTATCTTTGACAGCCGTGCTAGACGCTCCTTTCTTATATCCAAATAGTTCAGACTCCAATAATGTTTCTGGTATTGCTGAACAATTGATAGCTACAACTCTTCTCCCTGGATACTGTTTAAGATACTTGTGAACAAAGCACTCGGCAAACATGCTTTTACCAACGCCGGTTTCCCCGCGAATCAATAGACAGGAATGCTCTCCAGCCTTTTTCTTATTTATGATCGCGTCGCAGCGAATTTCAAATCGAGCCAGCGTTTCGACTAATCCTGGCGGCACAATCCAAGACCCTGGTTCCCACGAGTAGGTGCTATCCATATTTAACTCACTTTATTTTTTTAAACTTTTATGCTTGCCTGAGGGATTGTCAACGGCTCCGTTTTCAGCATGGGGAACAAAACCTGAGTCGCCTGCAAAAACGCACATTCCCCCATACCTGCCCCCTCCTGGACGAGGGACTGCCCCAGGCCCAAGCCCAAAGGGGCCGCAGGGAAAATCCCAGGAAGGCCCCTTACCGCGCAAACCCGAGGGACAGGGGGAGATGACGGGAAGGGAGGACCGGGACAGCTCCAGAGGACCAAGGGGGCCGGGTAAATTCCCGCAGCCATAGTGCTCACTCCGGCAGTTCCTGAATCAGGCCCTGCGTCAATGCTCATTCTAGCAGCCACGGAGACATGGCCCATGGGGATGGTATCCACCCTCGTACTAGAATCTCAGAATTTTTCAGGTGATGCATCTGGATGTCCAGATGTCCAAATGGGGGGCGACCTCTTGAAAACCTCCCAAGGGGCATTGGGCTGGTTTCTAGGTCATCATCTTGGGAAGATTAGACAAAAATACTTGTCGGCGGGAGTAAAAAAGGGGCAGGGGATGACGTCTTGAAAATTTTCAAGCGACCCCACCTGGGGGTGATCAGGCTGGATTGATGGTGCGAAACATCGTGCTGCTCCGCCGGGGCCGCCAACAGGATTTGTTGGCGGATGTTGGCTAAGTAAAAATTCGAAGGGGTTACCCAGTTTCCCGGATAACCCCTTGAAATGTGTGGTGGAGCTGGACGGAATCGAACCGACGACCTCTTGAATGCCATTCAAGCGCTCTCCCAACTGAGCTACAGCCCCACACGGGAGAACTGCTTCTGCCAGCGTCTCGCCGATTCGTCAACAGCTTTTTCCCATCCGCTCGAAATTTTCTTCACCCCTTCCCTCCCCGCCACCACCCCTGCTACATCTTCTGCCGCCGGAGGACATCGTGACCGAGCTCATCAAACGTCTGCTCCTCAAAGCCGTCTGGCTCGCCGTGGTGTTCCTGGGCATCACGCTCATCAGCTTCTGGGTCATCAATCTCGCGCCCGGCAAGCCCACGGACCTCCAGACAGACCTGAACCCCCTCATCACACCCGAGGCCATCGAGCGCCTCGAGAAGCTCTACGGCCTCGACCAGCCCATCCACGTCCGTTACAGGCTCTGGCTCGAGCGACTCGTCAAGCTCGACTTCGGCAACGCCCTCACCGGCGACCGCCGCCCCGTCTGGGACAAGATCAGCGAGCGCCTGCCCCTCACCGTGGGCATGAACCTCGCCGCCATGGTCCTCACCCTGGCCCTGGCCATCCCCATCGGCGTCACCGCCGCCGCGCGCCACAACGGACCCTTCGACCGCGCCTCCACCGTCTTCGTCTTCCTGGGCTTCGCCATGCCCGGTTTCTGGCTGGCCCTTCTGCTCATGCTGGGCCTGGGCATCGCCTGGCCCGTGCTGCCCATCTCCGGCGTCACCTCCCTGGACCACGCCACGCTCTCGCCCCCCGCAAGGGCCTGGGACATCATCCGGCATCTGGCCCTGCCCATGTTCATCTACGTTTTCGGCGGCCTGGCGGGCATGAGCCGCTACATGCGCTCGGCCATGCTGGAGGTGCTCCGGCAGGACTACATCCTCACCGCGCGCGCCAAGGGCCTCTCCGAGCGCGCGGTGATCTATCGCCACGCCCTGCGCAACGCCCTGCTCCCCGTGATCACCCTCCTGGGGCTCTCGGTGCCGGGGCTCATCGGAGGATCGGTGATCATCGAGCAGATCTTCTCCCTGCCCGGCCTGGGGCAGCTCTTCTACCAGGCCGTCATGAGCCGGGACTATCCCCTGATCATGGCCAACCTCGTGCTGGGCGCCGTGCTCACCCTGGGGGGCAACCTCCTGGCCGACATGGGCTATTCCCTGGCCGATCCGCGCATCCGCTCCGGAGGCGGCCGTGGCTGAGGGATTCGCGCGCCGCGCGTTGCGCCACCCCATGTTCGTGGCCGGGCTCCTCATGGTGGGCGTGGTCTCGGCGGCGGCGCTCCTGGCCCCCTGGATCGCCCCGCACGACCCCGTGGCTCTGGACGTGGAGAACATCCTGCGCCCCCCCGGGGCCGCCCACTGGCTTGGCACCGACGCCCTGGGCCGCGACGTGTTCTCGCGCCTGGTGCACGGCGGGCGCGTCTCCCTGTGGGTGGGCTTCCTGGCCGTGGGGCTCTCGGTGGCCGTGGGCCTGGCCTTCGGGCTGGCTTCGGGCTACTTCGGCGGCATCGTGGACGAGGCCATCATGCGCGGCGTGGACGTGATGCTCTGCTTCCCCTCGTTCTTCCTGATCCTGGCCGTGATCGCCTTCCTGGAACCCAACCTGGCCAACATCATGATCGTCATCGGGCTCACCTCCTGGATGGGCGTGGCCCGGCTCGTGCGGGCCGAGGCCCTCACGCTCAAGGGGCGCGATTTCGTCAGCGCGGCCCGGCTGGCGGGGTGCGGCCCGGCGCGCATCCTGGCGCGCCACATCCTGCCCAACGCCGCCGCGCCGGTGCTCGTCTCGGCCACGCTGGGGGTGGCGGGGGCCATTCTCACGGAGTCGGCGCTGTCGTTCCTGGGCCTGGGCGTGCAGCCGCCCACGCCCTCGTGGGGCAACATGCTCCTGGAGGGCAAGGAGGTGCTGCAGATCGCGCCGTGGCTCTCGGTGTTCCCGGGGCTGGCCATCCTGGTGACGGTGCTTGGCTACAACCTGCTCGGGGAGTCCCTGCGGGACTTGCTGGACCCCAGGCTTCGGCAGTAAGGGGTTCTCCGTGATCGAATTTTTACGCATTCGCAACCTTGCCCTCATCGCCGACGTGGAGCTGGAGTTCGCTCCAGGCCTCAACGTGCTCACGGGCGAGACGGGCGCGGGCAAGACCTTCGTGCTCAAGGCCCTGGAGTTTCTGACCGGCGAGCGTCTGGCCCCGGACATGGTGCGCCCCGGGACGGACAAGGCCCTGGTGGAGGCGCTTTTCGTGCTGGAGGGTCGCGAGGTGATCCTGCGCCGCGAGCTTTCGGCCGGATCGGGCCGGGCCAGGCTCTCCATCGACGGCCAGCTGGCCACGGCCGAAGCCCTGCGCGAACTCAAGCCCAGGCTCCTCCTGCACGCCAGCCAGAACGGCCAGCAGAAGCTGCTCTCCCCGGCCTTCCAGGCCCGGCTCCTGGACCACTTCCTGCCGGAGCAGGCCCTGCTGGAGGAGCGCCGCGAACTCTCGCGCCGACTGACCGGCGTGGAGCGCGAGGCCCGGGAGCTGCGCGAACGGGTGGCCCACCTGGAAGACCGGCGCGAGGTGCTGGAACTCAAGCGCACGGAGATCGACAAGGCGGCCCCCCGCGAGGGCGAGGAGGAGGAGCTTCTGGAGCGCCAGCAGGCCCTGCGCCACGCGCGCAAGGCCCGCGAGGCCCGCGAGGCCGCCCTGGACCTTCTGCTGGGCGAGCAGGGAGCAGGCGCGGTGCTGGGGCGTCTGGAGCGCGAGCTCGGCCATCTGGCCCAGGCCGGAGAGCCTTACCAGGCCGACCTGGACGCCGTGCGCGAGGCGCGCCTGGGCCTTTCGGAGCTGGCCCAGCGCCTGCGCCAGGGCGGCGCGGGGCCAGCGGACGACCCCGAGGCCGTGGAGGCCCGCCTGTGGGAGCTGGCGCAGCTCAAGCGCAAGCTCAAGCTTTCCATGCCCGAGATCCTCTCGCTGCACCGCGAGATTGAGGCCAACCTGAGCTTCCTGGACAACGCCGGGCTCGACCTCAAGCGCCTGGAGCGCGAGGCCGGGGAGCTGCGCGCGGCCCTCGGGCGCGCCCTCTCGCGCCTGGACGGGGCGCGCGGCGAAGCGGCCGGAGCTCTCTGCGCGCGCGTCGAGGAGGAGTTGCGCGGCCTGGGCTTCTCCGAGCACGTGCGCACGCTCTTCGAGTTCGCGCCCGTGGAGCTTTTCCCCGCCGACGCCGGGCACGAGGCCCTTACGGAGCTTTCGGCAAGGCTGCTCTTCGCGCCCAACCCGGGCCAACCGCCCCGGCCCCTGGACCGCATCGCCTCGGGGGGCGAGCTGTCGCGCTTTCTCCTGGCGCTCACGAGCCTGCGCGCCGAGAACGACGAGGCCGTGCTCATCTTCGACGAGGTGGACGCGGGCATCGGCGGGCTCACGCTCAACCGCGTGGGCGAGCGCCTGAAGGCCCTGGCGGGGGAGCGCCAGATGCTGCTCATCACCCACTGGCCTCAGCTGGCGGCCCTGGCGGAGCGCCACTTCCTGGTGGCCAAGCACGTGGCCGAAGGCCAGACCGAAACCACCGTGACACGCCTGGAAGGCCGCAACCTCTCCGAAGAACTCTCGCGCATGGCCGGAGGCGGCGAGCAGGGCCGTGCCATGGCCGAGAAGCTGCTGCTGCCCCTGGGCTGATTGCCCTTTCCTTTCCGTCCTGAACAGCTCTCGCCCACGCGGCGGCGTGCATGGCCGGTCCGGTCGTCCGAGGCTCCGGCACCCTGAACAGGTACTCCACCATGGAGAGGGCCGCCTTGGAGACTTCGCCGAGAGCCCCGGTTTGGCCTTCGTCGCGCAGACGCCTCACTGTGTCGATGTCGCCCTCCGCAACAGCGGCGTTCATGTTCGCCTTATCACGGATGCGCGCGAAGAGGCGCCCCTCCCCGCCGTCACAATCGCCCGGAACCCCGTGAGCCCGCGCGGGCCGGACATCGCTTGCGCTTTGCCCCTGGAAATGTCACCGCATCGTCACATTGTCACCATGGCCCCGTCACCGGCCCGTGATGGGTAGCGACCACCGGAGGTTGCGGCAATGACCAAAGACACCGTGCTCATCGTCGAAGACGACGAGGACATTCTCCAGCTCCTCGAATACAATTTCCAGTCCGCCGGGTTCGACGTCTCCACGGCCCGCGACGGCCTGGACGCACTGGCTAAAATCAGGCGCAGAACGCCGGACCTCGTGCTCCTGGACATCATGCTCCCGGGCGCGGACGGCTTCGAGGTCTGCAAGACCATCAAGCGCGACCCCAAGACCGCCCAGACGCCGGTGATCATGCTCACGGCGCGCGGCGAGGAGGTGGACCGCATCGTGGGCCTGGAACTGGGCGCGGACGACTACGTGGTGAAGCCCTTCAGCCCCCGCGAGCTGATCCTGCGCGCTCGGGCCGTGCTCAAGCGCCTGGCCCCCGAGGCCGCGCCCAAGCAGGTGCTGCGCCGCGACGGGCTCGACGTGGATCTGGACGCCCACAGGGCCACATCCCACGGCGAGGAGCTGCTGCTCACGGCCACGGAGTTCAAGCTCCTGGCCGAACTCTTCAAGAGCCAGGGCCGCGTGCAGACCCGCGACCAGCTCCTGAACACCGTCTGGGGCTACGAATTCGAGGGCTACGCCCGCACCGTGGACACCCACGTGCGCCGCCTGCGCCAGAAACTCGGCCCCCACGCCGCTCTCATCGAGACCGTGCGCGGCGTGGGCTACCGCTTCAAACAGTAAGGACACGCATGATCGGCTTCGGAGCGCGCATCTTCCTCTCCCATCTCGCGGCCTGCTGCGTGGCCCTGCTCACGCTGGCCGCCGCCCCCCCCGGCGCGGCCGGCGCCGGGCTGGCCGTGGGCGCCGGGCTGGCCGCCTCGGCCCTGCTCGGCTGGCTGGCCGCGCGGCGCCATGCCCGCTTCGTGCGCCAGTGCGCCGCGGTGCTCCAGGCCGTGGGCGACGGCGACCACGGCCGCAGGCTCTGGCCCGAACCCGGCCAGGCCCTGGAGGAACTGGCCCAGGGCGTGAACGCCATGGCCGACGGCATCGAGGGCCAGATCCGCGCCCTGGAGGCCGAGAAGCTGCGCATGGAGACCATCCTGGACGGCATGCGCGAGGGGCTCATGGTCCTGGGCGCGGACGGGCGCATCCTGCTGGCCAACAAGGCCCTGGAGGCCCTCTTCCCCCAGGCCGCCGGGGCCGTGGGCAAGCGCCCCATCGAGGTGCTGGCCTGCCCCGAGCTCCAGACCGCCGCCGACACCGTGCTCCACTGGAAGGACCCCGAACGCCCCGCCGTGGTCTCGGTGCAGATCGAGCCCGGCCAGGAACGCTTCCTGGACGTGAGCCTCGTGCGCCCGAGCCCCCCCCAGGCCGGGCTGGGCGCGGTGCTCGTCTTCCACGACCTCACCGAGTTCAAGCGCCTGGACAAGGTGCGGCGCGATTTCGTGGCCAACGTCTCCCACGAGTTGCGCACGCCGCTCACCTCCATCAAGGGCTACGCCGAGACGCTCATGGCCGAGAAGCCCTTCCGCGAGGGCCAGCCCAGGCGCTTCCTGGACGTGATCCTGAAAAACGCCAACCACATGTCGCGCATGGTGGACGAACTCCTGGGCCTGGCCCGCATCGAGAACGACCGCCAGCCCGCGGTGAAGTCCCCGGTGCGCGCCTCCGATTGCCTGCGCGCCGCCCTGCGCGAGTGCGCCGCGCTCTCGGCCGAGCGGCGCGTCGCCGTGGAGAGCCTGCTGCCCCCCGACGGGCCGGTGGTGCTGGCCGACGCGGGCAGGCTCACCCAGGTGCTGCGCAACCTCGTGGAGAACGCCCTGAAATACGGCCCCGAGGGGTCCGCCGTCACCGTATCGCATCATCCCGGCGACACGGGCGTCATCTTCCGGGTGGAAGATGACGGCCCGGGCGTGCCCGAGGCCGAACGTCTGCGCGTCTTCGAGCGCTTCTACCGGGTGGACAGGCCCCGCAACAAGGGCGAAGGCGGCACCGGACTGGGGCTGGCCATCGCCAAGCACATCGTGGAGCGCCACGGCGGACGCATCTGGGCCGAACAGGCCAGGCCCCCCCGGACCGGCGCGGCCTTCTGTTTCAGCCTGCCCGAAGCCCCGTAATCCCCGACCACAAGGAAACCCCACATGGCAACGCCGCCCAAAATGTCCGCCAGGAACCTGGACTTCTACTACGGGGACTTCAAGGCCCTGCACTCCGTGAGCATGGACATCACCGCCAACCAGGTGACCGCGCTCATCGGCCCCTCGGGCTGCGGCAAGTCCACCTTCCTGCGCTGCTTGAACCGCATGAACGACCTCATCGACATCGCCCGCGTGGAGGGCGAACTGACCCTCGACGGCCAGGACATCTACAAGACCGGCATGGACGTGGTGGAACTGCGCCGCCGCGTGGGCATGGTCTTCCAGAAGCCCAACCCCTTCCCCAAGACCATCTTCGAGAACGTGGCCTACGGGCTGCGCGTCAACGGCATCTCGGACAACGCCTTCATCGCCCGGCAGGTGGAGAAGAGCCTCAAGCAGGCCGCCCTCTGGACCGAGGTGAAGGACCGCCTGCACACCAACGCCCTGGGCCTCTCGGGTGGACAGCAGCAGCGCCTGTGCATCGCCCGCGCCCTGGCCGTGGAGCCCGAAATCCTGCTCATGGACGAGCCCGCCTCGGCCCTGGACCCCATCGCCACGCAGAAGATCGAGGAACTCATCCACGAGCTCAAGACCGACCTGACCATCATCATCGTCACCCACTCCATGCAGCAGGCCGCCCGCGTCTCCGACACCACGGCCTTCTTCTACATGGGCAAGCTCATCGAAATGGACCAGACGGAAACCATCTTCACCCGTCCGGCCAACAAGCAGACCGAAGACTACATCACCGGCCGGTTCGGCTAGGAGGCGACCATGGACCCGCGTTTTCAAAAGGAACTGGAACAGCTCAAGGTCAAGGTCCTCCAGATGGCGGCCTACACCGACCGCGCCCTGGAGCGCGCCCTGAACGCCGTGCTCGGGCGCGACACCGACCTGGCCCGCGTGGTGATCGACTCCGACCGCGAGATCAACGCCATGGAGTGCGAGGTGGACAACCTCTGCCTGCGCCTGCTCGCCCTGGACCAGCCCGTGGCCATGGACCTGCGCTTCATCGTGGCCTCCATGCGCCTCGTGGTGGACCTCGAACGCATCGGCGACGAGGCCGTGAACATCGCCGAACAGTCCATTCTTCTGGCCCAGGCCCCCACCGGGCCCGTCATCCCGGAACTGGGCGCCCTGAGCTCCCAGGTGTCCGGCATGTTCCGCACCGCCGTGAACTCCTTCCGCGAGCAGGACATCGAACTGGCGCGCCAGGTCTGCGCCGCCGACTCCCTGGCCGACGACCTCAACGTCAAGGTGCTCAAGGGCTGCATGGAGCTGGAATCCGCCGAGTGCGGCATGGCCGGGCTCGACCGCGCCATCCGCACCGTGATGGTGGCCCGCTCCATGGAGCGCGTGGGCGACTTGGCCACCAACATTGCCGAGGCCGCCATCTTCGTGGTCAAGGGCGTGTCCATCAAGCACCACTGCCAACCCTTCTAGGGCCGCGCGCCGCCCGGCCCGCACCGGGCGGCGCGCCCCTTCCCCGTCCGACGCCCCCCCTCTCCCCCGACGCCGCGCCTGGACTTCCCCTCCTCGGGGCGCTAGAAGCCTTGCAGGATCGTCAGACCCCGGCCGGGCCTCCCGCCCGGGGCGCCCCACGGAGGCCTCGTGACGCCACACCCCCTCTTTTCCACCATCGAAGGCGCGTTCCTGGCGCTTTTGGCCGCATTCCACATGGCCGGGGCCTTCTCGGCGGTGCGCGCGCTCTTCACGGCTCGCTCCTCCCAGGGGGCCATCGCCTGGGCGCTTTCCATGGTCATGTTTCCCTACGTGGCCGTGCCGCTCTACTGGGTGCTCGGGCGCGACCGCTTCGTGGGCTACGTCACGGCGCGCCGGGGCGGCAGCCCCGAACTGCACGCCCTGCGCGCCGGGCTCGACGCCAAACGCGCCGATTCGGCCCTCCTCCCCCACGAAACCGCCGTGCCCGCCGCCGTGCTGGAACGCCTGGCGGGCATGCCCTTCACCGCTGGCAACAAGGCCGACCTCCTGGTGAACGGCGAGGAGACCTTCCGCGCCATCTTCGAGGCCGTGGCCCAGGCCCACGACTACGTGCTCGTGCAGTTCTTCATCATCCACGACGACGCCATCGGGCGCGACCTCAAGGACCGCCTCTGCGCCAAGGCCCGCCAGGGCGTGCGGGTGATGCTGCTCTACGACGAGATCGGCTGCCACGCCCTCCCGGAGGCCTACCTGGAGGACCTGCGCCACGCGGGCGTGGACGCCAGGGCCTTCAACACCACCAAGGGCCTGGTGAACCGCTTCCAGGTGAATTTCCGCAACCACCGCAAGATCGTGGTGGTGGACGGCCGCGTGGCCTTCGTGGGCGGCCACAACGTGGGCGACGAATACATGGGCCGCTCCCGCCGCTTCGGCCCCTGGCGCGACACCCACCTGCGCTGCGAAGGCCCAGCCGCCGCCCTGGTGCAGCTGTGCTTCGCCGAGGACTGGTTCTGGGCCGAGGGCGGCCTGCCCCGGCTGGACTGGTCCCTGGAAAGCCCCGCCGACGGCAGCGTGAGCCTCCTGGCCCTGCCCAGCAGCCCCGCCGACCTGGTGGAAACCTACACGCTGGCCTTTCTCCAGCTCGTGCAGTCCGCGCGCGAGCGCCTGTGGATCGTGAGCCCCTACTTCGTGCCCGACCGCGAGGTCACGGTGGCGCTCCAACTGGCGGCCCTGCGCGGCGTGGACGTGCGCGTGATGCTCCCCGCCCGGCCAGACCACAAGCTCGTCTATCTCGCCAGCTTCTCCTACTTCCCGGAGCTGGAGCGCCAGGGAGTCAAATTCTACCGCTACCAGCCGGGCTTTCTGCACCAGAAGGTGGTGCTCATGGACCGCGACCTGGCCTTCGTGGGCACGGCCAACTGCGACAACCGCTCCTTCCGGCTCAATTTCGAGATCACCATGGCCGCCCTGGGCCGTGACTTCGCCGACCGGGTGGAGGCCATGCTCCTGGAGGATTTCGCCCGCTGCCGCCCGGCTACGGCCAGCGACTACGAGGACCGCTCCATGGCCTTCAAGGCCATGGCGCGCCTGGCCCGGCTCCTTGCGCCCATCCTTTGATGCGTTGCCTTCATCCCGCAGGATGCGTAAGGAGTCTGGGAAGTCTCGAAGAGATGTCGGCCCAACCGCGCATGCAAACGGAGAACACATGACCATCCGGTTCGTCGCGATCCTTCTGGCCCTGGCCCTCGCCCCGGGGCCCGTCGCGGCGCAGGCCCCCGGGCCTCTGCGCCTGGGCGTGAGCATTCCCCTCACGGGCGCGGCGGCCGGCATCGGACAGTATCTGCTCTGGGGCGTGGAGATCGCCGCGCAAGAGGCCAACAGCGCGGGCGGCGTGAACGGAAGGCCCGTGGAGCTCGTGATCGAGGACGACGAGACAGACCCCGACAAGGCCCGCGCCAACGCCCGACACCTCGTGGAGCAGGAACGCGTGGCGGCGGTGCTTGGCCCCGCCAACAGCGGCAACGCCCTGGCCATGATCCCCGTGCTCCAGCAGGCGAAAACCCCGCTGATGCTCCTTACGGCCTCGGCCACCCCCCTGACGCGCCCCCCGGCCGACGGCTCGAAGAACTACGTCTTCCGCGCCACGCTCCCGGACCGCGACCAGCTGCGCAAACTCGTGGACTGGGCCGCTCCCCGCTTCCAAAGCATCGCCGTGGCCGCCGACACCACACCTTACGGGAACCTTTGCCTCCAGGACATCACCGAACTCATGGCCGAAAAGGGCATAAAGCCCGTCGCCGTGGTGCGCTTCGACCTGGGCGAACAGGACCTTACCCCAAAGGCCCGCGAGCTGGCCCGCTCCACGGCCCAGGCTGTGGCCCTGCTCACCCTGGGCCAGGAGGTGGCCAACTTCGTGCGCGGGGCCGACCAGGCGGGCTACAGCACCCGTTTCATCGGCCAATACCCCTTCTTTCTCCAGCCCGTGAAGGACCTGCCCGAGCGGCTTTCCAACGGGCTCACCGGGGTGCTGGGCTCCTCGGCCGACGCAAGCCCCAAGGCCCGCGAGATCGACCGGCTCGTGCGCACGCGCTACCGCGTGGAGGGCTACTACCCCTTCAAGTTCGTCGAGGCCGCCTACGAAGGGACCCGGCTCGTGCTGGAGGCCGCCGCCCGCGCCGCGCCGGACGACGGCACGGCCCTGCGCGACGCCCTGGAGTCCACCGAGCGCTTCGAGGGCGTGAGCCGGGTGTTCCTGCGCCCCTTCTCCCCGGGCCAGCACGAGCTCTACAAGGCCGACAACCTTTCCATGGGCGTGTGGAAAGACGGCGCGGTGGTGAGGCTCGACGAATGAGCGCCCACCGCCAGGCCCCCCGCGCGCGCCACGCAGGCCCCGCATGAGCATCCGGCGCAAGCTCTTCCTGGGCGTGGCCGCGGCCTCGCTGGTCACGGTGGTCTGCGGCTTCGCGGCCGTGCGCTTCCTGGGGCTGGAGAGCTTCCGCCGGGTGGACCAGGAACGCGCCGTCAACGACATCGCCCGCGTCGCAGCGGCGCTGGACAACGAACTGGCCCACATGGACACGGCCCTGCGCTTCAAAAGCGCTTCGGACATCACCTACCGCTTCGCCAAGGACCGCGACCGCCAGCTCGCCGCCAACTACTTCTCCCTGGAGGCCCTGCGCGGCGGCAACCTGAACCTCATGGCCCTCTACGATCCCCTGGGGGCCTTCGTGGCAGGGGCCGCTTTCGACCTGGCCACGCGGGAAAGCCTCCCCCTGACGCCCCTGCTGGAGAGCCTGCCTCCGGCCGTGCGCCTCTCCGGCACGGGCGGCAGCCCCATCCAGGGACGGGGCCTGGCGGACACCGAAGCGGGGCTCATGCTCCTGTGCTGGCAGCCGGTGTTCAACTCCCTGGGCTGGGGGCCGCCCCGGGGAACGCTGGCAGCGGGCAGGATCCTGGACGAGCGCATGGCTGAAACGCTCTCGCGCCAGCTCCACGTGCGGTTCACCATCCAGGCCCTGGACCGGGCCGACCCCTCGGCCGTGGCCGGGGCGCTCACCGCCCGGCGCGAGGACAGGCCCGCCTCCTTCGGCCCCGAAAACGAGGAGAGCCTCACGGCGTACGCCGTCTACCCCGGCTACGACGGCGCGCCCGTGGCGCTCCTGAGCGTGCACCACCCCAAGGCCGACATCGCCCAGCTCCGTCAGGCCATGCTCGCGGCCCTGGGCCTGGTGGGCCTGGCGGGTCTTTGCACCTTCGGGGTGAGCCTGTGGCTGCTCGTGCGCACGGTCACGCGGCCCCTGGAGCGCATCACCCGCCACGTGCGCGGCCTCAAGGACGCCCAGGGGCTCTCCCGCCCCCTGGCCCTGGGCCGCTCCGACGAACTGGGCGCGCTGGCCGACGCCCTGGACGCCGCCGGGCGCGACCTGGCCCGCCTCTACGGACAGCTGGACCGCCAGAACGCCGCCCTGAGCCTGCTGGTGGAGAACATCCCCCACCCCATTTCCGTGAAGGACGGCCAGGGCCGCTACGTGCTGGCCAACCCGGCCCTGGCCGAACTCCTGGGCCAGCCCCTCACCCGCCTGACGGGGGCCACGGACCGCGAACTGAACGCGCCCGCGGGCTGGGCGCGCCGCGCCCGCCAGTTGGAGGCCGAGGTGCTCCTGGGCGGGGAGCCCCGCTTCGCCTCCGAGGAGATCTTCGACGCCCCGGCCGGAGGCACGCGCCTCTTCGAGACCAGCCGCCTCCCCCTGGCCGACCCCGAATCCGGCGCGACCCGCGTGCTCACCGTGAGCCTCGACGTCACCGAGCGAGCCCGCGCCGAGGAGCGGCTGCGCCTGAGCGAAAACAGATACCGCTCCCTCTTCGACTCCATGAACGAAGGGGCCGTGGTCCACGAAATCGTCCACGGAGCCGACGGGGAGCCCTCCGACTACCGCGTGCTGGACGTGAACGCCGCCTTCGAGCGCATCCTGGGCATTTCCCGCGCCAGGGCGGTGGGCGCGCTGGCCTCTCAGCTCTACGGAACGCCGGAAGCGCCTTTCCTCGCCGTGTACTCCCGGGTGGCCGAAACCGGCGAGCCCGCGCTTTTCGAGGTGTTCTTCGAGCCCATGGACAAGCACTTCACCATCTCGTCCTTCCGGCCGGCGCCGGGCCAGTTCGCCTCCATCTTCACCGACACCACGGAACGCCTGAAAACCCAGAAGGCCCTGCAGAACGCCCACCTGACCATCCAGCACGTGCTGGACTCCATGCCCTCGCCCGTGATCGGCGTGGACGCCCTGGCCCGCGTCACCCACGCCAACCGCGCCGCCTCGGCCCTCCTGGAGCACGCCCAGGGCGGCCTGCACGGCCGCCCCCTGGCCCAGGCCTTCCCGGCCCTGGCCCCCCACATGGCCGCCGTGGCCGACTCCCTGGAGCGGGGAGGCCCCGCCGAGCTCCACCGCATCCCGCTGACCGTGGGCGGCGTCCAGCGACTGTGCGACCTCCAGGCCTTCCCCATGACCGCCGCCGGGCGCGTCACGGGCGCGGTGGTGCGCATCGACGACGTCACCGAGCGCGTGCGCATGCAGGAGGTGGTGCTCCAGACTGAAAAAATGATGAGCGTGGGCGGGCTGGCCGCGGGCATGGCCCACGAAATCAACAATCCCCTGGGGGGCATCCTCCAGAGCGTGCAGATCATCAAGCGCCGCCTCCAGGAGGACCTGCCCGCCAACATCCGCGAGGCCAAGCGCCTGGGCTGCCCCCTGGAAAACGTGCTGGCCTACCTGGAGGCCCGCGAGGTCACGCGCTTCCTGGACGGCATCCACGAGGCCGGGCGGCGCGCCGCCGCCATCGTGGCCAACATGCTGGAGTTCAGCCGACGCAGCGAATCCAAGATGACCCCCTCCAAACTCGACGCCGTGGTGGACAAGGCCCTGGAACTGGCCTCCAGCGACTACGACCTGCGCAAGAAATACGACTTCCGGCTCATCGGCATCGTGCGCGACTACGACCCCGCCCTCCCATCCGTGCGCTGCACCAAGACCGAGATCGAACAGGTGCTCCTGAACCTCATCAAGAACGCGGCCCAGGCCCTTTCCATGGGGCCTTCCCCCGACGCGCCGCGCATCACCCTGCGCCTGATCCGCGAGGAGAGCTTCGCGCGCATCGAGGTGGAAGACAACGGCCCAGGCATGGAGGAGGCCGTGCGCAAGCGCGTCTTCGAGCCCTTCTTCACCACCAAGCCCACCGGCGTGGGCACGGGCCTGGGGCTCTCGGTGTCCTACTTCATCGTCACCCAGAACCACGGCGGATCCATGACCGTGGAGTCCTCCCCCGGCCGGGGAGCGCGCTTCATCGTGCGCCTGCCGTTCTCGCCGCCCCCGCAGGCCTGAAACGGGCCGCGACCGCCGCGAGCGTCCGGCTTGCGTCCGGCCCCGCGCGGGCCTACACTGGGCCATCATCCACATCCGGAGGTCCGCCGTGCGTTTCAGTGCCAGAATGGGCGGGGTGCGCCGCTCCTACATCCGTGAAATCTTGAAGGTCACGCAGAATCCCGAGATCATCTCCTTCGCCGGGGGGCTGCCCAGCCCGGACCACTTCCCCGCCCAGGCCATGGCCCGGGCCGCCGCCGAGGTGCTGGCCGACAACGGCCCCCAGGCCCTGCAATACGCCACCACCGAGGGCCATCCGCCCCTGCGCGAGTTCATCTCCCGACGTTACAAGGCCACCTGGGGCCTGGACATCCCGGCCGAGAACATCCTCATCACCACCGGCTCCCAGCAGGGGCTCGACCTCATGGCCAAGGTGATGCTCGACGTGGGCGACGCCGTGCTCATGGAGCGCCCGGGCTACCTGGGGGCCATCCAGGCCTTCTCGCTCTTCGGGGCGGCCTTCTCCACCGCCGACCTGGGTCCGCGCGGCGTGGACCTGGACCAGCTCGAAGAGCGCCTGCGCGAGCGCCCCAAGATCTTCTACGCCGTGCCGAGCTTCCAGAACCCCTCGGGCGCCACCTACGACGCCGCCACGCGGCGCGACGCGGCAAGGCTCCTGGAAAACTCCGACACCATCCTGCTCGAGGACAACCCCTACGGAGAGCTGCGCTTCAAGGGCGAGGACGTGCCCCCCGTGCGCGCCTTCCTGGACCAGGAACGCTGCGCCCTCATGGGCTCGTTCTCCAAGATCGCCAGCCCCGGGCTGCGCATCGGCTGGATCACGGCCGCGCCGGAGCTGATGCACAAGCTCGTCACGGCCAAGCAGGCCTCGGACCTGCACACCTCCAGCCTGGCCCAGCGCATCCTTTACCGCTTCCTGGAGACCAACGACCTGGACGCCCACATCGCCGTGATCCGCCAGGCCTACGGCGAACGCCGCGACTGCATGGTGGAGGCCATCCGCCGCCACTTCCCCGAAGAAGCGCGCACCACCGAGCCCGAGGGCGGCATGTTCCTCTGGGGCACACTCCCGGCGGGCACGGACTCGGAAGAGGTGTTCGCCAAGGCCATCGAGCGCAAGGTGGCCTTCGTGCCCGGCCGCCCCTTTTTCGTGGACGGCACGGACAACGCCTTCCGGCTCAACTTCTCCAACTCCACGCCCGAGCGCATCGAGGAAGGCATCAAGCGCATGGGCCAGTGCCTCAAGGAGGTGATGGCCCGGGGCGGATCGGCCCCCGCCGGGGCGGAGCCGGGGCTGGACATCTAGGGGCGCGATCTTGAAAAACATGAATGTGTTTTTCATAATCATAATAAATGGTTCTGGCTGTTTGCCTTGAAAATCCGTAGGGACTGATTTTGAGGACGCAACACCAGCCCCAAGATCGTGCGGACAAGACGAGCCGGGGAAGGCGCAGGCCTTCCCCGGCTTCGTTTTTGCGCCTGGACGCGCGCAATCCTCCCCGCCGCGACCGCATCCCGCCGCGCCGCCCGCCCCATCGCCCACCTTGGCGGTCGGCATTGCACGTTTCTTGACACACACCGCCCTCTTGCGCATGACATGCCAAGAGTCCCAATCCGGAACGGCGCATCGCCCCGGGGGGATTCTCCAGTCCCGCGCAGGAGGAACCGCAATGTCCACCGACCACGCCGGAGCGCACGCGCTTCCCGCGCCGACGCGCCGTCGGGGGGGCGCTCCAGCGCTCTCCCTCCCGCGCCCCTCCCGCCTGACGGCCGCCCTGGCCCTGCTGGCCGCCTGCCTCCTCTCCGCCTGCGGCAAAGAGGAGCCCGTCCGCCCCGCGCCCCGCTCCGTGCAGGCCCCCGTGGCCGTGGTCCGGGCCGTGGAGGCCGTGGAGTGCCGCTCCTTCCCGGCCCAGGTGGAGTCGCTGGGCTCCGTGACCCTGGCGGGCAAGTCCCCGGGCGCGGTGGTGGAGGTGTTCGCCCAGGAGGGCCAGGCCCTCAAGGCCGGGGACCCCATCCTGCGCCTGGACGACCAGGAGCTCAAAAGCCGCGAGCAGTCCCTGACGGCCTCCATGGCCCAGGCCGCCTCGGAGCGCCAGGCCGTGGCCGCCAAGGCCGCCCACGCACGGGCCAACCTGGAGCGCCTGGCCAAACTGCTGACCCAGAAGGTCATCAGCCAGGACGACTTCGAGCGCGCCCGCACCGAGGCCCTGGCCCTGGCCCGCGAGGAGGAGGCCATCGCCGCCCGCGAGCGCTCCGTGGCCGCCCAGCGCGACGAGTTGCGCGCCCAGGGCCAGTACCTGCACATCACCGCCCCCTTCGACGGCGTGCTCTCCCGCCGCTTCGTGGACCTGGGGGCCTTCGTCACCGCCGGGCAGCCCCTGGCGCTGGTGGACGCCGTGTCCTCGGGCTTCGACCTCACGGCCCAGGTGGACGAGAGCCTGCTCTACACCCTCCACGTGGGCCAGCCCCTGGTGGGCGCCGTGCCGGCCCTCTCGCCCGCGCCCTTCGCCGCCCGCGTACGCGCCGTGGTGGGCCGCGTGGACCCGGCCACGCGCACCTTCCGGCTCAAGGCCGAGCTGCCCCCCCTGGGCGCGCAGCCCAGGGCCGGGCTCTACGGCAGGCTCTTCGTGCCCGCGCGCACGGCCAGAAAGATCCTCGTGCCCGCGGCCTGCCTGGCCCCGCGAGGCGACCTGCCCGCCGTGTTCACCGTGGACGACAAGGGCCTGGCCGCCCTGCGCGTGGTCAAGACGGGCGGGCGCTTCCTCAAGGTGGAGTTCGACGGCAAGCCCTTCCTCACCGACTCCGAAGCCTTCGACGACCCCTCCCGCGAGGCCTTCGTGGAGATCCTCTCCGGGCTCTCCGAGGGCGACCGCGTGGCCTGCGCCGGGAGCGTCCCCTTGCGCGACGGCGACCGCGTGGAGGCCGCCCCGTGAGCGCCGAGCCCCCCCGCCACGACCTTCTGGCGCGCGTCACGGCCGCCTTCGTGGACTCCCGACTCGTGCCGCTCATGGTGCTGGCCTCGCTCTTCCTGGGGGTCTTCGCGGTGGTCAAGACGCCCAGCGAGGAGGAGCCCCAGATCACGGCCCCCATGATCGACGTGCACGTCTCCATGCCCGGGGCCACGCCCCGGGAGATCGAGCGGCGCGTGGCGGCCCCCATGGAGAAGATCCTCATGGAGATCCCCGGGGTGGAGTACGTCTACTCCACGGCCGGGCACGGCGAGGCCCTCTGCGTGGTGCGCTTCGAGGTGGGCCAGGACCCCGAACGCAGCGCCGTGAAAACCCACGACCGCCTCTTCCAGCACCTGGACTGGATCCCCCCGGGCTGCTCCCAGCCCCTGCTCAAGCCCCGCTCCATCGACGACGTCCCCCTGGCCGCCCTCACCTTCCACGGCGGCGGCCTGGACGTGCGCCAGCTGCGCGCCCTGGCCCTGCAGGTGAACGAGGAGGTGCGCCGCATCCCCGGCGTGGCCGAAACCACGGTGCTGGGCGGCATGCGCCGCGCCGTCTCCGTGGAGCTGGACCCGGTGCGCCTGCGCTCCCACGGCCTGGACGCCGCCGACGTGCTCTCGCGCCTCACCGACCAGAACCAGGCCGACGTCATGCCCGAAGCCGTGCTGGAGGGACGCGCCGCCGCCGTGCGTCTGGACAGCTTCTTCCGCAGCTCCAAGGAGCTGGCCCGCGCGGTGCTCGCCGTGCGCGAGGGACGCCCCGTCTACCTGGGCGACGTGGCCCGGGTGCAGGACGCCTTCGACGAACCCGGCCAGTACGTCTTCCACTTCGACGGCCCGGCCTCCGGCCGCGCGGAACAGGGCGTCATGGCCCCCGCCGTCACACTCGCCGTGTCCAAGCGCGCCGGGGCCAACGCCACGGACGTCACCCGCGCCGTGGCCCGCACCGTGGAACAGCTGCGCGGCTACGTGATCCCCCAGGGCGTCGCCGCCGACATCACCCGAGACTACGGCGGCACGGCCCGGGCCAAGGTGCACGAACTGCTGGAGCACCTGGCGCTGGCGGCCCTGTCGGTGGGGGCCATCGTCTGGTTCTTCCTGGGACGCCGGGCCAGCCTGGTGGTCATGGTGGCCGTGCCCGTCACCCTGGCGCTCACCCTGGCCACGTACTGGTTCATGGGCTACACGCTCAACCGTGTCACGCTCTTCGCGCTCATCTTCTGCATCGGCATCCTGGTGGACGACCCCATCGTGGACGTGGAGAACATCGTGCGCCACCTGGAGATGCCGGGCAACGCCCGCAGGCCCCTGGCCCGGGTGATCGTGGAGGCCGTGGGCGAGGTGCGCGCGCCCCTGGTGCTGGCCACCTTCACCGTGGTGGCGGCCATCATGCCCATGGCCTTCGTGGGCGGGCTCATGGGCCCCTACATGCGGCCCATGCCCATCGGGGCCTCGGTGGCCATGCTTCTCTCCATGGGCGTGGCCTTCTTCGTGACGCCCTACACGGCCAAGCACCTCCTCAAGCCCGAACCCGCGGCCCACGCCCACGCCGAGGGCCGGGCCACGCTGCTCTACCGCCGGGCCATGGAATCCCTCATCCGCTCCCCGAAGCGGAGGCTGGCCTTCCTGGGCGTGGTGGCGGCGCTGCTCCTGGCGGCCTGCGCCCTGGTTCCGGCCCGGGCCGTGCTGGTGAAGATGCTTCCCTTCGACAACAAGAGCGAATTTCAGGTGGTGCTGGACATGCCCCTGGGAACCCCCCTGGAGGAGACCGCCCGCGTGGCCGCCGAAATGGCCCGAGCCGTGCTCGAGCGGCCCGACGTGGCGAGCGTCCAGCTCTACGCCGGGGTCTCCGGGCCGTTCTCCTTCAACGGCCTGGTGCGCCACTACTACCTTCGCCAGGGCCAGAACCAGGCCGACCTGGCCGTGAACCTGGCCCCAAAGTCCGCCCGGCCGCGGCAGAGCCACGACATCGCCAAGGCCGTGCGCCTGGCCCTTATGCCCATCGCCCTGCGCCACGGCGCGCGCCTTAAAGTGGCGGAGGTCCCCCCCGGCCCCCCCGTGCTCCAGACCCTGGTGGCCGAGGTCTACGGGCCGGACCCCGAGGGCAGGCTGGCCGTGGCCCGGCAGGTGCGCCAGGCCTTCCAGGACTCCCCCGGCGTGACCGACGTGGACTGGCTGGTGGACGACCCGCGCCCCGAGCCCGTGATCCGCATCGAACGCGACAAGGCCCTGGCCGCCGGGGTGGACCCGCGCCGCGCCCTGGAGGTGGTGGCCGCGAGTCTGCGCGGCGGCAAGGCCGGGCTCCTGCACGACGAGTCCGCCGGGGAGGACGCCCCCGTGGTGGTGCGCCTGCCACTGCGGGAGCGCGCCCACCTCCCCGACATCCAGGCCCTGGCCGTGCGGGGGCAGGACGGAACCATGGTCTCCCTGGACCAGATCGCCTCCGTGACGCTTCAGGAGGCCCCCTCGGCCCTCTACCGCAAGAACCTGCGGCCCGTGGTGTTCGTCACGGGCGACGTGGCCGGGAGCGCGGAGAGCCCCGTGTACGCCATGGGGGCCGTGGAGGAGCGCCTTGCGGCCCTGGAGAAGGCCGGCACGGCCGCGTGGCAGGCCCTGGGCACGCCCTCCCTGACCCCGCGCTGGCTGGACCGCCCGCCCGCGCCCGGCGCGTACGGCATGGTCTGGGACGGCGAGTGGCGCATCACCCAGGAGGTGTTCCGGGACATGGGCATCGCCTTCGCGGTGGTCATGGCGCTCATCTACATCCTGGTGGTGGGGTGGTTCGGCTCGTACACCACGCCCATCGCCATCATGTCTCCCATCCCGCTCTCGCTGGTGGGCATCCTGCCCGCCCACGCCCTGGCCGGGGCCTTCTTCACGGCCACGTCCATGATCGGCTTCATCGCGGGCGCGGGCATCGTGGTGCGCAACTCCATCATCCTGGTGGACTTCATCGAGATGCGCCGCGCGCAGGGCGCGCCCCTGGAGGAGGCCGTGGTGGAGGCCGGAGCCGTGCGCTTCCGGCCCATGCTCCTCACGGCGGCAGCCGTGGTGGCCGGGGCCTTCGTGATCCTTTTCGACCCCATCTTCCAGGGCCTGGCCATCTCGCTCATGGCCGGAGAGCTGGCGGCCACCTTCCTCTCGCGCATGGTGGTGCCCGTGACGTACTACCTGGACCAGCGCCGGGCCGGGAGCCGCGCGGCGTTGACGCCCACGGCCAGGGACGGCTAGGCTCGAGGCCTCCGGCCTGCGACCCGGCAGCCCGGGCTCGTGTTTTCCGGCGGAGGCATTGCACCCGCCATGATCGACCGCAACCCGGGCGGTACGACCAGGCCCGACCGCCCGGAAGCCCAAGGAGCCCCCATGCGCGCCGCATTCCGCCTCATTCTCGCCCTGGCCCTGTCGTTGTGCGCCGCCGCCGCCCTGGCCCAGCCCGCCAGCTTCACCGCCGACGTGGTGCACACCGCCAACGGCGCGCCCACCCTCTCGGGCAAGGCCTGGATCGCGCCGGGCAAGGTGCGCGTGGAGTCCTCCATCCAGGGCGTGCCCCAGGTGCTCATCACCGACACGCCGGGACGCCGCGTGATCATGCTTCAGCCGCAGCTCAAGCTCTACATGGAGACCAAGCTCGACCCCGCCCAGGCAGGGGCCGACCCCATGGCCCAGGCCGACGCGGCCCAGTGGCAGACCGTGGGCCGCGAGACCATCGACGGCTGGGAGTGCGAAAAGCGCGTGCTCAAGCAGGACCCCGCCAAGGGCGAGATGACCGCATGGTTCGCCGACAAGCTGGGGCTGCCCATCCGCTCGGTGGCCAAAGGCCCCCAGGGCACGGCCACAATGGAGTTCCGCAACATCAAGGTGCAGCCCGTGGAGGCCTCGCGCTTCGCCGTTCCGGCGGGCTACCAGAAGATGGACCTGCCCCCGGCCGTGCAGGGCATGATCCCGGGCATGAAGCCCGCACAATAGCCCCGCAGTCGCTCCGGCCCGCTCCCAAGGGGCGGGCCGGACGTTTCCTCGGCCGGGTGGGCCGGGATGCCGGGAGGAGCTGCCCGCCGGAGTCCCCGTCCACGCCGCTCCCGGCCTGACGCGCAGGCCTGACGTGCGTGAGCGGTCCCCGCTTGACGGCCACCCTCTCCCCTGATAGTTGCATGTGCAAACAACGAGGACCGCGTGGCCGACTCCAAGACCCTGCTCGAATGCTGCCTCTACTTCACCGCCAACGCCCTGGCCCGCACCGTCACGCGCCTGGGCGAGGAGGCCTTCGCGCCCCTGGGGCTGGCCCCCTCCCAGGCCTTCCTGCTCATGCTGGCCCTGGAGGAGCCAGGCATCGGACCCAAGGAGCTTGCCGCGCGCCTGCGCCTGGCACCCTCCACGGTCACGCGTCTGGTGGACGGCCTGGCCCGCAAGGGCCTCGTTGAAAAGAAGAGCCTGGGCAAGGCCGTGGAGGTGCGCCCCACGGAGAAGGGCCGCCTGCTGGCCCCGGAGATGGCCGCCTGCTGGAAATCGCTGCACCGGGCCTATTCCACGGTGCTGGGCGAGGAGGCCGGGCGCGAGCTCACGCGGCTCAACCATGAATCCTGCCGCAAGCTCGACGGCCTGGACTGAACGGCCGGGCCGGGCGGCCGGACGGAACGCCTGGCCCGTCGGCAGGACTGGGCGGCTGGCCTAAGCAGCTGACCTGAACGGCCGGGTCGGGCGGAACGCCGGGCCTGTCGGCAGGACTGGGCGGCCCAATCCTGCGCCCGTTCATTTGCGTGCACAACCAAACGTCATAGGAGCATCCCGCCATGAAAGACATCGGACCCGTCAACGCCCTCTACCCCTCCCTGACCACCATCGTGGGCTGCGTGGCGGACGGCCGCGCCAACTTCCTGGCCGTGGCCCACGTGGGCATCATGAACCACGGCCAGCCCCAGTACCTGACCTTCGGCATCAACAAGGCGCATCACTCGGGCCGGGGCATCCTGGAGCACGGCGAGTTCAGCGTGAACATCCCCGACCAGGACCTGATGGTGGAAACCGACTACGTGGGCATCGTCACGGGCAAGAACACGGACAAGTCCGGCGTGTTCGAGCACTTCACAGGCGAGCTGGCCCATGCGCCCCTCATCCGGGCCTGCCCCGTGGCCATGGAGTGCCGCCTGTACAAGACCCTCGATTTCGAGACACACGACGTGTTCGTGGGCGAGGTGGTGAAGACCTGGGCGCGCGAGGACGTGCTCACGGACAAGGGCAAGCCCGACCCGGCCCGGGTGCGCCCCCTGCTCTTCGACATGGCCACCCTGGGCTACTACGCCCTGGGCGCGAAGGTGGGCGACTGCTGGAACGCGGGCAAGGCCCTCAAGCGCAGATAGGGCGAGCCTTCAGGCGGGGCGGGCGGCTCGTCATGGCGGGACCGCCCCTCCCCTCGCCCCGGCCTCATGCTCCGCAGCAGGGACGCGGTGCGCGCCCGGCCAGGCGCACGGCGCTCCCCGTAAGCCGAACCCCGGGCAGGACTCGCCGCGCCGGTCACACCGCCGAGCGCAGGCCCGGCACGGGGTTCTCGTAGCCAGGCCCCCGGAAGCGGCCCTCGGCGTCCATGGCCTGCTCGTAGGCCGCGCCCCAGTCGCGCAGCTCCTCCAGGATGGGCACCAGGCCCCGCCCCAGGTCCGTGAGCGCATATTCCACGCGGGGGGGCACCTCCCGGAACACCGTGCGCGTCACGATGCCGTCGGCCTCCAGTTCGCGCAGCTGGCGCGCCAGCATGCGCTCCGTCACCCCCGCCATGGATCGGCGCAGCTCCGAGAAGCGCATCACCCCCGCGCGCCCCAGGTGGTAGATCACGATGGGCTTCCACTTGCCGCCCATCACCAGGAGCGTCAGCTCGAAAAAGCAGCGGTAGCGCTTGTCCCCCAGTTCCTTGACCGCGCAGGGCGCGATGGCCGTCTTCATGCTATACTTCCTGATAGTATGGTACAATCCAGACCGTACTTGCGCTCGTCGCGCGAACGGACCATAGGAGCCCCATACACCGGGCGTCAAGCCCGTCCGAGGAGGAGCATCCATGAAAGTCGTCGCCGTGAACGGCAGCCCCCGCAAGGGCGGCAACACCGAGATCCTGTTGCGCAAGGCCCTTGAATCCCTTGAGGAGGAAGGCTGGGAAACCGAGTACGTGCGGATCGGCGGGCGCAAGATCCGCGGCTGCATGGCCTGCTACAAGTGTTTCGAGAACAAGAACCTGCGTTGCGCCGTAGACAACGACCGCTTCAACGAGGTGATGGAAAAGCTTCTGGCCGCGGACGCCATCATCCTGGGCTCGCCCACCTACTTCGCCGACGTGACCGCCGAGCTCAAGGCCCTGCTCGACCGCGCGGGCCTGGTGGCCCTGGCCAACGGGGGGAAGTTCGGGGGCAAGATCGGCGCGGCCGTGGTTGCCGTGCGCCGGGGCGGGGCCATCCACGTCTTCGACACCATCAACCACATGTACCTGATGTCGGGCATGATCGTGCCCGGGTCCATCTACTGGAACCGGGGCAACGGCCTGAACCCCGGCGAGGTGGCCGGGGACGACGAGGCCATGCGCAACATGCGCCACCTGGGCAAGACCATCGCCTGGATGGGCAAGGCCCTGGCCCCGGTGAAGGACGCCTACCCGCCGCTGCCCTACGCGGCGGGGGCGTAAGGAGGCGGCCGTGAAGCCCGTCGCCGTGGTCGCCACCGTGGTCGCCAGGCCCGGATGCGAGGCCGCCGTGGAAGCCCGCCTGCGCGCGCTCGTAGCGCCCTCGCGCACCGACAAGGGCTGCATCCGCTACGTGCTGCACAAAAGCCAGGACGACCCGCGCGTCTTCGTCTTCATGGAGGCCTGGGAGAGCCGGGCGCTGCTCCAGTCCCACCTGGAGACGGAGCACATCGCCGCCTGGCGCGCCGACGCCCCGGAACTCATCGAGTCCATGGACGTGAAGGTCCTGGACGATATCGCCTGACGCGCGAATCCCCCGTCCGCCCGCGCTACGCGCAAGCGGACGGGGGACCATCCGTCAGCCGGGCCGGGGGAGCGATTCCCCGGCCCTTCGAGCTTCTAACCGACCAGTTTCTTGGCGATCTGGGCCACGTGGCGGCCCTGCCAGCGCGCCCCGGCCAGGTCCGCGTCCGAGGGCAGGCGCGAGCCGTCGCCCCCGGCGATGGTGGTGGCCCCGTAGGGCGAACCGCCCTTCACTTCCTCCACGCCCATCTGGCCCTGGTAGGCGTAGGGCAGCCCCACAACCACCATGCCCTGGTGCAGGAGCGTCACGTGGAAGGTGAGGATGGTGGACTCCTGCCCGCCGTGCTGCGTGGCGGAGCTGGCGAACACGGAGCCCGCCTTGCCCACCAGCGCCCCCTGCATCCACAGCTGGCCCGTGGAATCCAGGAACTGGCGCATCTGGCCGCACATGTTGCCGAAGCGCGTGGGCGTGCCGAAGATGATCGCATCCGCCTTGGCCAGCTCCTCCACGGTGCACACGGGCACGTGGGCCTGGGCCTTCTGGGCCTCCAGAGCGCCCATCTTGGCCAGCACCTCGTCGGGCAGGGTCTCGGGCACACGGCGGATCAGGGCGCTGGCCCCGTCAACCTCGGCCACGCCCGCGGCCACGGCCTGGGCCATGGCGTGGATGTGTCCGTACATGGAATAGTAGACGATGAGCACGTTCATGGATCGCCTCCGTCGCGATGTTTGAACTCCTCCTACCACGGAAAAGAAGCCTTGGACACCTCCGTTTCGTTGACAGCCGCCCGGCCCGGGCGTAGAGGCCGGGCCATGCAGCCGAATCCCGCCCGGGGCGGGAGCGGGGGAACCACCACGTCGAGCGGGAGCTTCGCCTCCCCCACGGCAGGGGCGCATCGCGGCAACGCGTAGGGCACCTTTCGGCCCGAGCCCGTCAGCTAACCTCGCAGGCTTCGAAGGGGAGACCTCCGCCTCGCGGGGGCCGCCCTGGCCCCTGTTTCCGGAGGTTTCCATGTCTTCCTGTTCCCTGCCGGGGGACGGCCCGGCCCATGGCCACGGGGCCTGCTCCCCGCGAGAGACCGCATCCCTGGCCCTGGCCGCCCTGGGCATCGTCTACGGCGACATCGGCACCAGCCCCCTCTACACCGTCAAGGAATGCTTCCACGGCATGCACGCCGTGGCCGTCACGCCGGGCAACGTGCTGGGCGTGCTCTCGCTCATCTTCTGGTCGCTGACCATGGTGGTCAGCTTCAAGTACGTGGTGTTCATCCTGCGCGCGGACAACAAGGGCGAGGGCGGCATCTTCGCCCTGCTGGCCATGCTGCGCTCCGGCCCCGCCAGCAAGGGGCGGCACTGGCCGCACATGATGCTCATGGCCGCCTTCGGCGCTGCGCTGCTTTACGGCGACGGCGTGATCACCCCCGCCATCTCGGTGCTCTCGGCCATCGAGGGCCTGGAGGTGGCCACGGCGGCGGCCAAGGACTTCGTGGCCCCGCTCACCTGCGTGGTGCTGGTGGGGCTCTTCATGTTCCAGAAGCACGGCACGGCCTCCATCGGCCGGGTGTTCGGGCCGGTGATGATCCTTTGGTTCGCCGTGATCGGGGGTCTGGGGGCCGTGGAGATCGCAGGCCACCCGGGCATCCTGGCGGCGCTGAACCCCCTGTATGCCTGGGATTTCTTCGCCGTGAACCACCTGCACGGCATCGTGGTGCTGGGCTCGGTGGTGCTGTGCATCACCGGCGGCGAGGCCCTCTACGCCGACATGGGCCACTTCGGGCGCAACCCCATCCGCATCTCCTGGTACGCCGTGGTGCTCCCGGGGCTTCTGCTCAACTACTTCGGCCAGGGCGCTCTGCTCCTGGACGACCCTGAAAAGGCCTTCAACCCCTTCTACGGTCTGGTGCCCGAGGCCCTGCTCTACCCCATGGTGGCGCTCTCCACGGCGGCCACCATCATCGCCTCCCAGGCGCTCATTTCGGGGGTCTATTCGCTCACGCAGCAGGCCATCCAGCTGGGCTTCACCCCGCGCATGCGCATCGTGCACACCTCCGAGCGCGCGGCGGGCCAGATCTACATGCCCACGGTGAACTGGCTGCTCATGCTGGCCTGCCTGGGGCTGGTGCTGGCCTTCCAGGAATCCAGCCGCCTTGCGGCGGCCTACGGCATCGCGGTCACGGCCACCATGGCCATCACGTCCATCCTCTATTTCGAAGTGGCCAGGCTCAACTGGAAATGGCCCACCGGCCGGGCGGCCTGCCTGCTGGTGGTGTTCCTGGCCTTCGACCTGGCCTTCCTTGGGGCCAACCTCCTCAAGTTCGTGGACGGGGGCTGGTTCACCCTGAGCCTGGCCCTGGGCGTGCTGGCGGTGATGGTCACGTGGCGCGACGGCCGCTCCTTCCTGGCCAGGCACTACGGCCGCATGCGCGTGCCCGTGGACGTGTTCCTGCGCGACGTGGCGGCGCATCCGCCCGTGCGCACCCCGGGCACGGCGGTGTTCATGTCCATCTCGCCCGAGGGCGTGCCCCACACGCTCCTGCACCACCTCAAGCACGAGGAGGCGCTGCACGAGCGCGTGGTGCTGCTCTCCATCCTCGCCGCCGAGACCCCCCGCGTGGACGACGCCCACCGCGTGGAGGCCCAGGCCCTGGGACAGGGCTTCTACCGCCTGACGGCCCGCTACGGTTTCATGGAGACGCCCAACGTCACGGACATCCTGGAACTGGCCGGGGAAAAAGACTTGTACCTGGACGTTTACGCCACTTCCTTCTATCTTGGCCGGGAGACGCTGCTCACCTCGGGCGACTCCGGCATGGCCAACTGGCGCAAGACGCTCTTCGCGTTCCTCTCGCGCAACGCCTGGAACGCCACATCGTTCTTCGGCATCCCGCCGGGGCGCGTGGTGGAACTGGGCAACCAGGTGGAAATCTAGGCCGGACGGCCCCCGGCCTGCGGCCCTCGGGCGAGCGCGATCCCGGCGCGCCGCGGCCGGACGGGCATCGGGTCCGGCCGGACGGCGCGCGGGCGAAGCGCCGGTCCAACGCCCGCACACCACGCCCGCCCGACCATGGGTCAGGCGGCGGAGACGCCATGAACTGGTTCGCGCAGTTGTTCACGAATCACACCCCCGCCCAGGCCGTGGTGGTCCTGAGCCTGGCGGTGGTGCTTGGCCTGGCCCTGGGCAGGGTGCGGGTGATGGGCATCAGCCTGGGCGTGGGGGGCGTGCTCTTCAGCGCCCTGGCCCTGGGGCACCTGGGATTCTCCCTGAACCACGAGGTGATGGAGTTCGCCCGGGAGTTCGGGCTCATCCTCTTCGTCTACACCATCGGCATGCAGGTTGGGCCCGGTTTCGCGGACTCACTGCGCCGCCGGGGCTTCCGGCTCAACGCCATGGCCGCGCTCATCGTGGCCCTGGGCGTGGCCATCACGGCGCTTCTGCACGTGTACGGCGGGCTCCCCGTGCCCGTGGCCGTGGGGCTCTTCAGCGGCGGCACCACCAACACGCCCTCCCTGGCGGCGGCCGCCCAGGCCTTCCAGGAGGTCATGCCCCAGGGCGCGGCCCAGGCCGTGGGCGAGGCGGGCCTGGGCTACGCGGTGGCCTACCCCTTCGGCATCTTCGGCATCATCCTGGTGATGCTCCTCATCCGCCTGATCTTCCGCATCGACCCGGCCCGCGAGCTGCGCCAGATGGAGGAGATGGCCCGCGCCCAGTCCCCGCCCCTGGAGACCGTGACCCTCGAGGTGGCCAACCCCGGCCTGGAGGGCCTGACCCTGGGCCAGGCCCCGGGCCTGACGGAGACCGGCGCGGCCGTTTCGCGCGTGATGCTGGCGGGCCAGGTGAGCGTGGCCGTGCCCTCCACCGTGCTCCGGCAGGGGATGCTCCTGCACGCGGTGGGACGCCCCGACGTGCTGGAGAAGCTCGCCGTGCTGGTTGGCCGCGTGAGCCGGACCCACCTGCCCGCCGTGCCCGGCCCCCTGGAGATGCGCCGCTTCGTGATCACGCGCTCCCAGGTGGTGGGCAAGAGCGTGGCGGAGCTCAAGCTGGCCGAGACCTTCGAGGTGAACCCCACGCGCCTTGGCCGCGCGGGCATGCAGTTCACCCCCGGCCCCGACGTGCACCTGCACCTGGGCGACGTGCTCCAGGTGGTGGGCCAGCCCGAGCGCCTGGCCCAGGTGGAGCGCCTGCTGGGCAACCAGGCCAAGGACCTGGACCACCCCCACGTGCTGCCCATCTTTCTGGGCATCCTGCTGGGCACGGTGGCCGGGGCCATCCCCGTGGCCCTGCCGGGGCTGCCCTCGGGCATCAAGCTCGGCGTGGCGGGGGGGCCGCTCCTGGTGTCCATCCTCCTGTCGCGGCTGCACCACTTCGGGGGGCTGGTGTGGTACATGCACCCCGGGGCGAATCTCATCCTTCGCGAGGTGGGCATCAGCCTCTTCCTGGGCTGCGTGGGCCTTGGCGCGGGCGGACGCTTCGTGGCGGCCATCGCCGGGGGCGAGGGGCTCTACTGGCTGGCGGCCGGGGCGGCCATCACCTTCGTGCCGCTCTTCGTGGCCGGGCTCATCGGGCGCGTGTTCCTCAAGTGCAACTACGCCTCCATGTGCGGCCTGCTGGCCGGGTCCATGACCGATCCGCCCGCCCTGGCCTTCGCCGGGCAGATGCTGAAAAGCGACGCCCCGGCCTCGGTGTACGCCACGGTCTACCCTTTGGTGATGATCCTTCGCATCCTGGCCGGGCAGCTCCTGGTGCTGCTCATGGCCTCCGGCTGAGGCGGCGTTTCCCACGAACACCCCGCGCGGCGTCGATCCGCCGCCCAGGCAAGGATTCCCATGACCGACCCCGAAGCCTCCCCGGCGGCCCCGACCCCGGCCGCGCGCCCCGCCCCCAAGGGCCGCGTGCTCTTCGTGGACGACGAGCAGAAGGTGCTGGACGCCTTGCGCCTGAACCTCAAGCGCCGCTACGACGTGCATCTGGCCCCGGGACCGCGCGAGGCCCTGGAGAAGATCACCTCGGAAGGCCCCTTCCACGTGGTGGTCTCCGACTTCAAGATGCCCGGCATGAACGGCGTGGAGCTGCTCACGCGGGTGAAGGCCGTCTCGCCCAAGAGCGTGCGCGTCATGCTCACGGGCCACGCGGACATGGACGTGGCCATCGACGCCGTGAACTCCGGCAGCGTCTTCCGCTTCCTCACCAAGCCCTGCTCCATGGATCAGCTCACCACGGCCGTGGACGCGGCCCTGGAGCAGAACAGGCTGCTCAACCTGGAGAAGGACCTCCTGCGCAACACGCTCCTGGGCAGCGTGAGCGTGATCGTGGAGATCCTTTCCATGGTCAATCCCCAGGCGTTCGGCCGCTCCGACCGCATCCGGCGGCTGGTGACGGGGCTGGCCAAGGAGATGAAGCTGCCCGGGGCCAGCAAATACGAGCTGGCGGCGCTGCTCTCCCAGCTCGGCTGCGTCACCGTGCCGAACGACATCCTCACCAAGCGCTACTCCGGCCTCCAGCTGGACCCCGAGGAGCAGCACGCCTTCGACCTGGGCATCCGCACGGCCTCGACGCTCATCAAGAAGATTCCCCGCATGGAAGAGGTGGCCGACATCATCCTCTGCCAGCTGGACTCCCCCGAGGCGGGCATCGAGGGCACCCTGGGCGCGCGCCTGCTGCTCCTGGCCCTGGACTACGACGACCTGCTCCTGGCCGGAAAGACCCAGCAACAGGCCCTGGACGCCCTGAGCGAACGCCCCACGCGCTACGGCGCGCCGCTCCTGGCCGCGCTGGAAGCCCTGGTGGCCGGGGAGGACTGCCGTCAGATCCGCGACGTGCGCCTGCCGGGCCTGGCCCCGGGCATGATCCTGGCCGCGGACTTGCGCGCCGTGGACGGCACGCTCATGCTCTCGCGCGGGCTGGCCATCACGGAATTCATCCTGGAGCGCCTGCACTCGCTCTCGGCCATCGTGCCCATCCACGAGCCCATCCGGGTCTACGAGGGCCAGAGCAAGGCCTGCCCGCCCCCGCCCGGCGCGCGCTGAACGAAAAAGCCCGTCCGGGCCGGAAGGCGCGGACGGGCCTGAATTGCGTGGAGCGGGCCGCCAGCGCGCGGAGCGCCCCGCCCGCGCCCGGCTGGCCACGCCCGGGACTACTCCTTCGCGCGCCGGGCCTCCACGCCCGCCAGCTTCTCCCAGTGGCGGATCAGCGCGCCGTGGTCGGCGTCGCCCAGGCCCGAGGCCATGAGCCCCTGCATCACCTCCATGAGCTGCGCCGTGAGCGGCAGGGGCACGCCCAGGGCGTGGGAGGTCTCCAGCACGTTGCCCAGGTCCTTGGCGTGCAGGCGGATGCGGAAGCCCGGGTCGAACTTGCCGTCCATCACCAGGGGGGCCTTGGCGTCGAAGGCCGTGCTGCCCGCCAGTCCGGCGCGGATGGCCTTGTGCACCACGTCGGGGCCGACCCCGGCCTTGGCCGCCAGCACCAACGCCTCGGACATGGCCGCGATGTTGCCCGCCACCATGATCTGGTTGGCCAGCTTGGCCACGTTGCCCGCCCCCGCCTCGCCCACGTGGGTCACGGTGGCGGCCATGGTCTGGAGCACGGGGAGGCAGCGCTCGAAATCGGCCTGGGCGCCGCCGGCCATCACGGCCAGGGTCCCTTCCACGGCCTTGGGCTCGCCGCCGCTCACCGGGGCGTCCACCATGCCCACGCCCTTGGCGGCCAATTCGGCGGCGATCTCGCGCACGGCCAGGGGCGCGATGGAGCTCATGTCCGCCAGCACCAGTCCCGGGGCCGCGCCCTCGGCCACGCCGCCCGGGCCCAGGACCACCTGGCGCACCTCGGGGGAGTTGGGCAGCATGGTGATCACCACGTCCGAGGCGGCGGCCACCTCGGCGGGCGTGGCGGCGGCCTTGGCCCCGGCCGCCGCGAGTTCGTCCACGGCGGACCGGGTGCGGCTGGTCACGGTGAGGGGGAAGCCGCCCTTGAGAATGTTCTTGGCCATGGGCTTGCCCATGATCCCCAGGCCGATGAAACCGACGCGCAGCATAGCGTTCTCCTTTGGATGACGATTCGCCGGTGGCGACCTGCCGTTCGGCGTTCCCGGGAGAGTCCGGGGCAGCCTTTACGGCGTGTAGCCGTATTCGGCGATCCAGCCCAGGGAGCCCGCCGTGTCCGGGGCGGGCACGTACTCCAGGCCCACGTGCCCCGTGTAGCCCATGCGGTCCAGCTCGGCCAACAGGAAGCGGTAGTCGATCTCGCCCGTGCCGGGCTGGTGGCGGCCGGGGTTGTCGGCGATCTGCACGTGCCCGATGCGCTCAAGATTGGCGCGCAGCGTGGCGGTCAGCTCGCCCTCCTCGCGCTGGGCGTGGTAGACGTCGTATTGCAGGAACACGTTGGGACGCCCCACGGCATCGATGAGCCGGAGCACCTGGGCCGTGCCGTGCAGGAAGAACCCGGGGATGTCCTTGCGGTTGATGAACTCCACCAGCAGCGAGGCCCCCACGGCCGCCAGGGCGTCGGCCGCGTGGGCGGCGTTCTCGGCCAGGGCGTCCCAGGCCGCCTCGCAGGAGACGCCGGGGGGCAGCTTGCCCGCCAGGCAGTTCACCCGCGTCACGCCCAGGGCCTGGGCGTATTCCACGGCGCGCTCCACGCCCTGGCGGAACTCGGCCTTGCGGGCCGGGTCCGCGGCGATGCCCCGGTCCCCGGTGGCCCAGTCCCCGGCGGGCAGGTTGAAGAGCGCCTGGGTCAGGCCGTTGTCGCGCAGGAGCCCGGCCAGACGCTCGGGCTCGTAGGGGTAGGGGAAAAGGTATTCCACGGCCTTGAACCCGGAACGGGCGGCCAGGGCGAAGCGCTCCTCGAAGGGGGACTCGGTGTAGAGCATGGTCAGGTTGGCGCTGAAGCGTGGCACGGGTCACCTCCCTGTGAGGGCTGGGGGTTGCGGGAGCGTTTCGCGCAGCGCGTCCAGCGAACGCTGGATGTGGCGGCGCATGGCCAGGGCCGCGCCCTCGGGGCTCTGCGCCTCCAGGGCCTGGATCACGGCCAGGTGTTCGGGCGCGGTGTCCTCCCAGGGCCTGGGCGTGCCGTGCAGATAGAGCCCGGCGAGCATGTTCAGGGGCTCCAGGGAGCGCAGCAGGAAGCGGTTGCCGGAGAGCTCGGCCAGCCGCCAGTGGAAGAGGCGGTCGCTCTCCACGAAGGCGGCGCAGTGCTCCGGGGTGTCGGGGGAGCGGGCCAGCTCCTCCCAGCGCGCGCGCAGGGCGCGGGCCTCGGCGGGCTCGATGCGCCGCGCGGCCAGTTCGGCGGCCATGGGCTCCAGGCGCAGGCGCACCTCCAGGAGGTCGGCCAGGGAGGCGTCGTCCAGGGCGGCCACGCTGGCCCCGCAGCGGGGCTTCCACACGGCCAGGCCCTCCAGGGTCAGGCGTTTGAGGGCGGCGATGAGCGGCGTGCGGCTCACACCCAGGCGCAGGGCAAGGTCCTCCTGGCGCAGGCGCGATCCGGGGGGCAGCGCGCCCGAGGCGATCATGCCGCGCAGGCGCGCAAGCACCTGGTCTTCAAGGTTCTCGTGGCGGATGGGCGGTGTGTCCATGGGCCGGGCATAGTGCAGGGGTTTGCAGAGGTCAAGTATTTTGCATTCTGTATTCAATCGTTTCAAAACCCTTCTCGACAGGGCCGCCCCCGGCGGGCTATCAGGGCAGACCCGACCCCGAGGCCCCGCACACTCACCCAAGCCCCGAGGACTCCCCCCTATGCGCATCCTGGCAGCCCTGTGCCTGATCCTCTTCGCGTCGCTTCCCGCGCTGGCCCAACCCCGGCAGCAGCCCGCCCAGAACGCCCAGAACGGCCAGACCCTCACCCGCGACTGGCTGCGCATCCCCCGCGACGACCGCACCGCCTACATGACCGGGGCCTCCGCCGGAGTGCGCGCCTACGCCGAGAGCCAGCCCGGCACGCCCATGCCCGCCATGGTGGTGGTCTCGCGCGCCGTCTCCGCCATGGACCGCGCCGCGCGCGACCCCCTCACCTCGGGACAGCCCATGATGCAGATGGCCCTCAAGGCCGTCATGGACTCCCAGGACCGGGGCATCCACTTCGTGGAGTCCGGCGGCCACGTGCGCGACCCCCAGTTCGACCAGCGCATCCTTTTTGACTATCCCTGGCTCCAGCCTCTCGACCTGGAAGGCTTCGTGGCCACCCCCTACACGCCCCACGACACCTTCGCCGACAGCTGGAAAAGTGCCTACCAACACCAGAAGCTCTTCTTCATCCAGGGCTTCGGCGACATGGCCGCCGCCCGCTGCCTGGACGCCTTCGGCGACACCCCAAAGGGCCGCGACTGCCTGCGCCCCCTGCTCCCCTTGCCCCCCGAGGCAGTGGTGGCCCAGATGGACCAGATCTACCGCGACCGCCGCTTCGCCAAATCCGGCTACGATCTGGTGATCCGCGCCGCCCTCGTGCGCATGGTGGGGGGCGACTGGGAAAAAATCCTCCTAAGCCAGCCCACGGAGCGTGGCACCCGTTGAAATTTCGTGTGCATTCGGTTACACCTCCTGTAAATTCATGCAACACAAGAGGTGCACCGTGCGCAAGACCGTCCTGACCGCCCTGGCCCTGCTGGCCCTGGCCGCCCCGGCCATGGCCCACTTCGGCATGACCGTGCCGGACAAGAACATCGTCACCAAGGAAGGCGCTAAGACCGTCTCCCTGGACATCCGCTTCTGGCACCCCATGGAGAACCAGGGCATGAACCTGGAGAAACCCAAACTGGAGCTGTGGGCCAAGGGCAGGAAGCAGGATATCTCAGCCTCCCTGGCCCCCGTCACCCTGGACGGCAAGCAGGCCTGGAAGGCCGACTGGGCCGTGAAGACCCCCGGCGTGCACGTCTTCGCCATGACCCCCCCGCCCTACTGGGAGCCCGCCGAGGACAAGTTCATCGTCCACCTCACCAAGACCGTGGTGGCCGCCCTGGGCGACGACGAGGGCTGGGACAAGCCCCTGGGCCTCAAGCTGGAAATCGTGCCCCTGGCCAAGCCCTTCGCGCTCTACGCGGGCAACTCCTTCACGGGGAAGGCGCTCTTCAAGGGCAAGCCCCTGGCCAACGCCGAGGTGGAGGTGGAATTCTTCAACAAGGACGGCGCGCTCAAGGCCCCCGACGACGCCTACGTGACCCAGACCGTGAAGACCGACCCCAACGGCGTGTTCACCTGGACCGTGCCCTGGGCGGGCTGGTGGGGTTTCGCCGTGCTTGCCGACGACGACGCGAAGTTCAAGAAGGACGGCAAGGACAAGGCCGTGGAGCTGGGCGGCGTGCTCTGGGTCTACTTCCACCCCGCGCCGGGCAGATAGCGTGGCCGCCCGGACCCCCTTCGCGGCCGCCGTGCTGACGGCCGCGCTCCTCTTCCGGCCCGGCGCGGCCCTGGCTCACAAGGTGAACGTGTTCGCCGTGGCCGAGGCCGGGGCGCTCACGGGAGAGGGCTACTTCGCCAACGGGAGCAAGGCCCAGGCCTGCCCCGTGGAGCTGCGCGACGCCTCGGGACGCGTGGCCGCCACGGCGCGCACCGGCAAGGACGGCAGCTTCCGACTGGAGCTGCCCCCGGGCCTGACCCCGCCCCTGACCCTGGTGCTCAAGGCCGGTGACGGCCACCAGGCCGACTACACCCTCACGGCGGCGGACCTCGGCCCGGTCTCGTCTCCCCCCGACGGGCCGGGCCGGGCTCCGGCCGTCGCGCCCGGCGGCGTCGCGGGGCCCCAGGCGGTCGCGCCCCCGGGGGCGGCCGCATCCGGCGGGGCCGCCATGTCCGCGGCCGCAGAACCGGGCCGGATGCACACCGCCCCGGCCGCGTCCGCTCAGGCCGCTTCGCCCCCGGGGTCGGCCGCCGCACCGGCGACCCCGGCCCTCCCTCTGGACGAGGCGCGCCTCCAGGCCTTGGTGGAGCGGGCCGCCGCCAAGGCCGTGGAGGAGAAGCTCGCGCCGCTGCGCCTGGAGCTGGCCCGCCTGGCCGCCCAGGCCGAGGGCAACCGCGTGCGCGACATCGCCGGGGGCCTGGGCTGGATCGCCGGGCTCGTCGGACTGGCCGCCTGGTTCAAGCGCAGGCGCTGAGCCCGCACGGGTCAATCCTTCCAGTTCCACCACTTGAGCCGCTCGGGATCGCGCTCCCCGGGCGGCGTGGCCGCGAAGTACACCGCGCAGCGGAACACGTAGAGCACGCAGCGGTCCTGGCGCGCGCCCCGCAGGGCGGCGAGCCTGTCGTGGAGTTCCCGGGGGTCGCTGCCCGCCAGGCCTTGCATGTCGCGCACGCCCAGGTCCCAGAGGTCGCGGGCCATGCTCGGCCCGATGCCGGGGACGGCGCGCAGGAGCTTTTCGGTGGGCTTGTCCATCATGGGGCCATGCCCTATCATGAGCCCGCCATGACAAGAAGCCTCCTCGTCGCCGGCGTCTCTTCGGGATGCGGCAAGACCTCCGTCACCCTGGGCCTGCTCGCGGCCCTGACCCGTCGCGGCGTGGCCGTGGCCCCCTTCAAGACCGGGCCGGACTTCATCGACCCCGGCCTGCACCGTCTGGCCTGCGGCCGAACGAGCCACAACCTGGATTCCTGGATGCTCCCCGACGCGGCCAACCGCGCCCTCCTGGCCCGCCACGCCCGGGGCTCGGGCCTGGCCCTCATCGAGGGGGCCATGGGCCTCTTCGACGGCACGGGGCCTCCCGGCGGACCGGGCAGCGCCGCCCACATGGCCCGGCTCCTGGGCGCACCCGTGGCCCTGGTGGCCGACGCGCGCGGCATGGCCCAGAGCGTGGCCGCGCTGGCCACCGGCTACGCGCGCTTCGACCCGCGCCTGAGGGTGGCGGGCCTGATCCTCAACCGCGTGGGCGGCCCGGGGCATCGCGAGGTGCTTGCCGAGGCCCTGGAGGCGACCGGTGTGCCGCTGCTGGGGATGCTCGCGCGCGACGAATCCCTCGCGCTGCCCTCGCGCCACTTGGGCCTCGTCACCGCCGAGGACCTGGAGCACCGTCCGGGCTGGTTGGAGCGCCTGGCCGACTGGGTGGAGGCAGGCATCGACCTGGACCGGCTCCTGGCGCTCCTGCCCGAGCACGCCCAGGAGGCGCACGCGCCCACCACCCTCGCGGCGCGTGTCCCCGCGCCGGACGCTCCCGTTCCGGACATGCCCGAGCCCGACCCGGCGGCCGCCTCCGGGGCAGAACGGGTGCGCCTGGGCCTGGCCCGGGACCGCGCCTTCTGTTTCGTCTACGAGGAGAACCTGCGCCTGCTCGAAGCCGCCGGAGCGGAAATCGTGCCGTTTTCTCCCCTGGCCGACGCGCGACTGCCCGAATCCCTGCACGGGCTCTACCTGCCCGGGGGCTATCCCGAACTGCACGCCCGCACCCTCTCGGAGAACCGGACCATGCTGGAGGCCCTGCGCGCCTTCTGCGCCTCCGGGCGGCCCGTGCTGGCCGAGTGCGGCGGCTTCATGGCCCTCATGGACTCCCTGGTGGACGCCGCCGGACGGCGCTGGCCCATGGCCGGGGCGTTCCCCTGCGCGGCGCGCATGGGGCCGCGCTTCGCCGCCCTGGGCTACCGCGAGGCCCGCTTCGTGCGCGACACGCCCCTCGGCCCGGCCGGGACCACGGCCCGGGGCCACGAATTCCACTATTCCAGCCTGGAATCCGCCCCGAACCTGCCCGGGGCCTACGACATCTCCGGGCGCAAAGGCCCCCTGCCAGGCCCCGGCGGCTTCCTGGCGGGCAACGCCCTGGGCAGCTACGTGCACCTGCATTTCGCCTCCAACCCCGGGCTGGCCCCGGCCTTCGCGGACGCCATGCGCCGCGCCGGGGGCTGAGCGCCGTGTCCAGGCGGCATCATCAGGGCGCGCCGCGCCAGGGCTTCACCACGGGCTCGGCCGCCGCCGCCGCCGCTCGGGCCGCCCTCACGCTGCTGCTCACGGGGCGCGCGCTCGAAACGGCGGACATCCCCCTGCCCCCGGGCGCGGGGGCGGCCATTCCCAAGGGGGCACGCCCGGACGCCCGCCCCGACGACCCCGACGACGCGAGACTCGCCGATACCGGAGCCGGACGCCTCGTGGTCCCCGTGGACCGCACCGGCCTCGCGGGCCGCACCGCCTGGGCCGAGGTGGTCAAGGACGGCGGGGACGACCCCGACGCCACCCACGGCGCGCGCATCCGCTGCGTGGCGTCCTTGGAGCCCGGCGCGGAGACTTCCGTGATCGTGGAGGGCGGTTCCGGCGTGGGCCGCGTCACCCTGCCGGGGCTGCCCGTGCCCGTGGGCCGGGCGGCCATCAACCCCGCGCCCCTGGCCCAGATCGAGGCCGCCGCGCGCGAGGCCCTGGCCGAAGCCGGAGCCGACGCCAAGGGCTTCACCGGCGAAGGAGCGGACGACGGGCACGGGGCCGTCGCCGGACCGGGAGCGGGGACAGGGCGGACCGGGCTGGTCCGCCTGACGGTGGAGGTGGCGCACGGCGAGGAGCTGGCCCGGCGCACGCTCAATCCGCGCCTGGGCATCACGGGGGGCATCTCCATCCTGGGCACCCAGGGCGTGGTGAAGCCCTTCAGCCACGCGGCCTGGCAGGCCACCATCGACTCGGGCCTGGCCGTGGCCCGCGCCAGCGGGGACAAGACGGCGGCCCTCTCCACGGGGCGGCGCAGCGAACGCCTGCTCATGGCGCGCCGCCCGGAGCTGCCCGAACGGGCCTTCGTCCAGGCTGCGGACTTCTTCGCCCACTCCCTGGGCGAGGCCGCCCGCCTGGGCTTCGAGGAGATCGTCTGGGGCTGCTTCTTCGGCAAGCTGGCCAAGATGGCCCAGGGGCAGGCATACACCCACGCCCGCTCGGGCGACACGGACTTCGCCCTGCTGGCCCGTCTGGCCCGCGAGGCCGGGGCGGACCCGGCGTCAGCCCGCGCCGTGGCGGCGGCCAACACGGCCCGCCACGCCCTGGAGATCGTGCCCGGGGAGCTGCGGGGGGCCTTCGCGGCCCGCGTGCTGGAACGGGCCCTGGAGGCGGCGCGGGGCTTCCTGGAAGCGGGGGCGCGGCGCGCGGGAAACGCGCCGCGCGTGGGCATCGTCTGTTTCGGGTTCGACGAGGGGCTCCTCGTCGAGGGCTACAGCTCGTAGTCCAGGACGCGGCGCTCGGCGGCCACGCTCTTGATGAAGGCCACCACGGCCTGGTGCTCGGGGTGCACGGCGTAGGTCTTGAGGTCTTCCTTGGAGGCGAAGGTGGTGTAGAGGGCGATGTCCGTGGCGGGCACGGCATCGAAGATGCCGCCCAGGGCCACTTCCAGGTCGATCACTCCCGGAACCTTGCCGGGCAGCGCCTCCAGGAGTTCCTTCATTTTCTTGGCGTTCTCGGCCTTGGTGCGGCCTTCGGCCTCGTCCTTGAGAGTCCACATGACGATGTGCTTGATCATGGCGGTTCCTTTGGGGAAAGTCTGGATGGACGCGGCGAGGCGCGCCTGCGCCGGTTTCTAGGACGCCACCCCGGGGCGCGTCAACAGCTCCCCCCTTTACGCCGGGGCCGTCAGGCCCTACAGCCAGGGCATGCACGCTTCGTCGGACCTCCCTCCCCTTCACGTGATCGGCCTGGGCATGGGCGAGCCCCTGGCCCCGGCGGCCCAGGAAGCCCTGGAGTCGGCCCAGGCGCTGGCCGGTGGCGCGCGCCTGCTGGAACGCTTCCCTGGTCCGCCCGGGGAACGCGTGCCCCTCAAGGCCCCCCTCTTCCAGGCCCTGGACCGCCTGGAGGCCTTGCGCGGCAAGGGCCTGCGCGTGGCCGTGCTGGCCGACGGCGACCCCCTTTTCTACGGCATCGGGGCCACGCTCCTGGAGCGCTTCGGCCCGGACGGCCTGCGCTTCTTCCCGGCCGTGACCAGCGTTCAGGCGGCCTGCGCCCGCCTGGGCCTGCCCTGGCAGGACCTCCCCGCAGTCTCGCTGCACGGCCGCCACGACACCGGCCCCTTGTTCCACGCCCTGGCCCGCCAAGGCCGCGCCGCCGTGCTCACCGGCCCCGAGAGCGCCCCCGACGCGCTGGCCCGGCTGCTCCTGGAACGCGGCCTGGACCATGCCGTCCTGGACGTCCTGGAAAACCTGGGCTCGCCCGGGGAGCGCGTGCGCCGCCTCACCCCGGCCCAGGCCGCCGGGGAACGCTTCGCGGCGCTCAACGTGGCGGTGGTCCGCGCCCCGGAGGCCCCCCAGGGGCCGCCGCGCCTGGGAATCCCCGACGAGGACTACGAGAGTCGGGGAGGGCTCATCACCAAGTGGCCCGTGCGCGCCTGCGCCCTGGCGGCCCTGGGCCTGGCCCCGGGCATGACCGTGTGGGACGTGGGCTCGGGCAGCGGCTCGGTGGCCGTGGAGGCCTCGGCACTGGCCGGCCCCGGGCAGGTGTGGGCCTTGGAGCGCGACCCGGAACGCCACGCCATGATCCTGCGCAACGTGCGCCGCTTCGGGGCCTGGAGCGTGCGGGCCGTGCTGGGCGAGGCCCCGGGGGCCTTCGCGGACCTGCCGGACCCGGAGCGTATTTTCCTCGGCGGCTCGCTGGGGGGCGACTCCCTCGAAGGCGCCGCCGTGCTGGACGAGGCCTGCCGCAGGCTGCGCCCCGGCGGTCGGGTGGTGGCGGCCGTGGTGCTCCTGGGCTCCCTGGCGCTCCTGCGGGAGCGCTTCGCGGCCCTGGGCTGGCCGACGCGCACGCTCCAGGCGCAGGCCAGCCTGGGCCAGCCCCTGGCCGGGGACGAGCGCCTCGCCGCCCTGAACCCGGTGTTCATCGTCCGGGCGGACAAACCCCTTCAAACGTGCTAGGATAAGCCCATGCAATCGCTCTACGAAACAGCCACCAACCTCTTCGAGCCCATGACCCGCTTCTGGGAGAACCCCAGGACAGAGCGGGCCATCTCCGGGGCGCTGGTGGTGATCTTCCTGGTTTCCCTGGCGGGCATCGAACTCAAGCGCCAGGGGATGCTGCCCTCGCCCCTCACCAACGTCACGCCGGACCATCACTTCAACGCGGTTTCCGTTGCCTTCACGCTGGTGCTCATCATGGAGGTGATCGGGCTCATCTTCGCGCTGCCCTGCTCCTTCTCCAAGTCCATGGTGAAGCAGTTCGAGATTCTCTCGCTGATCCTTCTGCGCAACGCCTTCAAGGAGCTTGTGAACCTGCCCGAGCCCATCCACGTGACGGCGGACTGGACGCCCATCCTGCGCATCGTCTCCGACGGCTCCGGGGCGCTGGTGATCTTCGCGCTGCTGGGCGTCTACACCCGGCTCATCTTCTCCCACGACCAGGGCCAGCGCACCGAGAAGGCCCGGCCGGGGCAGGCCCGCTACAGCTTCATCGCCTCCAAGAAGATCGTGGCGCTCACGCTCCTGGCGCTCTTCGCCCTGTTGGGCGGGCGGGCCATCCTCGAGGGCTTCACGGGCAACCACACGTTCGAGTTCTTCGAGACCTTCTACACCGTGCTCGTGTTCTCCGACATCCTCCTGGTGCTGCTCTCCCAGCGCTACATCCCGGGCTACCTGGCCGTGTTCCGCAACTCCGGCTACGCCCTGGCCACCCTGGGCATCCGCCTGGCGCTGGCCGCCCCGCCCTTCTACAACGCCCTGCTGGGCATCGGCGCGGCCCTCTACGCCGTGGCCCTCACCTGGGCCTACAACAAGCTCTCCAGCCGCCCCGGGGAGCGCCACCCGTGACCCCCCGCGTCCACTTCGTGGGGGCCGGACCCGGCGACCCGGAGCTCCTGACCCTCAAGGCCGCCCGACTGCTGGCCCGGGCCGATCTGGTGATCCATCCCGGCTCGCTCACGCCCAAGGCCGTCACGGACATGGCCGCGCCCGGCGCGAGAATCCTGGACAGCGCCTCCATGACCCTGGAGGAGACCCACGCCGCCATCCGCGACACCGTGCTTGCGGGCGGCTTCGTGGTGCGCCTCCAGGCCGGGGACCCTGCCCTCTACGGCACCGTGGCCGAACAGGCCCGCCTCCTGGAGGCCGAGGGCATCGACTACGCCGTGGTGCCGGGCGTCACGGCGGCCTCGGCGGCCTCGGCGGCCCTGCGCATTCCCGCCACGGCCCCGGAGGTGACCCAGACCCTGGTGCTCACGCGCCTGGCCGGGCGCACCCCCGTGCCCGAGGCCGAGAACCTGCGCGCCCTGGCCGCCCACAAGAGCGCCCTGGCCGTCTACCTCTCGGCCCACATGCCCGAGGCCGTGCGCGAGGAGCTGCTGGCCGCCGGGCACGACCCCGCGACCACCGTGGCCGTGGCCCACCGCGTGGGCTGGCCCGAGCAGGAGCTGCACCTCTCCACCGTGCGGGACTTCCCCGAGCTGGTGCGCGCGCGCGGCCTCACCAGCCAGACCCTCTTCCTGGTGCTGCCCGGCCACCAGGCCGGGACGCGCTCGAAGCTCTACGACCCGGCCTTCGCCCACGGCGCGCGCCCGGCCCGCGAAGACAGCGGACGGAATACCCCATGCTGACCCTCACCGTGACTACCTTGCGCCGCGAGGAGCTCAAGCCCATCACCCGCGACCTCCAGCAACTGGCGACCGCCAACGGCTGGAGCGAGGGCGTGCTCACGCTCTTCTGCCCCCACACCACGGCCGGGCTCACCGTGAACGAGAACGCCGACCCCGACGTGGCCCGCGACATGCTGGACATCCTGGCGCGCCTCGTGCCCCAGCGCGGCGGCTATCGCCACGCCGAGGGCAATTCCGACGCCCACGTGAAGGCCAGCCTCATGGGGCCGTCGCTTTCGCTCATCGTCTCAGGCGGCCGCATCCGCCTGGGCACGTGGCAGGGCGTCTACTTCTGCGAGTTCGACGGCCCCAGGGAGCGCACGCTCTGGGCGCAGTGGACCGGGACCTAGGCGGACCATGCCTGCAGGCCCGCGCGGGGTCGCTCCTCACCCCGGAAGCGTGAACCGGGCGGGCCTTCTCCAACGCCTGGCCCTTTGCCCGGGAGCTGCCCGGTCCCTGCGGCCCGCGACCGCTCCCCCGGAGCGACGGCCCCGACAAGCCGCGTTAACGCCCGCCTCCCCGCTTCAAAAGGACATCGCCGGGGCCTGCGCGGGCGCGGCGGAAAAGCCGGGCAAACGCATCTTCTGAACCACACTTCGAAGCCGTTGATGCGAGGCATGACGACACACCTCAGCGACCAAAAGGGTCGAGAAGTTTTCCACGATAGTCGAGTTTGTTTACACCCCCGCCCCTGGACGAATGGCCCGATCTGGATTCTCAACCATCCCAGACAATGGGGGAATCACGAATCATTTCCCCCTCCCTTCTCAAATCCCACCGCCTCAAGGCATCCTCGAGATGCCCCGGTATGTCGCGACAGACACACGTACTCTGCCGCAAACCGCTAAAATGTCCATTGATCCTAGGCAAAAGGCAGGCATTCGTCGCGAACTTCAGCCATCGGTTTCACCTTGAGCACATCCGCCCGGCTTCAACAGAGCCAGGTTTTCAGGTCTATTTGCCGATCCTCCAGGAACAATATTTGCTTAGGACAGAGCCAGTTCGCGTACTACAAAACCAGATCAGACTAATCTTGTCTGGTGGCTTCTCAATTGCATTGCTTTTCATCACCACAGACACATACAGAGTACACCCAGGAACAAGCCACGCCCAAGGAGACAACGAATGAAAACAATCCTTTTTCTCGCCATGCTCCTTGTCCCGGTATGCTCCCATGCCCAGACAAGCAGCACATTTAACTTTACATACAATTTTGACAAGCTGAGCATTCTAGGGGCCACTCCGCAACCTATCCAGGGAAACTTCACTGGCAATGCAACATTTGAAATAACATTCAGCAACATAGTAACAGGAACATACTCAAGCCAAGCGAACTCTGGCCAGTACTGGAACTCGACAGGAACAAAGAACGCGACATCAACAATTGATCCCATCTGGAAGCCCGCAGAGATGGGCAGCATAAAAGAATCTTCTGTCGTTGTAAGCGACCTGATGGACAGTGCAACACATTCATACGCAAACACATCAATGGTGTCATTTATAAGCAACTATTTCAAACCTGCGTCCGACAACACATGGAATGCCGCCAGCCTTTCCATCGAAGGCCTGCTCCAAGGACCAATCGCTGACAAGTTTTCGTATGACTTTGTAGTCGCGACCACAAATTCAATTGGGTCTAACTTCACTGCAAGGGGGGGACTCGTCCCGGTAACCCTCGTGGGAAGCCAACTCATCCAACAGACAGCATACTACGAATATTCGGGGACCGCCTTTCTGAACAAAGCCATTGCGAATTTCACATCCAGCGGATCAGGCGGGAAAGATGACCCGTACCTGCCGACCTCCGTGGACATTACAACATCCCCCGGAGCACCGCTTGTTGAATATGGATTTTCAGTGGAGTCGACACCAGGCACGATGACATACATCGACCCTGTAGTGGCCGTCGGATACGACTATAAGACAGACGACGGAGCACTGATACAAGCAATCAACCTGCCGAACATCGGAGACGGTCTCTACAATATTTACACCTTCGACAGCTCCGGAGACCTGTTTCAGGTTGCAAAGGATTGGTCATGGACGCAGGACTTCAATTTTAGCGGAACAGGCGTCAACAAATTTCGTGTCGACGGCATAGAAACTGGAGCAGGACTGGATCCAGGCGACTTCAACGCTTTCAATACCGGTCTTTTGTATTCTATCGAGGGAACGCATCGCGTAACCATGACGGCCTTGACCGTAGACACGGACAATCCACCTTCCGCAACTCCTGAGCCAGGGACCATGCTGCTGATGAGCCTTGGCGCCGCGGGCGTCGCCTTCATGAAGCGTCGCCGCGGCGCGATGAATTCCAACCCTGGACGTGCGCTCTAGCCAGGTCGCCATCCGCTTGAAAATTCATAAGGCCCGGCCCCTTCGCGGGGACCGGGCCTCGTTCGTTTCTTCGCGCCGCTGCCGTGCGGCAGCCGCAGCCCTTCGCGCCTAGCCCCGGAGGCCCTCGATGCGCGCGCGCAGCTCTTCGAGCTTGGCAACCTTCTCGCGCAGCATCTCGCCCTTTTCGCGCTCCTTGGCCACCACCTCGGCCGGGGCGCGGGCCGTGAAGTCCTCATTGGCCAGCTTGCGGCCCACGATCTCGGCCTCCTTGGCGGTCTTGGCCAGCTCCTTGCCCAGGCGCGCCAGCTCCGCGTCGAAGTCCACCGCGCCCGCCAGGGGCACGAACACCGCGTTGCCGCCCGCGGCCGCGCTGGCCGAGGCCTTGGGCGCGGCCACGCCGGGACCGGCCGTGAACGTGGCCAGGCGCGCCAGGGACATGATCAGCCGCTCGTTGCCCAGGAGCACGGAGAGGTCCGCCGCGTCGGCGGTGCGCACCAGGCAGTCGAGCTTCAGGCCCGGGCTGATGGAGAGCTCCGAGCGGATGTTGCGCACGCTCACCACCACCTCGCGCACCAGGTTCATGGCCGCCTCGGCCTCGGGGCGCACGCAGGCGGGACGCGCCGCCGGGTAGGCCACCTTGGAGAGGTCCTTCTCGGCGTGGCCGGGCAGGTGACTCCAGATCTCCTGGGTGACGAAGGGCATGAAGGGGTGCAGGAGCGTGAGCAGCTCCGAGAGCACCGTCCACAGGCAGCGCTCGGCCACGGCCTTGGCCTGGGGGTCGTCCCCGGAGAAGTCGGTCTTGATCATCTCCAGGTACCAGTCGCAGAACTCCAGCCAGAGGAAGGAATAGAGCCCCTGGGCGGCCTCGTTGAAGTGGTAGCCCTCCAGGGCCGGTCCGGTGGCGGCCTTCACGGCCTCCAGGCGGTGCAGGATCCAGGCGTGGTGCAGGGGCAGGCCCTCGGCGTCCAGGTCCGCCGCCGGGATCTCGGCGGGCAGGTTCATCAGCGAGAAGCGCGCCGCGTTCCAGAGCTTGTTCACGAAGTGGCGGTAGCCTTCGATGCGGTCTTCCGAGAGGCGGATGTCGCGCCCCATGGCCGCGAAGGCCGCCAGGGTGAAGCGCAGGGCGTCGGTGCCGAACTTGTCGATCATCACGAGCGGGTCGATGACGTTGCCCGTGGACTTGGACATCTTCTTGCCCTCGCCGTCGCGCACCAGGGCGTGGATGTACACGTCGCGGAAGGGCACCTCGCCCATGAAGTGCTGGCCCATCATCATCATGCGGGCCACCCAGAAGAAGAGGATGTCGAAGGCCGTCACCAGCACCGAGGTGGGGTAGAAGGCCGCGAGCTCCGGGGTCTTGTCCGGCCAGCCCAGGGTGGAGAAGGGCCACAGGGCCGAGGAGAACCAGGTGTCCAGCACGTCCTCGTCCTGGTTGAGCGCGCCGCCGCAGGCGCAGGCCGCGGGGTCTTCCCGCGAGACGACGAGCTGGCCGCAGGCCTGGCAGGTCCAGGCCGGGATGCGGTGCCCCCACCAGATCTGGCGGGAGATGCACCAGTCGCGGATGTTGTCCAGCCAGTGGTAGTAGGTGCTGGTCCACTGGTCGGGGACGATGCGGGTGCGCCCGTCCTCCACGGCCTTGCGCGCCACCTGGGCCAGGGGGCCGGCCTTCACGAACCACTGGGGGGAGACGTGGGGCTCGATGACGGTCTTGCAGCGGTAGCACTCGCCCACGGAGTGGTCGTGCTCTTCCTTCTTCACCAGGAAGCCCTGCTCCTGGAGGGCCTCCAGCACCTTCTTGCGGCACTCCTCGCGGGTGAGGCCCGCGAAGTCCGGCCCGGCGGCGGCGTTCATGCGGCCCTGGCCGTCCATCACCTGGAGCAGCTCCAGGGCGTGGCGCCGTCCCAGCTCGAAGTCGTTCATGTCGTGGGCCGGGGTGACCTTGAGCGCGCCGGTGCCGAACTCGCGGTCCACGTAGGCGTCCGCGATCACGGGAATCAGGCGGTCGGTGAGCGGCAGCCTGACCATCCTGCCCACGAAGGCGGCGTAGCGCTCGTCCTCGGGGTGCACGGCCACGGCGGTGTCGCCCAGCATGGTCTCGGGGCGGGTGGTGGCCACCACCAGCTCGCCGGAGCCGTCGGCCAGGGGGTAGCGGATCTGGTAGAGGCCGCCCTTTTTCGGGGCGTGCTCCACTTCCAGGTCGGCCAGGGCGGTCTGGCAGCGGGGGCACCAGTTGATGATGTAGTCGCCCTTGTAGATCAGGCCTTCCTCGTAGAGGCGCACGAACACCTCGCGCACGGCGCGCGAGAGGCCCTCGTCCATGGTGAAGCGTTCGCGGGTCCAGTCCACGCTGGCGCCCATGCGCCGGATCTGGTTGAGGATGCGCCCGCCGTAGTCCTTGCGCCACTCCCACACCTTCTCCACGAAGGCCTCGCGGCCCAGCGCCTGGCGCGTGACGCCCTCCTTGCCCAGGGAGCGCTCCACCACGTTCTGGGTGGCGATGCCCGCGTGGTCCGTGCCCGGCACCCAGAGCACCTTGCGGCCCTTCTGGCGCATGTGGCGGCAGAGGATGTCCTGGATGGTCAGGTTGAGGGCGTGGCCCATGTGCAGGGCCCCGGTGACGTTGGGCGGCGGGATGACGATGGAGAAGGGTTCGCCTTGGGCCTGGGGGTCGGCCGTGCCGGCCCCGGATTCGCGCCAGAATTCGAGCCAGCGGGCCTCGACCTCGGCGGGTTCGTAGCCTTTGGCAAGGGTGGTGTCGGACATGTGCTCACTCCTTTGGAACGGCCGCGCAATAGCCTGTTTTGCGCCAGTTGTCACCGTGGTCGGGATGGGGCACAACGGGGCCATGTTGGCCGTGCTCTGGGACGAAGCCCACCTCTGGGGCGTGCTGCTGGCGCGCTCGCTCGCGGCCATGGGCGCAAACGTGCGCCTGCTGCGCGCCCACGAGGCCGCCAGGGGCCACCTGGAGGCCCACCCCCCGGCCGCGCTGGTGGTTCCGGGCGGCTTCTCCAGCCGCAAGGCCGCCAGCCTCGGGGGACGCGGCCTGGAGGCCATCCGGCGCTACGTGGCCGCAGGAGGGGCCTATTTGGGCATCTGCGGCGGCGCGGGCCTGGGCCTCACGGTGCCCGGCGGCCTGGCGCTCTGCCCCTGGACGCGCGAGCCCTTCCCCAAGCGCATCCAGCACTTCGCCAGCGGCAACGTGGTGCTCCACCCCCAGGAATCGGCCTTCACGCCCACGGGGCTCTCCGCGCCCCTGGCCCCCGTGTGGTGGCCCGCCACCTTCCGGCCCCACGGCCAGGGGGTGGAGGTGGTGGCGCGCTACGGCGAGCCCGGCCCCGGCTTCATGATGGCCGACATCCCCCTGGCGCTCATCCCGGAGCAGGTGCTGGAAGACTGGGAGGCGCTCTACGGCGTGCGCCTGGCCCCGGCCTTCGCCCCGGGCGACCCCTGCGTGGCGGCGGGGAGCTTCGGCCGGGGGCGCTACGTGCTCTCCCACGCGCACCTGGAATCGCCCGGCGCGCCCGAGGCCAACGCCTGGCTGGCGCACATGCTCTCCGAACTCTCGGGCCTGGAGCTGGCCCCCGCCCCCGCGCCCGCCTGGGCCATCGGGCTTAGGCCGCCCGCCTGGGACGACCCGGCCCTGACGCGCGCCCTGGAGCTGATGCTGGGGGTGGTGGAGCTGGGCCGGGCCCACGGGCTCTTCACCTGGCGCGAGAGCTGGCTGCTGGGCTGGCGGCAGGGGCTGCCCGGCGCGCAGATCTCGGGCGTCCTGGCCATGCTGGACCACGCCCGGAGCCTCTCACCCACCGACGAGGCCCTGTCCTTCCTGGAGCGCCGTCGCAGGGGCTTCGCGCGCGATTCGGAGCTGCTGGCGCGCGGGCTCTCGGGCTACCTGCTGGCCGAGCGCCTGGCCCTGACGCTCTCCCGGGTGGACCCCGAGGCCGTGCCCGAGCGCGGCCTGCGCGAGGCGCGCTTCACGCTCTTCGGCCCCCCCCCCGGGGCGGGCGGCACGGCCGGGGGCCTGTGCGGGCGCGTGCTGGACGTTCTTGAGGAAGCCATCTGCCTGTGCGGACGGCAGAAATCCGGATAGCCCGGTTGACGCGATTCCTTATGCGGTTTAGCGTCCCGGTACATCTCTCTAAGACGTACCGGCCAAACCAGCATGAAGGAGGTTTTTCGTGAACGCCTTGACCCTGGTCTTTGCCTCTCTTTGCGTCTTCGCCATCGCCTACCGCTTCTACGGACTTTTTTTCGTCCGCAAGGTCCTGGGGGTCAAGCCCGAGCGGCCCACCCCCGCCGTCAAGATGGCTGACGGCGTGGACTATGTGAAAACCAACAAATTCGTGCTGTTCGGCCACCACTTCGCGGCCATCGCGGCGGCGGGTCCGCTGCTTGGGCCGGTGCTCGCGGCGCAGTTCGGCTACATGCCGGGCGCATTGTGGATCCTGGTGGGCTGCGTGGTGGCCGGGGCCGTGCACGACTCGGTGGTGCTCTTCGCCTCGGTGCGCCACCGGGGGCAGAGCCTAGCCTACATCGCAACCCAGGAGATCGGGAAGGCTACCGGCTCCGTGGCCTCGGTGGCCGTGCTCTTCATCCTCATCCTCACCCTGGCGGGGCTTTCCCTGGCCGTGGTGAACGCCATGTTCCACAGCCCGTGGGGCACCTTCACGGTGTTCGCCACCATTCCCATCGCGCTCTTGATGGGCGTCTACCTCCACGTCTGGCGCGACGGCGACGTGAAAGGCGCGTCCATCCTGGGCGTGGCGCTCCTGGTGCTGGCCATCCTGGCCGGACCCCACGTGGTGGAGAACCCCACCCTGGCGGGGATGTTCACCATGTCGCGCAACAACATCGCCATCTCGATCCCCATCTACGGCTTCATCGCCTCGGTGCTCCCGGTGTGGCTGCTCCTGTGCCCGCGCGACTATCTTTCCACCTACCTGAAGATCGGCACCATCGCCATGCTGGCCATAGGCATCTTCTGGGTGCGCCCGGACCTTCTGATGCCCGCCACCACGCAGTTCGTCTCCGGCGGCGGCCCCATCATCCCCGGGCCGGTGTTCCCCTTCCTGTTCATCACCATCGCCTGCGGGGCCATCTCGGGCTTCCACGCCATCATCGGCTCGGGCACCACGCCCAAGATGATCGGCTCCGAGGGCGACATCCTCTTCGTGGGCTACGGGGCCATGCTCACCGAGGGCTTCGTGGCCATCATGGCGCTCATCGCGGCCTGCGTGATGGTCCCGGCCGACTACTTCGCCATCAACGCTCCGGCAGCCGCCTTCGAGAAGCTGGGCATGGCCGTGGTGAACCTCCCCGAGCTCTCCACCGCCGTGGGCGAGAAGCTCCAGGGCAGGCCCGGCGGCGCGGTGTCGCTGGCAGTGGGCATGGCCTACATCTTCTCTTCCGTGCCCTTCATGAAGGGCCTCATGGCCTACTGGTACCACTTCGCCATCATGTTCGAGGCAGTGTTCATCCTTACCGCCGTGGACACCGGCACCCGCGTGGGCCGCTTCTTCCTCCAGGAAATGATCGGCCAGTTCGTGCCCAGGTTCGCCGAGAAGCGCTGGTGGCCCGGCATCGTGATCACCAGCGGCATCTTCACCTTCTCCTGGGGCTATCTGGTCTATACCGGGGACATCGGCACCATCTGGCCGCTCTTCGGCATGTCCAACCAGCTTCTGGCCGCCGTGGGCCTGCTCATCGGCACGACGCTCCTCATCCGCATGAACAAGGCCCGCTACGCCTGGATGACCGCCGTCCCGGGCCTTTCCCTGGTGTGCATCACCATGTACGCGGGATTCCTGCAGATCACCAACACCTACCTGCCCAAGAACATGTACCTCCTGGCCACCATGGCCATCATCGTCATGTGCCTGATGACCATCGTCATCGTCAGCGCCTTCCGCCGCTGGATGCAACTGCTCTCCGTGAAGCAGCCCGTGCCCGACGCCTACGGCGAGCCCGTGCTCGACGTGGTGCCCGAGTAGACCTTGACTTCCCCCGGACCCTGGCCTAGCAGCCAGGGTCTGGGAGGATTCGCATGTTCAAGCACCTCGTTCTCGCCCTCGCCCTCGCGGCCTTCCCCGCCAGCGCCATGGCCCAGTCCACCACGGCCGTCGGCCAGACCCAAACCCAGAACCAGGTGACCATCCAGAGCCTGCCACCCGCAGCCACCTGCTTCAACTGCGAGTGCAACAACACGGACTTCACCTGCCGCACCGCCTGCATGGACTACACCGACCTCATCAAGCGCCAGCAGTGCGAGGCCGCCTGCGGACAGACCCTCTCCACCTGCCTGGCCAACGCCCAGAAGCTCCAGCGCGCCGTGGACGAGCAGCGCGCCCTCACCCAGCAGAGTTCCGCCAGCGGCCGCACCAACTGATCCGCTCCCGCGTAGCCGCCAGGCCTGCCCTGGGCTTTGTTCCACTCGACGACAACCGAACCAGCGAGCGCCTCATGAACCGACCTTCACCCGCCGGAAAGGTCCTGCTATTCGGCACCTGCCTGGCCGACGCCGTGTTCCCCGACGCCGGCATGGCCTCCATCCGCCTGCTCGAAAATTGCGGCTTCCAGGTGGCCTACCCCCTGGAACAGGGCTGCTGCGGCCAGCCCGCCTACAACTCCGGCTTCCCCGACGAGGCCCGCGCCGTGGCCCTGGCCCAGGTGAAGGCCTTCGCGGGCTCGGACGCGCCCGTGGTGGTCCCTTCCGGCTCCTGCGCCGGGATGCTGCGCCACCACTACCCCGCTCTCTTCGAGGGACGCCCCGAGCTCTTCGAGGTGCTGGCCTTCAGCGCGCGCGTGCGCGAATTCTGCGAGTTCCTGGCCGAGGCAGCGCCAACGCTCCCCGACAGCGGCCCGCCCGTGCGCGCCGTGTGGCACTCCTCCTGCCACGCCCTGCGCGAGACGGGCTCCACCCCGGCCGCCAAGGCCCTGCTGCGCGCCCTGCCCGGCGTGGAACTGGTGGAACTGGCCCGCGAGTGGGAGTGCTGCGGCTTCGGCGGCACCTTCAGCGTGAAGCGCCCCGAGATCTCCGCCGCCATGGTGCGCGACAAGGTGGAGGACGTGCTGGCCGCCCGCGCCGACGTGCTTCTCACCGCCGACTGCGGCTGCCTGCTCAACATCACCTCGGCCGCCCAGCGCATGGGACGCCCCGTGCGCGGCATGCACGTGGCCGAATTCCTCTGGGAGCGCGTCTCCGGGACGGCCTCGACGCAACAGCCCGCGACCCGGGCCGGGGAGGCGAACCATGGCCGCTGATTCCTTCGATTTCCCCGCCGCCCTGGCCAAGGCCCTGGCCGATCCTCAGATCGCCGGCAACTTCAAGTCCGCCCTGGGCGGCTTGCGCGGCAAGCGTCTGGCCCTCTTCGCCGACCCGGCCGAGCTGGCCAGGCTGCGCGCCACCGGCAAGGCCCTCAAGGGCCGGACACTCTCACGCCTGCCTGAGCTTCTTGTCCAGTTGGAGGCCAACTGCACCCGCAACGGCATCCGCGTGCACTGGGCCGAGACCACCGAAGAGGCCAACCGCATCGTGCTCTCCATCCTGCGCGCCCACGGGGCGGACACGGTGGTCAAGGGCAAGTCCATGGTCTCGGAGGAGATGGGGCTCAACCACTTCCTCGAAGAGCACGGCGTCACCCCCGTGGAAACGGACCTTGGCGAGTTCATCATCCAGCTGGCCCACCAGCCGCCCTCGCACATCACGGCTCCGGCCCTGCACATGAACCGCAAGCAGGTGGCGGAACTTTTTTCCAAGTGCATCCCTGACACGCCCTACACCGAGGACGTGCTGGAGCTCAACGCCATCGCCCGGCGTGTCCTGCGCGAGAAGTTCCGCACGGCAAAGGCCGGGCTCTCGGGCGTGAACTTCGCCGTGGCCGAGACCGGCTCCCTGGTGCTCGTCGAGAACGAGGGCAACGGGCGCATGAGCACCCACTGCCCCGACGTGCACATCGCCCTCATGGGTCTCGAGAAGGTGGTGGAAAAGCTCGAGCACCTGCCGCCGCTCATGCGCCTGCTTACCGGCTCGGCCACCGGACAGCTGCTCTCCACCTACGTGAACGTGGTCAGCGGCCCACGCGGCCCGCACGAACTGGACGGCCCCCGCGAGGTGCACCTGGTCATCCTGGACAACGGCCGTTCCAACATGTTCCAGGACGCCGAACTCTCCGGCTCGCTGCGCTGCATCCGCTGCGGCGCGTGCCTGAACAACTGCCCTGTCTATTCGCGCCTGGGCGGCCACGCGTACGGCTCGGTCTATCCCGGCCCCATCGGGTCGGTGATCACGCCCCAGATGGAAGGGCTCGACGCCAAGGGCGACCTTTCCTTCGCTTCCAGCCTCTGCGGAGCCTGCGAGGAAGTCTGCCCGGTGATGATCCCTCTTGCCCGGCACCTGCGCCGCATCCGCTCCGAGTGCGAGGCCGCGCCCGGACAGGGCCTCGTGCGCGGTCGCGGGGCCAAGCGTTGCGCCGTCAAGACTCTGGGCTGGCGTCTCTGGGCCTTCGTGGAGCGCAGGCCCTGGCTGCGCGAACGCCTGCTCGCCCTGGCCGCGCGCCTCACCGGCCGCTGGACCCCGGCCGTGGGCCCTCTCGCCGCATGGAGCCAGGCCCGCACGCTGCCCAAACTTGCCCGCAAGAGCCTGCGCCAGCGCGTGCGCGAGGAAGGAGTCCGCCATGGATAGCGCCATCGCCCGCGAGGCCATTCTGGCCCGCCTCTCCCGTAACCGTCCGGCCGCGCCCGCTCCCGTGGCCCCCGACCGCGCCTGGAGCCCCCCCCGGCCCGGACGCCACGAGGCCGTGGACCTCCTCTGCGCCCGCATGGCCGCCGTGAAGACCGAAGTCATCCGCACCAGCGCCGCACAAATGGCCGACGCCCTGGCCGACCTGCTCGCCGCCAAAGCGCCTTCGTCCTTGGCCTACGGCCCCGCCTCCGGCGTGGCCCCCCTTGTGCGAGAGGTCCTCGCCCGGCCCGGCATGCCCTCACCCCTCCCCGTGGACCGCCCCGTGGAGGAACTGCGCGACGCCCTCTTCGCCGTGGACGCCTCGGTGACAGGCGTCCGCCTTGCCATCGCGGAAAACGGCTCGCTGCTCCTTACCCCCGACGCCACGGAGTCCCGGCTGCTCTCCCTCGTTCCGCCCCTGCACATCGCGGTGCTGTTCGAATCCCAGGTGCGGGCCACTTTCGCGGATGCCCTGGCCGAACTGGCCGAAGCCGGGCCGCTGCCCCCCAACGCGCTGCTCATCTCCGGCCCGTCCAAGACCGCCGACATCGAACTGACGCTCACCTTCGGCGTGCACGGCCCCAAGGAACTGGCCGTGCTCGTGGTGTCCGGCGTCGCGCCGTAATCCGTCCACTGGAGGCCCCGCCATGGAAGAGATCCTGCTCGTCGAAGACAGCCGCACCTTCGGTTCACTCCTGCGCCGCACCGTGGAGCGCGAGGTGGGACGCACCGTCACCTGGGTCAAATCCCGCGCCGAATGCGAAGCCGCGCTGGCGGAGAATCCCCACGGTTTCGCCGCCGCGCTCCTGGACCTGAACCTCCCCGACGCCCACGAAGGCGAAGTGGTGGACGTGGTGCTCGCCTACAACGTGCCCGCCGTGGTGTTCACGGGCGAGATGGCCCCGGGACTGCGCGAGGCCATGTGGGAAAAGGGCATCGTGGACTACGTGTTCAAACAGGGCCTGCACACCCTGGACTACGTGGTGCGCCTGCTGCGCCGCATCCTGCGCAACAAGGGGCTGCGCGCCGTGGCGGCCCTGGCGGACGACGCCGAACGCGCCCGCCTGACACGTCTCCTGACGGCCCACGGCTACCAGGCCATCCCCTGCGCCGACGCGCGCACCGCCCTGGAAACCGCCCGCGCGGACGCCTCCGTGCGGCTGGTCCTCACGGATTCTATCCTCCCGGACGCAACCGGCGCGGAACTCACCCGCTCCGTGCGCGAAACGCGCGGACTGCGCGACGTGGCCGTGATCGGCATGGCCGCCGAACACGACGGCGAAGCCTCGGCCGCACTGCTCAAAAGCGGCGCAAACGACTTCATCACCCGCCCGTTCATGACCGAGGAGTTCTACTGCCGCATCTCCCAGAACGTGGACATGCTGAACCTCCTTGACGACTTCGCGGACCTCGCCAACCGCGACGTGCTCACGGGCCTGGGCAACCGCACACACCTCTTCGACGCGGGCAACAGACTCTTCACGACCCTGCGCCGGGAAGACCGCGGCCTCGCGGCGGCCCTCATCGGCGTGGACCGCCTCAAGGAAGTGAACGACACCCACGGCCACGACGCGGGCGATACCGTGCTTCGCCACGTGGCCGTGCTCCTGCGCCAGCACTTCCGGGGCAGCGACATCCTCGCCCGCCTCGCCGGAGACGAATTCTGCGTGCTCGACGCCGAAATGACCCCGGAGCAGGCCCTCGACGCCTTCGACGCATTCCGCGCCGACGTGGCGGCCGGCCCGGCCCAATACGGAGGACTCCAAATCACCGTGAGCGTGAGCATCGGCCTGCAATGCGCCGAAATGGCCAGCTTCGACGCCCTCATCCGCTCCGCTACGGCCCTCCTCGACAAGGCCGAGGAGACCGGCGGCGATCAGGTTCTGCTCAACACGGACCCCATCGGCCTCCACCTCTCCGCCTGATGCGCCCATTCGGCGCACCCAGCGAACGGCTGCGCGGACAGAAAAGATGCCTCCGACCGCGCTTCCCACCCCGCCGCGACCTCACCGAACGTCACCGTGAACCGAAGCGGGAGTCCGAAGTGCGGAGCCCTCTCTGCCCGCCGGAGGTTATTCCTCTGACCACCCTCACCAAGCCGACGCAGCCCTCTTCACGCGGCAACCGCCGCCAGCACGACGGTTACTTCCCCCAGCACGATAGCCGCGCCGACGAAGTCGCCGTTGAAACCACCCTGACGCCGAGAAATCCGTGCGAGGGCCCAGGTTACGGCTGCGCAGGCGGCCAGCCCCAGTGCGGTGTCCCGGAGTCCGGCCAGGGCGAACCCCAGGATCGCGCAGAGCGCGACTCCCAACGCGATTAGTCGCGGTGTCGCGCCGCGAGCGAAGAGCGCGCCCAGTCCGGGCCGGGCGCGTGAACGGCAGACGTGGAGCACGGCGAGCCCTGCTGTCCTGCCTGCCACGAAAGACCAGACCACCACGCCGAGACGGCCCTGGGAGGCCAGTTCGCCGCAGGCCGAGGCCTGGGCCGTGAGAGCCAGTGCCAGGGCCATGACGGCGAAGGGACCGGCCCGGCTGTCCTTGAGGATGGCCCAGAAACGGTCACCGGTGGCGGCGCTGCCCACGGCGTCGGCTATGTCGGCCAGGCCGTCGGCATGCAGTCCCCGGGTGAGCAGCAATCCAAGAAGAGCCACGGTCCATCCCGCGAGGAATGGCGTGTGCGCGAAGAGTCCCAGCCAGGCCGGGAGCGTGGCCAGGAGCCCGACAACAAGCCCCGCAACAGGGAACCAGGGCAGGGCGCGCGGGAAGGCGTCGTCTGGTTCCGCACGGGCCGGGGCAAGCACGGTGAGGAAGGACAGGGCCAGGCGCAGGCCTTCAAGACAACGGGGCACGTCTCCTCCTGGGGGGTGTGGTTTGTGACGGCGCGGCGAAGCAGCACCGCCGCGACCGATTCATGATTGCACGATGCGTGGCCGTCTCGCGAGGGGGCGCGTATCTGGCCCGGTGGTGGTCCGCTACCCGTGACGTTCCAGGCGCAGGCGGACGGTCGCGCCGGGCGCGAGCCCCAGCACGGAGGCGGCGGATTCCTTGTTCATGGCCAGCTCCAGGTAGCCCTGGCTGCCTTTGAGCACGCCCACTTGTCCCGGCTCCAGCTTCTCGTAGGTGAAGGCCGGTTGCAGCGGCATCTCCACCGGCGTCGCGAGCACGGGGTCACGGGCCTTGAGGATCATGTTGGCGTAGGCTTCGCATTCCAGGTTGAGCAGGCAATTGCCGAAGCGGTCCACGTGGAGCACCATGGCGTCCACCACGGCATCGGTGTGCACGGGCTCAAGCCCGGGGAGTCGCACGAGGGTGTGCGGGTTCACCTCTTCGCCCAGGCGTTCGGGCGGCGCGCCGGTGAGGAGCTTGGCGGCAAGGGGCGCGAAGATGTCGCGGCCGTGGAAGGTGGCGCTGGCTTCGCGCCGCCAGGCCGGAGTGACGTCGCGCACGCGGCTGCCGCCGCCATGCTGCATCACCAGTGTGAGCAGGCCGTTGTCCGGGGCGAGGAAGAACTGCCTGTGCTTCTCCAGGAGAACGATGCGGCGGTCGCCTCCGACGCCGGGGTCCACCACGGCCACGAACACAGTCCCTTCGGGGAAATGTTTGCGGCTGGACTCCAGGAAGAAGGCGGCCTGGAGGATGTTGAATGGCTCCACCTGATGGCAGAGGTCCAGGACGCGGGCTTCCGGGGCGTGCAGGGCGAACGCGCCCTTCATCTGGCCCACGTAGGGGTCCGCGAAGCCGAAATCGGTGAGCAGCACGGCGAAAGCCGCCATGGCCTCCTCCTTGCGAGCCGGGTCTGTGGGAACGTCGGTGCGGCCGCGCCGGGATCGCGGCCCTGGGGATGATAGGGCCTAGCGGTCCTGATTGTCCATGTTCAGGTTGAAGGCGACGGCGTAGAGATGGTGGAAGAAATCGACGTATTCCACGTAAACGGTCTCGGGGACGTTGATGCGGGCGGGGGCGAAGTTGATGATGCCGCGCACGCCTGCGTCCACGAGGTAGTTGGCGGCGCGCTGGGCGCGCTCGGGGGGCGTGGTGATGAGGCCGATCTCGATGTCGAGTTCTTCGACTTTTTCCTTGAGGCGGCGCGAACAGATGACTTCGAGGCCGGAAACTTCCTCGCCGATCTTGAAGGGATCGCAGTCGAAGGCGCCGACGATGTGGAAGCCGCGCCGGGGGAAGTCCTGGTGGCGCAGGAGGGCCTTGCCCAGGTTGCCCACGCCCACGAGCGCGGCCTTCCAGACGCGGTCGACGCCGAGCGCCTGCTTGATGGAGCTGATGAGGTCCTGGACGAAGTAGCCGACGCCGCGCACGCCGAATTCGCCGAAGTATGCGAGATCTTTGCGGATCTGGGAGGGATTGACGTTGCAGGCCTTGGCCAGGACTTCGGAGGAGAGCACTTCGGAGCCCTCCCTGCGAAACGTCTCAAGCACCTGGACGTAGAGTGCCAGGCGCTGGATGGTGGCGCGGGGGATGTGCTCGCTCTTCACGTGTGTGGGGCTCCTGACCCGGGAAAAAAGCCGGGAGGCCCGTTGGGGCCTCCCGGCGGGAAGGCGTCGTTTAGCCGAGGGGCTTCACGAACATGAGGATCAGGCAGACGACCAGGGCGTAAATGGCCAGGGATTCGATGAAGGCCAGGCCCAGGATCAGGGTGGTGGTCAGCTTGCCGCCGATCTCGGGGTTGCGGGCCATGCCTTCGCAGGCGCCCTTCACGCCGATGCCCTGACCGATGCCGCAGCCGAGGGCGGCCAGGCCCATGCCGATGGCGGAGCCGATGGCGGCCATGGGGCCGACGGAGGAGGCGCCGTCGGCGGCGAAGGCCATGGAGGCGAGACCGAGCATGGCGATGGTGTTCAGGACGACGAGCAGGTTCTTGCGCATGGAATAACTCCTCACGTGTTGGTATGTTGTTTGGTCAGATGACCATTTCCCCCGGTTTAGTGGGCGTGTTCGAAGGCTCCCTTCAGGTAGACGAGGGTGAGCATGAAGAACACGAAGGCCTGGATGAAGTCGGCCAGCATGAAGAGGAAGTAGAGCGGGAACGTGGAGACGATGGGCGCCAGCATGAACAGCAGGATGAGCACCAGTTCCTCGCCGCGGATGTTGCCGAAGAGTCGCAGGGTGAGCGACAGGGGCCGGGCCAGATGGCTCATGAATTCAAGGATGATCATCATGGGAGCCAGGGCGGGCATGGGGCCCATGAAGTGCTTGATGTAGCCGGGACCCCAGTTCCTGATGCCCCAGTAGTTGTAGTAGATGAAGACGAACAGGGCCATGGCGGCGTTGTGGTTCACGCTGTTGGTGGCCGAGTCGAAGCCGGGGATGAGGCCCATGAAGTTGCAGGTGAGGATGTAGAGGAAGATCGCCACCAGAATGGGGGTGACCTTGCGGCCGTCCTCGCCCATGGTCTCCACGATGAAGTTCTCGAGCCCGCCGATGACGAACTCGAAGAAGTTCTGGAGGCCTCCGGGCACCATCTTGAGACCCGACGTGGTCATCAGACCCAGGGTCAGGAGCACGACGATGGCCAGCCAGGAGAACAACACTTCGTTGGGGATGTGCATCCCCGCGCCCTTGGCAGCCATTTCCAGAAACAATACCGGGTGATCCAATCCGCCAGCCATGGCTCTCATGCCTCCTTCGCGCTGTTAGACCCGGCCCTCTTGAGGGCCCCCCACACCAGAATCGTGACCATGACCGTGGACATTCCGCCCAGGGTGGCCCACACCGGCCATCCCGCTTCCACGATCATCAAATACAGTCCCACGCCCGTTATGCCCAGGCGCACGAAAAACCTGAAAAAGCTGCCGCCCACCGCCCCCGCCGTGCTGGCCAGGAGCCCTTGGGCGAAGCGCACCATCCACCAGAAGTTCACGGTGATGAGCGCCGCCCCGCACGTCCAGGCCACGCCCCACGTCCCGCCTTGCGACAGCACCAGGGCGGCCAGGCTGGTCACCAGGGCCATCATGATCTGGTCGCGCAGAAGGGTGCGCCCTTCCGGGTGGTGGAAGCCGATGCGCGCCAGAAAACGTCCGATCCACTCACGCATCGCGCGCGCCTCCGTGTCCGCCGTCTTTGTCCTTGTCCGCCTTGGCGGCGTCTTCGGACTTGGTGGCAGACTTCAGGGACTGGGTTCCGCTGACCTTCATGGCGTCGTGGTACATGGTCTTGAAACCCGCCACCACGCCCAGAAGCAACCAGCCGAGCAGGCCCCAGGGCGACGTGCCGAACCATTTGTCGGTGTAGTAGCCCAGAACGAGGCCAACGATGGTGTGGGCCACGAAGTTCGTGCCCATCACCGCCGCTTTCTCGATCCCTTCCCAGGTTCCCTTGTCCCTGTTCTTAAAGAACATCCGCTCTCCTCCGGCTCCCTGCCGGGCGACCGCGGCACTCGTGCATTGCTTCACAAGTCGGGCAGGACTAGCACACCGGCAAGCTTTCCGTCAACGAGCCAGCAGCCCGAAGCCGGGATTTTTCCGAGGTTTTTTACTGGCCCCGGCAGGAGCCCGCCGGAGCTTGTGACAACCGCCACAAAGTCCTAGGGCTGCACCTCGGCCTCGAATACCCTTGCGACGCCGTCGTAGCGTTCGATGGCCACCACCTTGAGCGGCGGTTCCTGGGGCTCCTCGAAGCCGATGCGCCCCGTCACCCCCACGAAGGCCCTCGTCTGGGCCAGGGCGCGGCGCAACTGCGCCGGCTCGTCCGACCCGGCCCTGGCCAGGGCGTCGGCCACCAGGGCCACGGCGTCGTGCCCCAGGGCCGCGAAGCCGCTCACGGGACGCGAGCCGTGGGCGCGGGTCCACGCCTCCACGAAGCGGCGCACCTCCGCGCGGGGGCTGTCGTAGGACACGTGGGTGGAAAAGAAAACCCCCGGCTTGGCCATCTCGCCCACCTGCTCCAGCAGCGGCGTGTCGAAGCCGTCGCCCGAGAACACCGGCCCCTTGAACCCGGCCTCACGCAGGGCCTTCACCGTGCGCGGGGCGTCCTCGGGCATGCCCGCCACGAATGCGCCCTGGCACGCGCCGTCCGCGAGGCACGCGGGCACGGGGCTGCCCAGAACGCCCCCCGGGGCGGCCCCGTAGCGCGCCTGGGCCGGAATGTCGCCGCCCAGGAGCTTGAACGACTTCACGAACGACCCCGCCAGCACCGTAGTGAAGGCGAAATCCCGGTTGGCCGTGAGCATCATGCTCGTGATGCCCTTGCGCCGCACCGCGAACTTGGCCAGGGCCTTGGCCTGGGCGTCGTCGCCGAAGCAGGCCATGAAGAAATAGGGACCCAGCGTCCGGGGCAGGGTGGGCAGCGTGGCCCCGGCCGTCACGAAGGGGACCTTGGCGAGCGTGACGGCCTCCCCAGCGGCCAGGGCGAAATCGGAGTCGTTGAGGCCCACCACGGCCGCAACGCCCAGGGCCGCCAGCTCCCTGGCGGCCTCGCGGCAGCGCTCCACGTCGGTGCCGCAGTCGCGCACTTCCAGCACGAGGGGGCGTCCCTTCACGCCGCCCTTGCTGTTCACGGCCTCGGCCGCCAGGCGCGCGCCTTCCAGGCCCGGCACGTCCAGTGAGGCCTGACTGCCCGTGAGGTTGTAGAGCACGCCCACCACCACCGGCTTCGCCGCCAGGGCCGGAGCCGCCCAAAGGGCCGCCGCAAGGATCATCGAGAGCACCGCGCGCACCGCGTCCTCCTCGCCCGTGCGTGCCGACCGCCGGGGCAGACTGTTCTCGCCCTTCTCCATGCCCGTTTCCCCGGGGCGGCGCAACGCCCGCGCTTGCCCTCGCGCCCGTTTCGGGGCAACAAGCAGCGAAACGTCTCACCCGGAGCCCACATGCCCCGCCTAGCCGCCTGCGCCGCGCTCTGCCTCCTGCTGGCAGCCTGCTCCTTCGGCCCCGCCAAGCTCCCCGCCACGCGCATGGACTACAACCTGGCCGTGGCCCGCTCCTCCAACGAGGAGATGCTGCTCAACCTCGTGCGCATGAAATATTTCGAGCAGCCGCTCTTCCTCCAGGTGGGCTCCATCGCCTCCAGCTTCAACTACACCGTCACCGCCGGAGCCACCGGCACCTTCCCGGACCAGCGCGACTTCCTGCGCGGCGTCTACTACAATTACGCCCCCACCTTCACCGGGCAGTACTCCGACTCCCCCACCGTCACCTACACGCCCTACCAGGGCCAGACCTACGCCCAGCAGTTCCTGGCCGAAGTGGACCTGGAGCGCTTCGTGGTGCTCTACCGCGCGGGCTGGGACATCGAATACCTCCTGCGGCTCCTGGTGAAGCGCATCGGCAGCCTGGACCACGCCTACGACGCCCGAACGGGCTTCGACCCGGCGGACCACGCCCGCTTCCTGGAGCTCACGCGGCTCATCGCCGCCATGGACGACCGGGGCGACCTGGACATCGTGACCGCCTCGCCGGGCAAGGACAAGCCCAACATCACCCTGATGACCCTGCGCTTCAAGGACGAGGCCGAGATCGAAACGCTGGCGGGGCTCATCGGCGTGCGGTTGCGGGCCGGGAGGACCGGCAAGGGCCACCTCGTGGCCAAGGCGCGCCTCGTGCCCGTGCGGGAGCGCGAGCTGGCCAGGGAGGAACAGGGCGACGGCGGAACGACGGCCCTGGCCTTCAGCCTGCGCAACTGCCTGCGGGCCATGGACGTGGCCGGGCAGGGCGTGGAGGTGCCCGCCGAACTGGCCGCGCGCAAGGCCGCCTTCGACCTGCGCCCACAGTTCGCCGACGTGATGGACGTGCGAGCCAGCCGCACGCGGCCCCTGGACGCCTACGTGAGCGTGAACCACGGCGGCTGGTGGTACTCCATCCGCGCCGAGGACACCCGCTCCAAGGAAGTGCTCCAGCTCATGCTGAACCTCTTCGCGCTGCAATCCGCCGACCCGCCCAAGAACACGCCGGTCTTGACCCTGCCCGTGGGCGGCAATTAGGGTGGCGGGATCGACACCGTGAAAGGACCTACCATGCTGGAACCCGATTTCGACAAAGCAGGCGGGCTCGTGCCCGTCATCGCCCAGGACGCCGCCTCGGGCGAAGTGCTCATGCTGGCCTACATGAACCGCCAAGCCTGGGAAGAGACCCTGCGCACCGGCGAAGTGCACTACTGGAGCCGCAGCCGGGGCAAGCTCTGGCACAAGGGCGGCACCTCCGGCCACGTGCAGCGCCTGAAGTCCCTGCGCCTGGACTGCGACCGCGACGCCGTGGTGGCCCTGGTGGAGCAGGTGGGCGGCGCGGCCTGCCACACGGGCTACCGCTCCTGCTTCTACCGCGAGATAGGCAGGGACGGAGCGGACGCCGAATGCTCGCCCAAGGTCTTCGACCCCGAGAAGGTCTACGGTCCGGGCGCGTGATGCTTGGCGCATCGCACCGCACGCGCTGGATCACCTCCGCCGTTGCCCTGCCCCTGCTGGCGGGCTGCATCTGGGCCGGGGGCGGCTGGATGTTCGCCCTGGCCCTGGCCGCCTCGCTGGCCGGGCTCTGGGAGTTCGCGGGCCTGTTCCCCGGCACGGGGTTCGCGGCGCGCGCCGCGTCCCTGGCGCTGGGCGCGCTCATGCTCTGGCTGGCCCGCCGCCACGGCCCCGGCGCGGCCCTTGCCGTGCCCCTGGCCGTGTTCTGGCTGGAGGAGTTCGCCCGGCTCTTCGGGCTCTTCAAGGGCGCTCCCCGCTGGTTTCTGCCCGCCGCTCTGCTCTACGTGCCCGGCAGCCTGCTCTTCCTCCCGGGCTTCGGCCCCGGCGAGACGGCCCTGGTGATCGCGGCGGTCATGGCCTGCGACACGGGGGCCTACTACGCCGGGTCGCTGATCGGCGGCCCCAAGATCTGGCCCTCGATCTCGCCCAGGAAGACCTGGGCGGGCAGCGCGGGCGGGCTGGCGGCCTGCATGGCCGTGTGCGCGGCCGCCGGAGCGCTCTGGGGCGCGGCCCCCGCGGGCGTCTACGCCCTGCTGGGCGCGGCCCTGGCCGTGGCCTCCCAGATGGGCGACTTCATGGAGTCCGCCATGAAGCGCGCGGCCGGTGTCAAGGACTCCGGCAACCTGCTGCCCGGGCACGGCGGCCTGCTGGACCGCGTGGACGGCCTGATCCCCGCGATCCTGGTCTACGCCCTGGCGCGCAACCTCACCCAGCTGCCATGATCGACTACATCTCGCCCCTGCCCAAGCCCTCCGACCTGCCGCCCTTCCCGCGCAGCCTCTGCGTGCTGGGCGCGACCGGCTCCATCGGCGAATCGGCCCTGGCCGTGGCGCGCGAGCACCCCGCCCAGTTCCGGGTGACGGCCCTGGCCGGGGCGCGCAACGTGGAGCTGCTGGCCCGCCAGGCCGCCGAGTTCCGCCCGCGCTTCCTGGCCGTGCTGGAGGAGGAGGGCGCGCGGGCGCTCAAGAGGCTCCTGCCCCCGGGCTACGCCCCGGAGATTCTCTGGGGGCCTGGGGCCTACGTCACCCTGGCGGCCCTGCCCGAGGTGCAGGTGGTGCTGGCGGCCATCGTGGGGGCGGCCGGGCTCGCGCCCACCCTGGCGGCGGCTCAGTCGGGCAAGATCATCGCCCTGGCCAACAAGGAATCCCTCGTGCTGGCCGGGCACCTCATCCGCCGGGCCTGCCGCGAGACCGGGGCCGTGGTCCTGCCCGTGGACTCCGAGCACAACGCGCTCTTCCAGTCCCTGGTCGGCCACCCCGGCGACGACGTGGACCACCTGATCCTCACCGCCTCGGGCGGCCCCTTCCGCGACTGGGCCTCCGAAGAGCTGGCCCGGGCCACCGCCGCCCAGGCCCTCAAGCACCCCAACTGGTCCATGGGAGCCAAGATCAGCATCGACTCGGCCACGCTCATGAACAAGGGGCTGGAGGTCATCGAGGCCTGCCGCCTCTACGGCCTGCCCCAGGAGCGCGTGAAGGTGCTGGTGCATCCGCAGTCCATCGTGCACTCCCTGGCGGCCTACCGCGACGGCTCCTTCCTGGCCCAGATGGGCCAGCCCGACATGCGCATCGCCATCGCCTACTGCCTGTGCTACCCGGTGCGCCTGCCCCTGAGCATCCCCCCGCTGGACCTGGCGGCCCTGGGCGCCCTGACCTTCCGCGAGCCCCGCCACGACGACTTCCCCTGCCTGGGCCTGGCCCGGCGCGCCGTGGACGAAGGCCCCGCGCACTGCACCGCTCTCAACGCCGCCAACGAGGTGGCCGTGGAGCGCTTTCTCCAGGGACGCATCGGCTTCCTGGACATCCCCCGGGCCGCGGCCTGGGCGCTGGACCGGCTCGCCCCCCTGGACGATCCGGATTTCATGACCATACTGGAGATCGACCGGGCCACCCGCCAGGCCGTGGCCGACTTCCTCACGGACACCACATGATCGACTTTCTGCTCAAGGCCGTCCATTTCGTCGTCGTCATCGGCGTGCTCATCTTCATCCACGAACTGGGGCATTTCCTGTTGGCCCGGTTCTTCGGCATGGGCGTGCGCGTGTTCTCCCTGGGCTTCGGCCCGAAGCTCCTGGCCTTCAGAGCCGGGCAGACCGAATACCGCGTCTGCGCCGTGCCCCTGGGCGGCTACGTCCAGCTGGTGGCCCAGGACTCCGAGGACGACGACACCACCGAAGGCTTCCCTCCGGACACATGGTTCGTGCGCCGCCCCTCCTGGCAGCGCATGCTCGTGGTGGCCGCCGGGCCGTTGTTCAACCTGGTGCTGGCCTGGGCGCTCTATGCGGGGCTCTACTACGCCAACGGCCGCTTCGAGACCCCGGCCTCCGTGGGCGAGGTGGTCCAGGCCGGGGCCGCCGAACGCGCGGGCATCAAACAGGGCGACGTGGTCACGGCCGTGGACGGCGCGCCCATCCTCTATTTCCGCGAGCTGCGCGAAAAGGTGGAGCAAAGCGGCGGCAAGCCCCTGCGCCTGGACGTGAAGCGCGGCCAGGAACAGCTCGCCTTCACCGTCACCCCGGACCTGCGCCCCCAGAAGAACCTCTTCGGCGAGGACGTGAGCAAGCCCCTCTTGGGCGTCACCTCCACCAAGGAGAGCGTGAACATCCCCATGGGCGCGGCGAGCGCCCTGCGCGAGGGCCTGGCCCAGACCTGGGAGATCACCGCCGTGACGGGGCAGATCTTCTGGAAGCTCGTGGCGGGGGTGGTGCCCGTCTCCACCATCGGCGGCCCCATCATGATCGCCGAACTGGTGGGCAAGCAGTCCGAACAGGGGTTGGCCCATCTGGTGAGCCTCACGGCCATGATCAGCGTGAACCTGGCCATCCTGAACCTGCTGCCCATCCCCGTGCTCGACGGCGGGCACATCCTCTTCTTCGCCCTGGAGACCGTGCTGCGCCGCCCCGTGCCGGAGCGCCTGCGCGCCATGACCACCAAGGCGGGCTTCGTGCTGCTCATGGGGCTCATGCTCATGGCCACGGCCAACGACATCCTGCGCCTGATCGGCGGCGGCTCCAAGTGATCCTTGTCCTGAACACGGCCGAGGAGACCATGCAGATCCTGCTGGCCGGGCCGGGCGACGCCCCGGCCCGCTTCTCCGGCGGCCTCTTCGACCCCTCGGGCTTCGATATCCTGGAATTCCACGAGGAGCGCTGCCCGGGCAGGATGAACGAACTCCTGGCTCCGGCCGCCATGGAGCTTCTGGACCGCCGCTCCGGCGCGACGCTCCAGGGCGTGGCCTGCGTGCGCGGGCCGGGCAGCTTCACGGGGGTCCGCCTGGGCCTGGCCTTCGCCACGGGCCTGTGCCTGGCCCGCACGCTGCCCATGGCCGGGCTGGACCACCTGCCGCTCCTGGCCCTGCGCGCCCCCAGGGGCTACGGCGAGGTGCACGTGGTCACCCATTCGCGCACGGGGCAGGTCTACCATCAGGCCTTCGGCCCCGGCGCGCTGCCCTACTCCACCCCGGAGGACATGGACGCCGCGCGCGCCCGGCACCTGGCCGCCCATGCGGTCTCGCGCTCGGGCAAGGGCCGCGTGGCCCTGCTGGGCACGGGCCTGGCGCGCAATCCCGAGGCCTTCGCGGACATCGCTGGAACCGTCCTCCTGGAGCAGCAGGCCCCCACGCCCCAGGCGCTCCTGCGCGCGGCCCTGGCCGCCCGCTACGACGGCCCCCCCGTGGACGCCCTCTACCTGCGCGGCTCCGACGCCGAGGAGAACCTGGCGACCATCGGGGCGCAGCGCGGGCTCACGCCGCTCCAGGCCCAGTCCAGGCTGGACAAGGCCCAGCGCGACGGCACGCCCGTCTGGAGCGCCTGAGGCCGGAGCGCGCCCTCCGGCGCCGCAAACGCGACGCCCCCGAATCCGGCGCGGACAAGACGCCCGCGCACCGCTCCCGGACCGGTCCGGCCCCCGGCTAGTACATGGCGCGCGAGCGGGCCCAGCTCTCCAGGTTGTTGGCGTCCAGGGCCCCGGAGATGGAGTCCACGGCCTTGCCGTTCTTGAAGAGGATCAGCGTGGGCACGCTGCGGATGCCCATTTGGGCGGCCAGGATCTGCTCGGTCTCGGTGTTCACCTTGGCGGCGCGGATCTCCGGCTCCAGGCGGCGGGCCACCTCCTCGTAGGCGTTGGCCATGCCCCGGCAGGGGCCGCACCAGGGCGCCCAGAAGTCCACCAGCAGGGGCACGTCGGTCTCCTGCACGTGGCGGGCGAAGTCGGCCTCGGTGAGGTCCACGGGCTTGCCGGGGAAGAGACTGCCGTGGCACTTGCCGCACTCGGCGGCCAATTCCTTGCCTTTGAGGACGCGGTTGCGGGTATGGCAGTGGGGACAGGTGACCTTGAGCGTGTCGGACATGGGGGGCCTCCTGGGGGGTGTGTTTCGGTCAAGTCTCTCAGATAGTTCGTCTTCGGATTTTGTCGATGGGGGAACCATGGTTTTCGTGAGCCTGAACCTGCGCGCGGCGGCCGCGGACCCGGCCCGTCTGGAACGCTTCCTGGCCCTGGGCCTGAACCCAGAACTGGGGCTGGACCCGCTGTGCATGGACACCGTGGCGCCCGCCTGGCACGAGGCGCTGGCCGCGCGGCTCAAGTCCCTGGGGCTTCGCTGCGGCCTGCACCTGCCCTTCTTCGACCTCCAGCCCGGCAGCGCGGATTCCCTGGTGCGCCGGGCCACCGCGGAGCGCCTGAAGCGCGCCGTGGAGACGGCGCGGGTCTACGGAGCCGTCCACCTGGTGGGCCACGCCCGCTACGACCACCTGCTCTACGTGCGCTCCGAGGACGCCTGGCGCGAACGCGCCGTGGAGACCTGGGCCGAGGCCCTCTCGGCCTGGCCCGGACACCCGCCCCTGTGGCTGGAGAACACCTACGAGCCCCATCCCGGCCCCGTGGCCGCCATGGCCGAGGCCCTGGACGCCGCCATCCCTGGCCGCGCGGGCCTCTGCCTGGACGCCGGGCACTGGTTCAGCTTCGCCAGGGGCCGCGAGCAGGACGACCTGCAACGCTGGCTGGACGCCTTCGCCCCCTCCCTGGGCCACCTGCACCTGCACGACAACGACGGCAGCGCGGACCAGCACCTGGGCATGGGCGACGGGTTCATGGACTGGGAGGCCTTCTTCCAGGCCCTGGAAGCGCGCGGGCTCGCCCCCACGGCCACCTACGAGGCCCACACCGAGGAGACCCTGGCGGTGACGCTGCGGTATCTGCGGGAGCGCGGGCCGGCCCCCGCCGTGCGGCGCGTCAGCGTTTGAACAGGCCGCGCAGGAGCCCTTTCTCCCCCACCGGCGCGGTGCTCCAGTTGCGCCAGATGGCCAGCACGCGCAGCCCGAACGTGAGGGCGATGGCCGCCATGGCCAGGAGCAGGGGCGGCAGCTCCGTGTTCTGGCGCAGCGGCGTGTAGAGCAGGCAGCCCATGAGGGCCGCGAAGGCGTAGAACTGTCCGGGCTTGAACACCATGGCCTGTTCCCCCGTGAAAAGATCGCGCAGCACGCCGCCGCCGCAGGCGTTCACCACGCCCACCAGCACCGCCGGGACGATCCCCAGCCCCAGGGAGAGCGAACGCTCCACGCCCACCACGGCGTAGGCCCCCAGCGCCAGCGCGTCCACCAGGGCCATCAGCTTCCTGGAGCCCTCCGCACGGGCTCCCACCGAGAGGCTCAGCATGGCCGCCACCGCCACGGCCCACAGGTAGCGCTCGTCGCGCAGCACCGCCGAGATGCCCGTCTGCAGGAAGATGCCGTCGCGGATGAGCGCCCCCCCGAGCCCCGTGGCCACGGAGAGCACGCACAGGCCGATCAGGTCGAAACGGCGGCGGATGGCCTCCATGGCCCCCGTGATGGCCATGAGGAACACCGCCGCAAGGTCCACCGCCAGCGGCAACTGGAAAGGTTGGGCGTCCATGTGCGCCAACTAGCCCGAAAACCCTCCCCTGCAAAGCCCCTGGCAGCGCCTCGTTGACGGCTGGAACATGCCAAGCTAGACACAGGACAATCTCGACATACTTGGAGGCCCCATGTTCCCACGCTCCCTTGCCGCCCTCTGCCTGGCGCTGCTCGTGCCCACCCTGGCCCTGTCCCAGCCGAAAGTCACGGAATCCTACGGTTCCGGGCCAAAGACCTTCCTCCTGGCCACCGGCAGCCCCGGCGAACTGGGCCTGCTCAAGCTCCTGGGCGAGGCCTTCGCCGCCAAGAACGGCGCGACGCTCCAGTGGGTCAAGGCCGGCACGGGCGAATCCCTCGACCTGCTCAAGGCCAAACAGGTGGACATGGTCATGGTGCACGCCCCGGCCAAGGTGGACCAGGCCGTCAAGGAGGGCTGGGCCGTGAAGAAGACCCTCATCGGCTCCAACGAATTCTTCATCGTGGGCCCCGCCGCCGACCCGGCGGGCATCGCCAGGCTCGCCTCCGCCGTGGAGGCCTACAAGGCCGTCGCCGCGAAGCAGGCCAAGTTCTTCTCGCGCGGGGACAACTCCGGCACCCACCAGAAGGAGACGGCCGTGTGGAAGGCGGCGGGCGTCGAGCCCTCCGGCCCCTGGTACATCGTCACCAAGGACTTCATGACCGCCACCCTCAAGCGCGCCAACGACGAGGGCGGCTATTTCATGACCGACTCCTCCACCTGGGTGGCCGAGGGCAAGAACATGCCCAAGCTCGCCATCCTGTTCAAAGGCGACAAGATGCTCGTGAACACCTACCACGCCCTGGCGCAGCCCAAGGGCGCGACGCCCGGCGCGGAAACCGCCGCCGCCTTCATCGACTTCGTGGCCTCCAAGGAAGGCCAGGACATCATCCGCAGCTACGGCAAGGCCCAGTACGGGGAATCGCTCTACAACGACGCGGACTACGCCAAAAAGTACGACTAGCCTCGCGACGCCGTTTCCCAATGGCCCCGGCGACAGCCCGGGCGCTGCGCCATGAGTCCCGCCCGGACGCGCCGCCCGAACGCGGCCGCGAGGACGAGACGGGGAATCGGTCCGGCCGGGCGTCGCCGCCGCGCGACGCCCGGCCTTCCGGGCTTTTCCTTTGCCCGCGCACGCGCTACACTGCATCCATGCGCCCCAAAAACCCCATCCGCAAACGCTTCGACGTGCAGGAGCCCGGGAAATCCGCCACCTTCTCCAGCGCGACCGCCCTGGCGGCCATCGGCGGAGCGTCCGGCAACCTCTATTTCGTGGGCCTGGAAGGCAGCGGCAGGCGCTCCCTGGCCCGGGCCGCCGCCCCGCGCCTGGGCCTGGCCTTCGCGGAGGCCGCCACGCGCGCCCAACTGGACCGGGCCCTGGCCGGGAAGGGGCTCACCGTGGCCGTCACCGGGGACTCCCTGCTCCTGGAGGAGGGCGTGGCCGAGGCCCTGCGCGCCTCGGGCAAGGTGTTCTATCTCATGAGCGTGGCCCCGATCCTGGCGCGCCGCCTGGGCGACCTCTCGCGCCTGGAGGAGCTGGCCGCGCGGGTGGAGCGCATGGAGCCGGTGTTTTTCGGCGCGGCCCATTTCATCCTGCCCCTGGCCTCGTCGGAGGAGGAGATGCTCGAAGACGTGGCGGAGAAGGCCAGCCTCTGATGCGCCACCTGGGGGAGCTCATCGTGGCCTTCGCCAGCCGCAACGACGCGGCCCTGGGCTTCCGGCTGGCCATGCTCTGGCCGCGCTGGCGCGAGGTGCTGGGCCACGTGGCCCCCTACGCCCACCCCCTGGGTCACCGGCGCGCCACCCTGCTCGCCGGCGTGGAGGACGCCCTGGCCATGCAGGAGAGCCACTACGACGCCCCGGCGATCCTGGAGGCGGTCAACGGCTTTCTCGGCCAACAAGTCTTTGACAAGGTGCAATTCGACCTGCTACAGGGCAAAACCCCTCTGGACGCACTGCCCGGTTCGGCCCCCGCCTTCTGGCGGCTCCCCGCGCCCCGCATCGCCTCCCTTGGGAAACTCAGCCTGGACCCGAACACCGCCGTGGGGCGCACGTACGCGGCCTACGCCCGCCAGTTTGGCCCCGGCAGGTGACACACATTCCACTTGGAGGCGGACAATGGCCGACATCACGCTCGATCTCAAGAAACCCCTGGACAAGATGACCGCCAAGGAACTGCGCGACCTGGTGATCAACCAGATCCCCAACATCCAGGGCGCGTCCGGCATGGACAAGGAAGAACTGATCAAGGCGATCAAGGAAGTTCTGGGCATCACCGATGAAGAGGGCGGCGCAAGCCCCTACAAGGCCCAGATCCTCTCCATGAAGGCCCAGATGAAGGAAATGCGCGCCAAGAAGGCCGCCGAAGGCGTCTCCCGCAAGGAGAAGGACATCCTGCGCCGCAAGGTGAACAAGCTCAAGAAGCGCACCCGCAACATGGCCCAGGCCTCCTAGGCGCGGCCCGGACGACGTTCGAAAGGCCCGGCGGATCGATCCGCCGGGCCTTTCGCTTTGGCGCGGCGCGCTGGCGCCCGGGACGCGGCCCCGATGAACGGCTCGCGGTCTTGCGGCAGCCGACCGGCCGGGCCGAAGCCCCTGGACATCCCCCCGGACGGATTGCACGGGCGAATGACTCGTGGCGCGTCCTCGGGAGACGGCAACACGTTCCCCGGGGATTCATCCATGTTTCAGGCTTTTTCCTGCCGAAGAGCGCTTCCGCGTCCCTCGCGGAAGCTTCGCCAGTGTCGCGCTTTTGAAAAACAAGAACCTGTTTTTCAAAACTTCAACCAATGGTTTTGGCGACTTGCCTGGACAACCCGTAGGGACGGATTTTGAGACGCGCAACGCTAGGCAGGATCGCGCCCGGCCACGGGCGGCGGGCAGTCCGCGGCGGCCCCGGCCGGGGCCGCTTCCACCCGGTTGCGCCCCAGCCGCTTGGCCTCGTAAAGGGCGTCGTCGGCCAGGCGCACCAGGTCTTCGGCGCGCGACTCCCCGCAGGGCGTGAGCGTGGCCATGCCGATGCTCACCGTCACCCGGGCGTGGGGCGAGCCCTCGTGGGGCAGATTCAAGGCCTCCACGGCCTGGCGCACCTCCTCGGCGTGGGCAAGGGCCTTGGACGACGGCAGGTCGGGCAGCAACAGCACGTATTCCTCGCCGCCGTAGCGCGCCGCCACGTCTCCGGGACGCCGCGCCAGCCCACGGATGGCCCGTCCCACGTCGATGAGGCGTTCGTCGCCGGCCTGATGCCCCAGGGCGTCGTTGTAGCGCTTGAAGTGGTCCACATCGATCATCAGCAGCGTCAGGGGTCTGGCGTCCCGCCGGGCCCGCGCCCATTCGGCCGCGAGCGCCGCGTTCAGGCGGCGGCGGTTGGCCAGACCCGTGAGTTCGTCGGTTTCGGCCAGTTCGGCCAGCCTGCGGTTGGCCTCCTGGAGCGCCCTGGCGTCGCGTTCGCGTGCGGCCAGCATGTGGTCCAGAAGGTCCAGGGCGTGGCGCACCGTGGTGAACTCGTCGCGCACCCCGGAAAGCTGGAGGCTGGCCCCGGGGTCGCGCAGGCGGTCGATGCGCTCCACGATGTCGCGAAGCGGGCGGGTGATGCGCCGCGCGATGACCCGCGCCGACACGGCCACCAGCACCGCCGCCGCGAGGATGCCGACCAGGCCCCCCGCCGCCGTGCGCCGCGCCGTCGCCAGGTTGTGCCGCACCACGCGGTCCGCGTCCTCGGAGACCGTGTCGAGAGAGGTGATGATGGAATCCAGGGCCCGCACGGATTCCTTGGTGTAGGCCGCCGGAGGGGGAAGCTCCGTGCCATGCGCCCCGCCCAGGAGAATGGACTCCTGCAGGGGCCTCAGGCCCTCGAAAAAGGCCCGGCGCGTATTCTCCAGCGCCGTTGAGAAGCCTGCGCCCCCCGAGAGCAGGGCCTCCTGCCGGATCTGCTCCCACAGTTGCGCGGAACGCCCGCGCAACAGAAGAAGCCGGTTCATGAAGGCCTCGTCCACCTTCTCCACGCCAGCGGTCACGGAGGCCACCATCATGGACTCCCTGCCCACCACGTTCCGGAACTGCACCACCGCCACCCGCAGGGCGCACACCCTCTCGTAAAGGCCGTCGGCCCCGGGCGCCCGGCCCAGCTCGGCCAGCAGGAACTCCAGATGGGCCAGCAGGTCGGCGGCGGTGAGCAGCCAGCGCCCGGCCAGGGAGGGATCACGCGCGGAGAACGGCAGGGCCATGGCCGCGTCAGACTCGGCCCGAAGGACGAGCACGGCATCCCAGGCGCGCAGCGTCTCCGCCCCGGAGACGCCGGATAGCCCGTCCAGGGCCGCCGACAGCCGCTCCATCCCCCGTTCCGCACCGGCCCGGCGCTCCCGGATGAATGCAAGGGTCTCCTCGGAGGCCTTGTCCGCCCCGAAGAGCGCCACGGCCGTGCGGCCCCGTTCGAAGGCGAAATCGTTCACCACCTGCAGGCAGGCGGCGGCGACCTGGTTGCGTTGCTCCATGAGGGCGGCCCCCCGCAGATCCTCCAGGCTCCGGCGCAGGTCCAGCACGGCCGGAGCAAGGGCGGTGACGCCCAGAAGGACGATGAGGACCATGAGGGTCCCTCGGACGGAACGGCTGCCGGGCAAGTTCATGAATCGCTCTCCCACGGTGTCGGCCTATGCGGAAGCCGGAACCTCCGTGTTCCAGCCGCGCGTAACCGGGCGACCTCTCTTGTAGCGGAAATCGCACACCGGCCCGCCCTGGGCAAGGGTGCTCTCGCGCCGCAGACCCGTACCCTTCAGGCGCGAGCGGGGAAAATCGTTCAGGCAGTAGAAGCGGGCGGCCGGGGCCGCGTCCACGGCGCGCAGGTACTTCACCACCCCGCATTCGAGCATGTCGTAGCCGTGGTCGTATGCCTCCCCGTCGCCGGGCACATAGCGGGCCACCCAGTCCCCGGGCCAGGTGCGCAGCGCGGTCCACTCGGCCCAGGCGCGCAGGGCGTCCCGGGCCTGGGGCGTGAACTCCGCGGCCCCCTGGGCCAGCAGGGCGGCCGGGTCCTGCCTGAGCAGGTCGGCCTCGGCCAGCACGTAGAAGGCGTGGCCCGCGTCGCGCGCGGTGAGCCCCGAGGCCTCCATGCCCCGGCAGAGCGCCGCCAGCCACGCAGACTGCACCAGATAGACGTGGTTGCGGTTGGAGGGGCCGCCGATGTCGGGCACGGCGTCCAGGAGCGCCGGGAAGGCCCTCCTGGAATCCTCGGCAACGGCCCTGGCGCGGTCCTCCCGCCCGGTGGCCGCGAGCCAGCGGGCCGCGCCTTCGCTCACGCCCCGGAAGTCCTCCAGGAGCTCGCGGCGGTGAGCCGTCTCCCAGCTGCCGCAGAGGGCCGCCCGGGGCGCGAGGTCCATGCACGGCAGGAGCGCGCACAGCCCCAGGAAGGAGCGGCGCGACCTCACAAAAGCCCCTCGCCGCGCAGCGCGGCCTTGACGATCTCCTGGCGCGCCGGGGCCTGGGCCATGGCGGACATGTCGATGTTCAGGGCGAAGAACCACGTCTCTCCTCCCTTCTCCAGCCAGCCCACCCACCAGCCCGTGCCGGGGTCCGTGCCGACGGTCCAGCCGGTCTTGGCGCGCAGGGTCCAGCCAGGTCCCTCTTCCACGCGCATCACGTCCTTCACCATGTCCATGGAGCGCGCGGAGAAGGGCAGGCGGCCCTCCTTCAGGCGGCGCAGGAAGGCCACCTGCTCCAGGGCGCTGACTCGCATGCCGCCCTGGAGCCAGAACACGTCCACGCCCGCGCTGATGTCGGCGTTGCCGTAGCCCAGCTCGCGCACCCACCAGCTCATGCGCTCGGACCCCACGGCCCGGGCCAGGCCCTGGAAGCAGGGCACGCAGGAGACGGCGAAGGCCTCGCGCAGGGTCAGGTCGCGGTTCCAGGCCTCGGCGGAGCGCTTCACGCCGTCCCAGCGCAGCACGGCGTCGGGGCCGGAGACCACGCCCGTCTCCAGGGAGATGAGCGCGTTGGGAATCTTGAAGGTGGAGGCAGGCAGAAAGCCCCGGGCCGCGCGCGCCGGGTCGAACACCTTGCGCACGCTGCCGTCGGCGTTTTCGAGCACCAGCACGCCCTGGACGCCGCGCTCCTGGAACAGGCTCGCCCAGTCCGGGCGCTCGGTCACGACGGTCTTCGGGGCGCGTGTCCCTGCGCAGGCGCAAAGAAGGCAGAACACTCCGAAAACGGCAAGGCGGCGGACAACGGACATACTGTGCTCCCTGGGCCGGATGGATGCGTGAGAAGCCGTGGCCGATCCTTCCCGCATTTCGCCGCGCGCCGCAAGACCCGCGCCCCTAAGGCTCCACCGTGTAGCGCACCCCGTCGGAGCGGCCCCGCGCATCCACCACCACGAGGCGGTGCGCGCCCGGGACGAGCTCCAGGAACAAGGGCTCGCCCTGGACCTGCCCGGCCACGAGCCGTCCGTCCTGGAACCAGCTGAGGCCCCCCGCGTCGGCCCCGGCCACGGCGGCGAGCCCCACGCGCTGGAAGGCCCCCGGCGCGTCGGGGCGCAGACGGTAGACCATGCCCTCCCGGGGCGAGACGATGCGCGGCCCCTGCCCCGCCACGGCCTCGGCGCAGGCCGGGTCCGGTCGAGGCCCGTCGGGCAGCTCCATGCCCGAAGCCGCCCACCACGCGGCGAGATCGGGGGGATAGTCCACCACCACCTCCGCGCGCACCGCGCGCCCTTCCAGGCAGGACCCTGCCACGCGCAGCCCCGTGGCCGCGTCCACCAGCACGCGCCGGTGGGCCTGGCAGGGGGCTAGGCGCGTCGCGCCCGGGATCACGTCCATCTTCACGGTCTGGCCGCAGTCCGGGCCGGGCAGCCCGCGCGACACGGCGCAGACCTCCGCCTGCTCCAGGTTCAGGCCCTCGGGCCTGGGCAGCGAGGAGCCCCCGGGCTCCAGGGCGCGGAACACGTCGAAGAGCAGCGGCGCGGCCTGTCTGGCCCCGGAGATGCCCTTCACCGGGCGGCCCTCCACGTTGCCCGCCCACACCCCCACGGCGTGGCGCGCCGAGAAGCCCACGGCCCAGGCGTCGCGGTGGCCGAAGGAGGTTCCCGTCTTCCAGGCCACCACGGGCACGCCCCGGGCGCGCTCCACGCCCCCGGGCAGGTCCGGGCGCTCCAGCCGCGCGAGGATCTCCGCCGTGAGCGCGCAGGCCTCTGCCGAGAGCAGGCGCTCCTCGGGCCGGGTTCGGCCCCCCACGGTGATGGCGGCCGGGCCGTGCAGTCCGCCCCGGGCCAGGGTGGCGTAGAGGTTGGTCAGCTCCAGCAGGCTCACCTCGCCGCCGCCCAGCACCAGGGAAAGGCCGTAGTGATCCGGGGGCCGGGAGAGCCCCGCGAGGCCCCCCCGGCGCAGCAGGTCCAGGAAGGCAGGGACTCCCGTCTCGGCCAGCAGGCGCACGGCCGGGGCGTTGTAGGAATGGATGAGGGCCTCGGCCGCCTCCACGCGTCCCCGGTACTGGCCGTCGTAGTTCTTGGGCTCGTAGCCGCCCACTGCCACGGGCAGGTCCAGGAGCAGGGTCTGGGGCGCGGCCAGACCCTCCTGGAAGGCCAGGGCGTAGAGGAAGGGCTTGAGCGCCGACCCCGGCGAGCGCCGGGCCGTGGCCGCGTTGAGCGCCCCGTGGCGCGCGGCGTCCAGGTAGTCGGCGGAGCCCGCCAGGGCCAGCACGCCGCGCGTGGCCACATCGATGACCACCACGGCCGCGTTCTCCACGCCCTGGGCGCGCAGCTCCGCCAGGCGCGTGCGCAGGGCCTGGCGCGTAAGTTCCTGCGTGCGCGAATCAAGGGTGGTGTCGATGCGCGCGGCGCGGCCCATGCGCGCCAGGGCCATCTGGGCCAGGTGCGGCCCCACCAGGGGCGGCCGGGCCACGCGCGCGGGCACGGGGGCCGTGACAGCCAGGGCGGCCTGCTCCGGCCGTGCCGCGCCCTGGCGGACCATGGTCTTGAGCACGCTCTCGCGAACGCGCCGGGCCGCCTCGGGGTGCTTCACCGGGTTGTAGGCGTTGGGCGAACGGGGGATGCCCGCCAGGAGCGCCGCCTCGCCCAGGGAAACCAGCCCCGGGGCCTTGCCGAAAAGGAAGCGGCTCCCCGCGCCCACGCCCACCAGGTTGCCCCCGAAGGGGGCCAGGTTCACGTAGAAGCCCAGGATTTCCCGCTTGGACCAGTGCAACTCCAGCTGGAGCGCCCGGAAGCACTCCACGAGCTTGGCCCACACCGTGCGGCGCTTGGGCTCGGCCAGGCGGGCCACCTGCATGGTGATGGTGGAGCCGCCGCGCACCACGCGCCCGGCCGCCACGTTGGCCGCCAGGGCCTTGGCCAGGGAGAGCGGGTTCACGCCGGGGTGGCGGTAGAAGTGTCGGTCCTCGCTGGCCAGCACGGCGGCCAGGTAGTCGGGGGCGAGTTCCTCCAGGGTGACGGGAAAGCGCCAGGCGTGGTCCGGGGCCAAAAAGAGGCGGACGGGCTCGCCGTGGCGGTCGCGCACTTCCACGGATGGGGACGGCGCGAGGCGATCCGCCGGAAAGGGGAAGGCCAGGTCCAGGATCAGGAAGCCCAGGGCGGCCAGGAGCAACGCGAGCGCCCCAAGCCGCCCGATGCGGGCCATGCGGGCCGGACGCGTCCGGCGGGGCGGCCCTGCCCCGCCGGACGACGGCTCGTGCGATGCTTCGCCGGAGACCTCCCCGCTCAACGGCCGCCCTCCACGGTCAGCGCGCCAAGCTCCGTCTGGGCGGCGATCTCGGGGAAGTACATGGCCTCGGCGCGCACGGGCGGCAGGGTGTAGCTTCCGGGGATCACGGCCCGGCAGAGGGTGTAGGTGTCGGCCCATTCGCCGCCCTCCAGGTCCAGGAAGACGTTCACGCGGTCGGCGCGGTAGTCCGAGTAGCCCACGGGGGCGATCTTCTCCATCCAGGGCAGGCGGTCGGCCGTGTCGATGCGCGGGTTCTGCACGTCGAGCCCCGGGGGCAGGAGCTGCGACACGGCCACGTGGCGCAGCGGCCCCGAGGTGGAGCGCACCGACACCTTCACCGCCACCAGCGTTCCCGAGGGCAGGCGCGCCATGTCCAGGGGCTTGCCGTCGCGGTCCAGGAACTCGCGTTTCAGCTCCAGCCCGGCGGCCAGCGCCTTGTGGGAGGCCGTGGCGGGGATGCCCCGGTCGTCCAGGCTGTAGAAGGCCGACCCCGGCGCGCACCCGGGCAGGGCAAGGGTCAGGGGTCCCGCGGGCAGGTCGCGCAGGAGGCTCGTCCGGGCGGTGTCGATGCGGGCCACGCCGGTTCCCGAGGCCTTCAGCTCGCCCTGGCAGGCGGGCAGGGCCGCCTGGCGGGCGTAGAGCTTGCCCAGGGCCATGAAGGCCATGCCCGCCTCCTGGGTGGAGAGCGCCGGGCGGGCCTCCAGCCCCCGCGTGAGGTCGCGGGCGGCCTGGGCCGTGGCCTGGGACGAGGGGTTCACGTCCGTCAGGGCGGCCAGGGTCAGGGCCTGGGCGCGCAGGGGGGAGTCGAAGAGGTCGTCCGCCGGGGGCGCGGCCTCGGGCGCGCCGAGCCCCGCCAGCTGACCCTCGGCGGCCTTGGCGTTGCCCGTGGCCGCGTAAGCCGCCGCCAGCAGGGCCTTGGCGTCGGCGGGCAGGGCCGGGCCGTCCTTGGGCTTGGCGGCCAGGGAGTCCATCACGCCCCGGTCGGGTTTTCCGGCCAGGGCCAGCACGTAGAGGGCGTAGGCCTGGGTCTTGAGCTGGCCGCCCTGGTGGCGGCGCTTCACCTGGGAGCCCAGGTTGCCCAGGGCCAGGGAGAGGGCCTTTTCCGGCACCTGATGGCCAGCCCGGGAGGCCTCCACCAGGAAGTGCGTGGCCCACACGCCCGCCCAGGGCTGCTCCTTCTCGGCCCCGGGCCACATCCCGAAGCCGCCCGAGGGCAGCTGCATGGCCAGGGCGCGGCTCACGCCCTGCTGCACCATGGCCTCCGGCGAGCCCTTCTCCAGGGCGCGCGGCTCCAGCTCCCGGGCCAGGGCCGAGAGGTAGACGAGGGGGAACGCCCGGGACACTGTCTGCTCCAGGCAGCCGTAGGGATAGCCCAGCAGGCTCTCCAGCTTGCCCGCGAAGCGCACCAGGGGGAAACGCCCCACGCGCAGCGTGCGCTGGACCGTGCCGACCAGGAAGCCCTGGTCCTCGGCGGCCGGGAACTCCGTTGCCGACCCCTCCGTGACCCCCTGCCGGATGCGGCTCACGGCGGGCAGGGGCGAACGCACCAGGAGTTCCGTGCGCGCCTCGGCCTTGAACCCGCCGCCCTCGGCCAGGAAGGCCAGGGAGGCCAGGCCTTCGGCGTCGGAGGCCTTCACGCCGAAGAAGACCGTTTTGTCCTTGCCCGCCGCGATGGCCTCGCGCCGGGGCTGGTCGACGCTTCGCAGAGCGCCCGTGGCCTGCAGGGACACCTGGAATTCGCCGTCCTGGCCGGTGTCGTTGCGCACTGTGACGGGCAGGCGCATGGACTCGCCCAGCTGGGCGAAGCGGGGGAACGTGGGCAACAGCGCCAGGGGGCTTCGCACGCGCACGAAGTGCTGGGCGCTGCCGAAGCGCGCCCCGCCGGCGGCCACGGCCATCACGCGCAGCGCGCCCTGGAAGGCGGGCACGTCCACCGTGAAGCGCACGATGCCGCGCGCGTCGGCCTTGAGCGGGCCGGACCAGAAGGCCACGGAGCGCTCGCCCTGGGGCGATTCGGTGCGCAGGAAGCGGGAGGCGTCGTCGCCGCCCGCCGGGGCCTTGCGGGCCAGGGCCTTCACCTCGGGCAGGAGCAGGGCGAAGGTGTCGAAGCTTCGCACCTCCAGGGCGCGGCGGGCGTAGAAGACGGCCCACGGGTCCGGGGTCTTCTGGGCCACCAGCTGGAGGATGCCCTCGTCCACCACGGCCAGGGTGACCATGGCCCCGGGGTCGGCCTTGGCCGTCACCGTGAGGGGCTTGTGGGGCTCCATGCGCGCGGGGGCCTCGAGGGAGACCTCCATGCGCCCTGCCTCACGCGCCACGCCCAGCGACACGGCCCCGAAGGCGCGCCCGGCCTGGCCGGGCAGCACGTCCGCGCCTTTGCGGGCCAGCATGCCCGTGACGTAGACGTTGGGGGCGTAGCCCGCCTTGATGGGGATGCTCACCTCGCCGGTGTTCTCGGGCAGGTCCACCACGTAGTGGTCCAGGACCTCGGTGGACTCCACCGTGACCAGCAGCCTGCCCGGGAAGGGCGCGCGCACCTGGAGCCTGGCCGTCTCGCCCACGGCGTGGTCGGTCTTGGCGGGGACCAGCTCCAGCCGGGCGGGGTTCTCCATGGCCCAGGGGTTGTAGCCGTCGCCCGCGGCCCAGAAAGTGATCTGGCAGGCCGCGCCGGTGTCGGGGTCGGTGAGGCTCAGGCGGTAGCTGCCGTACTTGGGCGGGGTGAAGGTCACCTCGCCCTTTGCGCCGGGGTTCTCCAGGCGGCGGCGCTCAACGAGGCGCGAGTCGCGCTTGGTCTCGTACTTGTAGCCCGTGCCCTCCTCGGCGCGGCGCAGCACGGTCTGCCATCTGTCCTCATAGAGTTCGGCCACCAGGGCCTTGGGCTGGGCCTCTTTGCCCTGGGGGTCCACCACCACGTACTCGAAGGCGTGGGGCGTCCCCGGGGCCAGGCCCTGCTCGGCCGGGCGCTTGAGGCCCGGATAGGCCTGGTAGGCGTCCACGGGGATCTTCACCCGCGAGCCCACGCCGCGCCCGGCGTGCTCCGAGACCCGGGCCGTGACCACGGCCATGAGCGCCGCCGGGGGCTTGAGCCCCTGGGGGATGGCGGCCGAAAGGGCGGCCTTGCCCTCGGCGTCGGTCTGGATCTCCTGGCGCAGCAGGTTCACGTTCTCGAAGGCGCGCTCGCTGGTGCCGAAGGCGTAGGCCTCGAAGCCCTTGGGGGTGAAGGGGGCGGCGGTGAGCACCACGCTGGCCTCGCCGGGCAACCCGGCGGCGGGCGCGCCGAAGAGGTAGTCGGCGCGCACGCCGAAGGCCAGCTCCTGGCCGGGCCCCGCGCGCTCCACCTGGGGCAGCACGGTCACGGCGATGCGGTCGGGCTGGAAGTCCTCCACCTGGAAGCGGTACTGGCCGATGGGCTCCTCGCCCGCCAGCACGTCCAGGGTCCAGGCCCCGGTTGGGGCGTGGGAGGGCATGGCCCGGGCGAAGGAGGCCAGGCCCTGGGCGTCCGTGCGCAGGGTCTCCACGGCGGCCTCGCGGCCCTGGGGGTCGCTCCAGACCAGTTTGAGGGGCATGGGCGGCGGGGTCTTGAGCTTGGGGTCGCGCACGGCGGTTACGCCGCGCACGGTCTCGCCGGGGCGGTAGATGTCGCGTTCGCCCCAGGTGAAGGCCTGGTAGCCCGCCTGGGCCACCTCCACGCCGGACACGTCCAGGCCGGTCATGTCCGTGCCGAAGCGGTCGAAGAGCAGGAAGGCGTAGTCGGCGTCCTTCTCCACGGAAATCATGTACGGTTCGGTGCCCTCGGGCAGGGCGGCCAGCCCCTTGGCGCGCCAGACGCCCTTGGCGTCCGTGACGCCCTGGACCAGCACCTGGTTGCGGTTGGAGATGACCTTCACGCGCGCCCCGGCCACGCTGGAGACGTCCTTGAAGGAGCTGACCCACACGAGCAGGTCGTCGCGGCCGCGCTTGGCTGCCACGCCCAGGTCCGTGACGAGCATCCAGCGCTGGGCCGGGCTGGACTCGCCGTCCTCCTGGGCCACGGTGAGGCGGTAGAGGCCGGGCTCCGTGCCCTTCACGAGCCGGGTCAGGTCCACGGGGGTGGACACGGCCTGGTTGCGGGGCGCGGGGAACTTGAAGTCCTCCTCGGCCACGGCGTCGCCCAGGTAGGGGAGCACGTCGCCGTAGCCGCCGTCGTCGTCAAAGGCCTGCTCGCCGTAGTAGTTGAGGGCGAAGAAGATGTTGTTGCGGAAGACGCGCTCCACGCGCAGCTTGGCGGCCTTGAGGTTCACGGTCTCCAGGGCCACCTTGCCCGCGCCGCTCTTGGGCAGGAACACGCCCGGATTGGCGAAGCGCGCCGTGGGCTTCTGGTCGGGCACGGCCAGGGGGACGCGCGCCTCACGCTCCAGCTTCGCGCCGTCCACGGCCGCGAAGCCCGGGGGCAGCACCAGGGCGTAGCGCACCCCGTAGCGGAAATTGCCCGAGACCCACAGGCCCTCCTCGTCGCGCGAGAAGCTCACGCCCTCCAGGGGCGGCTCGAAGCGGGCCTGCTCGCGCAGGGCGTCGGGGTCCACCTTGGCGGAGAAGTTCAGGCGGAAGCCCTTGCGGTATTCCTCCCACGCGCCGGGGTCGCGCGGCTTGAGCGCCGAGGCGTGCACCACCGGGAAGGCGTAGGCCTGGGTCTGGTCCAGCACGAAGCCCTCGTCGGAGCGGGTGGCGTCCTTGTCCACCAGCAGGGTGAACATGCGCGTCTTGTCGTCGGCCTGCACGGGGTCGGACTCGAAGCGCACCACGGGGCTCGTGCCCTCCTGGTCCAGGAGGATGTGCAGGGGCACGGGCTTGTCGGGGCCGAGGCGGGGGTCCACCAGGCGCAGGGCCTTCTCCATTTCCCGGGGCTGCATCTGGCGCGAGAAGCTCACGGAGCCGCGCACCACGTAGACCCCGGGCTTGCCGGGCACGGGGTCGGGCTCGGCGGAGAAACGGTGCACGGCCAGGGGCGCGGGGCGCACCGTGAACTGCGTGCGCCCGCCAAGCTTGCCGCCCTTGGGCAGGATGGCCTCGGGCACGGCGGTGAAGGTGTAGGTGCGGGCGGGATCGACGCCCTTCTTGTCCTGGGAGGTGAAGCGCAGGATGTAGGGGCCTGCCCAGTGCCACACGCCGGGCACGTCTGGTTCGATGCGGAAGGGAGCCTGGACCAGCGGCCCCGAGGATTCGGCCTCGCCCACGGGCCGGGTGAAGGAGACGATCACCTCGCCGGGGCGGTTCGTGTTCTGGCGGAACACCGCCACCTCCACGGCATCGCCAGGGGCGGCGGGGTCTGACTTGGGAGCCTCGGCCTTGGGCGTATCAGGTTTGGGCGCTTCGGGCTTGGCCGCCTCGGGCTTGGCCGCCTCGGGGGCCGCCGGGGCCTGGGACGCCGGTTCCCCGCCGCGCCAGAGGAACCAGCCCTGCACCGCCACCACCAGCAGCAGGATGACGATCACCAACGACTTGACGGCGGACGACTGCGGGGCGTCGTGGCTCATGGGAACTCCGGAAGGAACGTTTTTTTCCTTCTACCACGCCTGGGCGCATTGGCAAGGCCGGGCGCGCGCCGCGCCCTTGACTGGTTCCCGGGATTGCCCCATAACCCCGGCCCATGAGCACCCAGCGTCCCACCCTCTCCGTGGTGATCCCCGTCTACAACGAGCGCAACACCATCCTGGAGATCGTCGATCGTGTGCTGGAACAGCCCGAAGTGGACGAGATCGTCCTGGTGGACGACCACTCCACCGACGGCACCCGCGACATCCTGCGCTCCCTCCAGGGCCGGGAGAAGCTCCAGGTTCTCTTCCACGAACGCAACCAGGGCAAGGGCGCGGCCCTGCGCACCGCCTTCAGGGCCGCCACCAAGGACCTGGTGCTCATCCAGGACGCCGACCTGGAATACGACCCCGCCGACTACCCGCACCTGCTGGCCCCCATCCACATGGGCCGCGCCGACGCCGTGTTCGGCTCGCGCTTCCTGGGCGGCACGCACCGGGTGCTCTACTTCTGGCACTACCTGGCCAACCGCTTCCTCACCCTGCTCTCCAACGTGTTCACCGGGCTCAACCTCACGGACATGGAGGTGTGCTACAAGGTGTTCCGCCGCGAACACCTCCAGCGCATGACCATCGTCTGCGACCGGTTCGGCATCGAGCCCGAGCTCACGGCCAAGATCGCCCGCATGAAGGTGCGCATCTACGAAGTGCCGGTCTCCTACTACGGGCGCACCTACGAGGAAGGCAAAAAAATCGGCTGGAAGGACGGCGTCTCCGCCATCTACTGGATCGTCCGCTTCGGCCTGATCCGCACCCGCTGATCCGCCCCCCCCCGAACCGCTCCTTTGAACCGCACCGGCCTCGAAACCTTCGATTTCCACCTCCCCGAGGAGCTCATCGCCCAGGCCCCGGCCGGGCGGCGGGACGCCTCGCGGCTGATGGTGCTGGAGCGCGCCGCGGGCGCGACCTCCCTGGCCCGCTTCGCCGACCTGCCGGACCTCCTCCCCCCGGGCGCGCTCCTGGTGGCCAACAACACCCGCGTGCTGCCCGCGCGCCTTCTGGCCTCCAAGCCCACGGGCGGGGCCGTGGAGATGCTCTTGCTCACGCCCCTGCCGCTGCTGGAAATCCATGACGCGCAAGACGGCTGGCGCGAGGCCCAGGCCCTGGCCCTGCTGCGCGCCTCCAAGAAGCCCCGGCCCGGCCAGGAGCTGGCCTTCGACCCGGACCTGACCGTGCGCGTGCTGGAGCGCGGCGACTTCGGACGCTGCCGCGTGACCCTGCGCTTCCGGGGCGACCTGCGCGCCCTCTTCGAGCGCATCGGGCACATCCCCCTGCCCCCTTACATCCGTCGCCCCGACTCCGAGGCCGACCGCGAACGCTACCAGACGCTCCACTCGCGTTCGGACAAGCAGGGCTCCGCCGCCGCGCCCACCGCCGGGCTGCACTTCACCCCCGAGGTGCGCGCCGCCCTGGAGGCCAGGGGCTTCGGCTGGGCCGAGGCCACGCTCCACGTGGGCTACGGAACCTTCAGCCCCGTGCGCGCCGAAGACATTCGCGACCACCGCATGCACGCCGAATGGGCCGAAATCCCCGAAGAGACCGCACGCGCCGTTCTTCTGGCAAAGCAACAGGGACGCCCCGTCGTCGCCGTGGGCACCACCTCCGCCCGCGCCCTGGAAGGGGCCTTCCGGGCCTGCGGCGAAATCCGGCCCTTCGCGGGCGAAACCGACATCTTCATCCGGCCCGGATACCGCTTCGCCGTCCTGGACGGGCTGCTGACCAATTTTCATTTGCCGCGCTCAAGCCTTGTGATTATGGTTTGCGCCCTGGCAGGCACGGACGCCGTCCTTTCCGCCTACGCCCGCGCCGTGCGCGAGCGCTTCCGCTTCTTCTCGTACGGCGACGCCATGCTCATCCGCTAGATCAGGGACCTGCACCCCACGGAGAAACCCATGTCGAGAATCGTCATCGACGAGGTGCGCTGCAAGGGCTGCCTGCTGTGCACCGCCGTCTGCCCAGAGGAGATCATCCGGGTGTCCAGCCGGATCAATCCCCAGGGCTACAAGGTCGTGGAGGCCGACCCCGAGCGCCTCCCCTCCTGCACCGGCTGCACCGCCTGCGCCCAGACCTGCCCGGACATCGCCATCACGGTCTACCGCACCAAGAAGCCCGGAAAGGAGGCCGCCCGGTGAAGAGCGAACGCATCTTCGTGAAAGGCAACGAGGCCGTGGCCATGGGCGCCATCGACGCCGGGCTCAAGGCCTATTTCGGCTACCCCATCACGCCCCAGAACGAGATCCCCGAATACATGTGCGAACACCTGCCCGAGGCGGGCGGGGCCTTCGTGCAGGCCGAGAGCGAAGTGGCCTCCATCAACATGGTGCTGGGCGCGGCCGCCATGGGCGTGCGCGCCATGACCACCTCCTCCAGCCCCGGCATCTCGCTCATGCAGGAGGGCATCTCCTACCTGGCCGGCAGCGAGCTGCCCTGCGTCATCGTGAACATGATGCGCGGCGGCCCCGGACTGGGAGACATCAACACCGCCCAGGCCGACTACTACCAGTCCACCCGGGGCGGCGGGCACGGCGACTACCGCACCCCCTGCCTGGCCCCGGCCTCCTGCCAGGAGGCCTACGAGCTCACCCGCGAGGCCTTCGACTGGGCCTTCGAGCACCGCACCCCCGTGCTCATCGTGGGCGACGCCATCCTGGGGCAGATGAAGGAACCCCTCACCCGCCGCGCCCCCCGGCCCGCCGACCCCGCCGAAGGGCAGGACTGGCGGCTCTCCGGCGCGCAGGGCCGCCCCGCGCGCATCATCCGCTCCCTGCGCCTGGCCGAGGGCACCCTGGCCCGGCACAACCTGGGCCTCCAGGCAAAGTACGACGCCCTCCAGGGCCTGGCCCGCGCCGACTGCTTCCTCACCGAAGACGCCGACCTCGTGGTGGTGGCCTTCGGCTCCATCGGGCGCATCGCCAAGTCCGCCGTGCGCAAGCTGCGCGCCAGGGGCCTCAAGGTGGGCCTTGTGCGCCCCGTCACCCTCTACCCCTTCCCCTCCGCCGTGCTGCGCGACCTCGCCCAGGCCGGCAAACGCTTCCTGACCATCGAACACAACATGGGCCAGATGGTCGACGACGTGCGCCTGGCCGTCCGGGGCATCGCCGACTCCGACTTCTTCGGCGCGCTCCCGGGCAACCTGCCCACCCCCGACGAATTCGAAGAAGCCATCGCCAAGGCCTGCGCCGGAGGACGCTCATGAGCGAAAACATCGTGTTCCAGCGCCCGTCCGTCATGGCGGACGTGGCCACCCACTACTGCCCCGGTTGCCAGCACGGCGTGGTCCAGCGCCTGGTGGCCGAATACATCGACTCCCGCCAGCTGGCCGAAAAGACCGTCATGGTCACCTCCATCGGCTGCTCGGTGCTGCTCTACAACTACCTGCTCATGGACGCCGTGGAGGCACCCCACGGGCGCGCCCCGGCGGTGGCCACGGGCGTGAAGCGCGTGGCCCCGGACAAGGTGGTCTTCGCCTACCAGGGCGACGGCGACCTGGCCTCCATCGGCATGGCCGAGATCATGCACGCCGCCAACCGCGGCGAACGCATCACCATCATCTTCGTCAACAACACCTGCTACGGCATGACCGGCGGACAGATGGCCCCCACCACCCTCATCGGCCAGAAGACCACCACCTGCCCCTCGGGCCGCTGCGCCTCCTCGGCGGGGCTGCCCCTGCGCATGGCCGAGATCATGGCCGGGCTGCCCGGCGTGGCCTACGCCTCCCGCGTGGCCGTGAACACCACCAAGCACATCGCCCAGGCCAAAAAGGCCGTGCGCATGGCCTTCGACGCGCCCCTCAACGACCAGGGCATGGGCTTCGTGGAAATCCTCGCCACCTGCCCCACCAACTGGAAGATGACGCCCCTGGCCGCCAACCAGCGCATCGCCGACGAAATGATCCCCTACTTCCCCCTGGGCACCTTCAAGGACGCCAAAAACGCGGGAGCCTGCTAATCATGTACGCCGACGTGATCATCGCCGGGTTCGGAGGCCAGGGCGTCGTCCTGGCCGGAACCCTGCTGGCCCAGGCCGCCATGGAACACGGCCTCCACGTGACCTTCATGCCCGTCTACGGACCCGAAATGCGCGGCGGCACCGCCAACTGCACCGTGGTGCTCTCCGACGAGGACATCGGCTCGCCCATCATCCAGAGCCCCGTGGGACTCATCGCCCTCAACAGGCCCTCGCTGGAGAAATTCCAGCCCCGCGTGACCGACCAGGGCGTGGTGATCCTCAACTCGTCGCTCATGGAAGCCTCCCTGGCCGACGCCGCGCGCCTGAAAACCTACGCCGTGCCCTGCAACGAGATCGCCGAAAAGGTGGCCAACGCGCGCATGGTGAACATGGTCGCCCTGGGCGCTTTCGTGAAGGCCACCGGCTGCCTGCCCCTGGAGGCCGTCCAGCACGCCCTGGACCACGTGATCCCCAAACACTACAGCCACCTCGTCCCCAAGAACGCCCTGGCCCTCCAGGCCGGTTACGACGCCGCCGGGGCCTGAGGCGGAGAAGAAGCCTCCGGCGGCCAGGGCTCTGCCCTGGACCCGGAGATTGCTTCGCGGGCCTCACCGGCTACGGTAACGGGGTTCGGTCAGGGTGTGACCCTTCGCGGGGTGTCGCCGCCGATCGTCTTCCGATCGGTTGGCGGCGACACCCCGCGAAGGGACACACCCTGACCAGACGGGACTGAAAAAAACCGGCCCCGGCGATCGACACATCGATCCGCCGGGGCTTCTTCATTCGAAGGCTGGAGTCGGCTGGGGGGGCCCTGCGGCAGGTCCCGGGCGATTCAGGACGCCCGGGCGTAGGCCTCCGGCTGCTCCGCCCTGTCGAGCAGCACCGTCACCGTGGTGCGCCCCGGGCGCGAGCAGTCCAGCTCCACGTCCCCGCCCATGGCCCTGGCCATGATCCGGGCGCTGTACGCGCCGAGCCCGGTGCCGCCCTTCTTGCCGCTGGTGACGAACTTCCCGAAAAACCGCTCCCGGATGTCCCCGGGCACCTCCCCGGGGTTGGAGATGTCCAGGCGCGCCTGAGCGCCCGCGCTCACGGCCACCGTGACCTTCTCCTCCCTCCCGCGGGCCTCCAGGGCGTTGCGCAGCAGGTTCACGAGAACCACGTGGAGCAGGAACCCGTCCCCGAGCACGTACAGGGCTTCCGGCCGGGCGCCCTGCCCGAAGAGCAGCTCCACGGCCGCCTCCTGCCCCGAGGCGACGCCCTCCAGCTCCCGGATCGCCCGGTCCAGCGACTCCGCCAGGTTCACCGCGCGGATGTCCACCGGATAGGCCCCGGACTCCACCTTGTACATGGCCAGCGCGGCGTTCAACTGGTCGAGCCCCCTGGCCGCCGTCTCCCCGATCATCCGGCAGTACTGGCGCTGCTTGTCGTTGAGCGGGCCGTAGTAGCCCACGGCCTGCTGCAGGGTGTAGATGGACGAGAGCGGGCTGCGCAGGTCGTGGTGCACGATGCGCTCGATGTTCTCCTTGAGCTGTTCGAGCTTCTTGCGCTCGGTCACGTCCTCCACCACCCACACGGCGCCGCTCTCGGGCGAGGCGGGGTCCACCACCTTGCCCAGAGCGCGCAGGTTGCGCCAGTCCCCGCCGACGCCCACCACGCCCTCGCGCTCCAACAGGCCTCCCCGCTCCGGCCCGCCGAGCAGCTCGGCCAGTCCGGGCAGGCCCTCCAGGGCGATGCCTCCGTCGCCCTCCTCCTGCCCGGCCATCACCCGCAGCGCGTTGTTGGCCCGTGCGAGTTCGCCCCCCCGCACCAGCCCGATGCCCAGGCGGCTGTTCTCCAGGATGCTCGCCAGCAGCGCGTTCTCCCCGGCGAGCCGCCGACTTTCGCGTTCGGCCTGCTCCTTGGTCTGCTCCAGGATCTTCACCCGGTAGGCCAGGGCCAGGGACATGACCAGGACCTCCACTGCGGACCCGAACTCCGGGGCGTACAGAGTCGCGGGGGTGGGTTGCACCGTGCCGGACCAGACCAGGGAATGCAGCACCCCGCAGGCCACGTACACCGACCAGCCCATCAGGAAGATCCCGGCGGGCTTGAACCCCTGCGCCGCGCGCACGGCCCCGGCGACCACCACCACGGCCGAGGTGGCCAGGGCCAGCACGGGCGCCAGGGCGCTCGCCTGCTTCTCGCCCACGGCGAAGAGCACGCCCACGAACGCCACGCACAGGCCGAGCTGACCCGACACCAGCAGGTTCAACGCGTTGCGCCCCTTGTCGAGGAGCAGGAACGTTCGCGTGAACATCCCGATGCTGAAGATCATGAGCGCGAAGATCAGGCAGAACAGGGTGTGATTGCTTCGCAGGGCCTCGGGGCCGTCCTGGGGGAACAGCAGGAAGTCGAACCCGTTCACGATCGAATAGTAGCCCGTGACGAACAGCACGTGCGCCACATACCAGCCGTAACAGGCGTCGCGCAGGGAGGCGAACAGGAAGAGATTGTAGACGAACATGGCCAGCAGGAGGCCGAAAAGCATTCCCAGCAGCCATCGACGCGCCTCCGCGCCCCTGTCCGCCGCCTCCCGGGAGACGACGACCGGATCGAGGGTCATGCCGTGGTATTCCGTCAGGCGGACGTAGGCCGTCAGGCTTTCGCCGTCCGGCGGGGGCAGGGGGATGGCGCTGTTCACGTGGAGCCGGTAGCCACCCCGCGCCACGTCGTGCGCCGGGCTGGAGGGGAAATGGCACTCCAGGCCGCTCAGGTAGTTCCAGTTGAGGTCCAGGGTCCAGGCATCCCCTCGCGTCTCGGGAGGGAACGCCAGGGTGATCTTCAGCCAGCAGGGACGCCCGTTTGCTGCGTGATGGTAGGGGCGTTGCGCCTCCCGGAACCCGACGGGGCCTGCGCCGGAGACGACCTCCCGGAGGGTCGGCGCCCCGGTGGGGTCTTCGAGCACGGCAAAGGAGGCGATGGAAGGAACAGGCCCGGCGTGGGCCTGCGCGGCGGCAAAAAGCAGGATCAGGCACGCGGCCAGCGCCGTTCGCGCACCGGTACGACGGATTGCCTGCATGGAAAGCCCCCGCGCGAACCTGGACGAGCTGGTCGCGTATTTGATACCAGTCCCGACTGACGAACACCGGCCCCGCTTCAAGCCTGTTGGCCCGAGCATACGCAATACCGCGTTGAAAACCAAGGTTTTCTACAGACCGGCATGGTAGGAATGCGCCCGGCGCTGCGCAGCCCCGGCGGCGCGGCGGGCGAAGCCCTCAACGACCCCACAAAGAGGCTTTCATGCTCCACGACTCCACGTCCCCGCGCATCCCGGAGAAGCTTTTCGGGATCATCGGCCATCCCCTGGGCCAGACGCTTTCGCCGCTGCTGCACAACTGGGGATACGAACGCCTGGGCCTGCCCTTCGCGTTCATGGCCTTCCCCACCCCCCCGGAGCGCCTGGGCGCGCTGATGCGCGCGGCGCGGGCGCTGCCGTTGTCCGGGCTCTCGGTGACCATCCCCCACAAGCAGGCGGTGATGGAGCACCTGGAGCGCTTCACGCTCCTGGCCACGCGCACGGGCGCGGTGAACACCGTCTACTGGGAGGACGGCCGCCTGGTGGGCCACAACACGGACGTGGAGGGCTTCATGGCCCCCCTGGAGGGCCGCAAGGACCTGGGCCCCGTGCTGGTGCTGGGCGCGGGCGGCGCGGCGCGCGCGGTGCTGGCCGGGCTGGCGGAACTGGGGGCCGGACCGGTGACGGTGTGCAACCGCGACGGCCGCCGGGCCGAGTCCCTGGCATCCCAGTTCGGGGCGCAGGCCGAGGACTGGGAGGCGCGCGCCCGGGTGCAGGCCCGGCTGGTGGTGAACACAACACCCCTGGGCATGGCGGGCAAGGCCGTGGGCCTCTCGCCCATGCCCGCCGGATACTGGTCCGCCGGGCAGGTGGCCTACGACCTGGTGTACAATCCGGCCGAGACGGCCTTCCTGCGCGAGGCGCGCGCGGGCGGCGCGCAGACCGTGGACGGCCTGGCCATGTTCGCGGGCCAGGCCGTGGCGCAGTTCCGGCTCTGGACCGGGCGCGAGCTGCCCCTGGACGAAGTGCGCGCCGTGCTGGCGGGGGCGCTTGGGCTCTAACCCGGCGCGAGAAGACAGGCCGAGTCCCTCAGGGCCGGTGCGCGGTGCAGGCCGCGTCCCGGCCCTTCGTCATTGGGCCGGGCGCGGTCACGGCCTTGCATCATTGGAGCGGGGCGCAGTCCCTGGCGACCTGGGGCCAGGCGTCGCGGATGATGCGGGCCAGGACGTCCTGTCCCTGTGCGGTCATATGGGTGTCGTGGGGGTAGTAGAGCAGGCTGCGGGCGGGGTCTGCCAGCAGGGCCGGGCGGGTGTCCAGGGCCTCCAGGCCCGCCTCACGGCAGAGGGCGAGAAACTCGTCCTGCATGGCGTCGAGGTTCGCCGCGATGGTCCTGTACTCGCGGGCGAAGGAGGAGGCGGGGTCCAGCCGGGCCGTGTCGATGTCGCCCCGCACCACCTGCAGCCCGGTGGGGATGGCCGCCACATGGATGCGCAGGTCCGGGGATTCCAGGGCCTTGAGCCGGGCCAGGGTCTCCCGGATGGCGGGGATGTTGCGCCGGAAGTTCTCCAGGGTGAGCATGTGCTTGACCACCAGGTGGAAGGAGAAGGGGATGCCCTGCCAGGTGGGGGCGCGCAAGGGCGCCACGGCGTAGCCGTCCATGCCCGGCTCGGCGGCCAGGGCCAGGCCAGGCCCCACGCGGCCCAGGGCCAGGGCGGCCAGGCGGCGCAGGGGCCCCAGCCGCAGGAGGTAGCCCAGGCGGTCGGCCTCGCGCTCCTGCCGGGCAAGGTTCACGTCCATGTCCAGGGTGAGGTCGTTGCCCATGTAGGAGAGCACCACCACGTCGCGCCCGGTGAAGCGTCGGTCCGGGGGCAGGTCTCGGGTGAAGTGGCGGACGATGCGGGGATAGTGGGCCAGGCCGTAGCCGCCCATGGAGGCGTTGTAGACCGGGCAGCCCGTGAGCCGGGCGTAGACGGCCGGCGCTGCCAGGCGCGAGCCCACGCCGCCCCCCACGGCGAAGGAGTCGCCGGTGAAAAGCACGCGGGCCTGGTCCGGGCGGAGGGCGTTTTTGTAGCCGTGGGGGTCCACGGGGTCGTCGTCCAGGGGGATGGTGTCGTAGGGGATGCCGTGGAAAGCGTGGGTGTCAGGGTAGTAGCGGTCGGGCTGTTGACCCTGGGCGTGGACGAAGCCGCCGAGCCAGTCGCGGTACTGGGGGTGCCGGTGCAGGTCGAGGATGTCCAGGGAGACGAGCTGTTCCCAGGTCCCGGGCGCGAGCAGGGGGCGCAGGAGGTTCGTGCTGCAATAGAGCCCCGTGGAGCAGGCGAGCAGGAGCAGGTAGACGTAGGCCGGAAGCGCGGCCAGCTTGAGCAGGCGCTTGAGCATGGTGGACCTTGGGAAATGGCGGCGCGGCCGGAGGTGTTCCGGCCGCGCGGTGCGTTGTAGCAGGGCTTGGGGCGTCGCGCCAGGGGCGAGTTCGTGCTCAGGTGCCGGGGCGGCGGATGATCTTGTAGCGCGGCGCGGGGTTGAGCTGGGTCTGCTCCCCGGCCCTGTCGTCCTGGGCCTGCAGGGAAGGCGCGGGTGTCGCCTGGGCCTGCTGCCGCGCCTTGGCGGGCGCGGCCTGGGCCTGCTGCTGGGGCTTGGCGGGCGCGGCCTGGGCGGCCTGCCGGGCGGGGATGAGCAGGGGCGTGCCAGGGGTGAGGGCTTGGCGCGGGTCGGCCTTGTTCACGGCGATGAGTTCCTGCACGCCCGCGCCGGTCTTGGCGGCCACGGACTCCAGGGTGTCGCCCTTGCGCACGATGTAGAGGGCGGGCTGGATGGCTGGCTGTCCCGAGGGCTGGGCCTGGGCCACGGCGCTGCGGGCGGGCGCGGGCTCCAGGGACTGGCCCGGGCCGTCCAGGGCGCAGGCGGCCAGGGGGATGAGCACGGCCTTGCCGGGGATGGGCCTGTCGTGCCCCTTGTTGGCCTCGCGCAGGGTGTTGGCGGGGATGCCGGTCTCGCGCGAGATGGTCCACCAGGTGTCTCCGCCCCGGGCGAGGCGGGCCGCGCCGGTGGCGGCGTCGCGGGGGTGGTCCACGTAGGCCAGGGCCGAGTGGGCGAGCTTTTTGGGCACCCAGGCGGCGGTGGAGCGGTCCGGGGGGCTCACCTGACGGCGGTAGGCCGGGTTGAGGGCGTGGAACTGCTCCCAGGAGAGGCCCAGGTGGGCGGCCAGTCCGGAGAGGTCGGTCCCGGCGGGGATGCGCACCTCTTCCAGGTCCTTGGCCACGCGCATGTCGGGGGCCTTGAAGCCGAGCTTCTGGGCGTTCTGGGCGATCTTGAGCATGGCCAGGTAGCGGGGCACGTAGTGCCTGGTCTCGTCCTTGATGGGCGCGGAGGACTTGGCCAGGGAGTTGAAGGTCTGCGCGCCGGTGGACGTCATGGCGCGCGAGACCGCGCCCTCCCCCGCGTTGTAGGCGGCAAGCGCCAGCTGCCAGTCCCCGAACTGCTGGTGGAGGATCTTGAGGTAGCGGACGGCCGCAGCGGTGGAGAGGTAGGGGTCGCGGCGCTCGTCGAGCCACCAGTCCACGGTGAGCCCGAAGCGGCGGGCGGTGGCGGGCATGAACTGCCACATGCCCACGGCCCCGGCCGAGGACACGGCCAGCACGTTGTAGCCCGACTCGATGTAGGGCAGGGCCAGCAGGTCCTGGGGCAGGCGGTGGCTGGCCAGCACGGCGCGGACGTATTCCAGGTGGGGCTCGCTGCGCATGAGCCAGCGCTGCACGGTGTCGCGCTTGTCGCGGGTGTAGCTCTGGAAGAAGAGCTGCACCTCGCGGGTCTCTTCGGCGGTGAGCTTGAAGGAGATGCCGACCTTGGAGTCCAGGGCCTGGCGTTCGACCGGGGTGAGCGGACGGCCCCGGCTGTTCTTGAGGGCGTCGAGTTCGGTGATTTCGGGTTCGAGGTTGGAGACGGGCTTGGCTTCGCGGCCGGTGTGGACGCTGGGCCCCGCGCACCCGGCCAGGAGCAGCAGACAGACGATGGTGAGAAGCCTGGCGGTCATGGTCGCCCCCTCGGTTCGTTCTTCCGTGGAGCCGACAAAGCACGAAGTGTGCCGAACAATAGATTTCAGATGCTTACCTGGCACAACGCGGCGCGAGGCGCTCCGGGAGACAAAATCCCGCCGCAACGGGCCGTCGGGCGCGACGCGCCACGCGCCACGCGAAACCGCCGCCCCTGAGGGCGGCGGCTCGTGGAGGAGCGCCCTGGCCCGGACCGCTCCGGCGTGGGGCTCGGCGGTCCGGCCAGGGCGCGACCGGGCCCCCGGGACCCGGCCGGCAGCGAATCATTCGGCGGGCTTGCCCTCCTGGGCGGCCTGTTCCTTGAGACTCTGCTGGAGTTTTGCGTAGGTTTCGGCGTCCATGCGCAGGCCGCCGCTCTCGGTGGCCTCGATGGTTCCCGAGGCCTGGTGCGATCCGGCCTTGGCGTGGGCTGCCTTGGCGGGCTGGTGGGCGGGCTTGGCCGGTTCGGCCTGGGCCGCCTTCTCGGGCTGAGCCTTGCCGGTCTGGGCAGCGGGCTCCTCGTCGGTCTCCGGCGCGGCGGCCGAGGCCTGCACCACGGGCGGCGGCTGGTCGCCCTTGTACTGGGAGTCAATCTCCTGCACGGCCTTCTGCACCAGGAGCTGGGACATGGTGTCCAGGCCCACGCGCACGCCCTTTGCCTGGGTGATGCCCAAAAACGACGTGACCTTCTCGCCGATCTCCATCTTCTCTTCGAAGTAGCCCGTGGCGGCCTGCTCGCCGGTCACGGCGTCGAGGATCTTGTAGCGCAGGCCCACCAGCCAGACCTCCGAGGCGTCGCTGGACTTGGCCGAGGCGATGGCCGCCCCGGCGGCCGTGCCCGCCGCCTTGCTGTCGGTGGCCCCCGCGATAAGCGCCCCGGCGATGATGCCCAGGGTGGTGCCGTCAAACTTCTTCTGGGCGGCGGCCACGGGTTCGGCCTTGAGGATGTCGAAGCGCAGGAACCAGCGCGTGGTCTGGAAGCGGCCCTTGCGGAACTTCTTGAGGGAGTCCGGGTCGCCCATGCCCACGGCCACCTGGATTTCGTTGATCAGGGGGCCGATGTCCGAGCGCTCCAGGACCTTGAAATTGGCCTTGGAGAGCTCGATCTCGGCGAAGTCGGCGATGTTGTTCTCGGAGACCTTCTGGGTGAACGTGGCCCCCGAAGCCTTGATGCTGCCCGGGAGCACCACGATCTGCGGCCCCGGGACCGAGGCGTTGGCGTATTCCACGGGCTTGTAGGCCACTGCGTCGGCCTGTTCCTTGGCGGCATCGGACGCGGACTTGCAGCCCGAAAGAGCCATCAGAACCAGCATGGTCGCCAGGAACCGCTTCATGGATGCCTCCTGCGTCGGAGGAGCCGGGACAGCGCTCGCCGGAAAAACTTTTGTCTTCTTCATATCCCGCGCGATGGGATTGGGCAAGGCGAAAGCGGTTGAAGGCGCGGGAGGCGCTGCACGCCGGACCGCGAGGGGGGGGCCGGAGGCCGCGGGCGAAGCCCCGGGGCGTCGGCGCGGCACGTGAAAGGGCCGCCCCTCCCCGTGCGGGGAGGGACGGCCCCTGGTTGGCTAGAGACCCGCCCGGAGGCGGCTTCGGGCACCGCCTCCGGGCGGCGGGTCCGCCCTGCCCCCGGTCCGGCTCCGCGCCGGTTCCCGGAGGCCCCGGGCTCCGGCCGAATGGAGCGCGCCGCGCCTAGCGGCCCAGCTCGCGGATGGCCGCTCCGTAGGCGGTCTGGAGTTCCTGGAGGTAGTCCGCGTCGATGGGGCCTTTCCAGGTGACCACCTCGCGGTAGCGCTTGGGGATTTTCACCTCGTCCGGGTCGAACCCGGTGGAGAATTTCACCTTCCAGCGCAGCTTCTGCACGTTGGCGGCGGCCTGGGGCACGTTGGCGGCGGCCTCGGGGAAGCCCAGCACGTCCAGGGCCTTGGCCAGGGACTCCTCGTTGTAGGCCGAGCGGGCGAAGAGGCAGGCCACCATGGAGGTCAGGGCGCAGCGCTGGCGTTCGTCCTCCACCATGAAGGAAACGGCCTTGGCCACGTCCTTGCCCTGCTCCTTCTGGTCGTAGGAGTAGCCCGCGCTGTCCAGGTGGGAGTGGCGAAGCCCCATGGCCTGGGAGACGAAGAACACCTCGCCCGTGGCGTAGCCGGCCATCTCCTGGCCCAGCACGCAGGCGTAGTCCTCGGCGTTGTAGCGTTTGGCGGCGGCCAGGGTCCCCTGGGCCAGGAGCCGCCAGAACTCGTTGGGCGGCGCGCCCAGGTGGCCCAGGGCCTCGCGGTAGGCCGCCGCGTCGCCGAAGGAGAGCTTCACCAGGGTGTCCTCCTCGGTCACGGCCCCCCGCTCCAGGGCCTCGGTGGCCCAGGCCAGGGACACGCCGCCGGAGATGGCGTCCAGGCCCTGGCGTTCGATCTCGTCGAGCACGGCCAGCACGTCGGAGGCGTTGGTCATGCCCAGCATGGAGCCGGTGGCGAACACGGGCTCGTGGTCGTAGGCCACCTGGCGGTAAAGCACGTCGTTGTGCTTGGCGAACTGTTCGCGCAGCAGGCCCACGTGCACGCAGCCCACGGGGCAGCCGGTGCAGGCGGTCTTGCGCAGCAGGAGCTCCCTGGCGAAGGTTTCGCCGGAGATGGCCGCGATGTGCTCGTCGTCGTGGGTGGTCTGCATGTTGCGCCAGGGCAGGGCGCGCAGCTTGTTCATCACGGCCATGTTCTGGGCGGTGCCCAGGTCATGGTATTTGGTCATCATCTCCGTGGTGGTGAGCTGCATGTGGATGTCTTTGTAGAGGGCCGCGAAGGCCTTGCCTTCCGGCGCGGGCATGGCCGACGCGCCCTCCACCAGGATGGCCTTGAGGTTCTTGGAGCCCATGACGGCCCCGGCCCCCAGGCGTCCGAAGTGGCGGTAGGAGTCCACGTTGATGCAGGCGATGGCCGAGAGGTTCTCCCCCGCCGGGCCGATGCGCAGGATGGAGCGGTGCCCCGCCGCGCTCCGGCGCATCTTGCGCAGCATCTTGCCGGTGGTGAACACGTCCAGGCCCTTGAGGTAGTGGGTGTCCTGCAGCTCGAAGTGGCGGATGCCCGCGGAGAGGGCCGAGAGCGTGGGCGCGCGCCCCCTTATCACCAGGGCGTCGATGTGCGCGAAGCGCAGCGACAGGGCCAGGCGCCCCCCGGCGTGGGACTCCGCGAAGCGCTCGTTGTAGGGCGACTTGAAGCCGCAGACGGTCTTGCTCATCATGGGGAAGCACCCGGTGAGGGGGCCTATGGCGAAGATGAGCGGCTGGGCCGGGTCCAGGGCCGGGAGCTCCGGGCGGCCGAACTCGGCGTAGAGCGCGGCGGCCAGGCCCGAGCCGCCCAGCACTTCGCGCTTGTCGCCGAAGCGGCGGTATTCGCCCTTGCCGGTGGCCAGGTCGGCCAGGAGCACGCGGAAGGTGTAATCAGCCGGCATGGGGGGCCTCCTGGGGGGCGGCGGGCGCGGTTTCCGGCGCGGCTTCCGACGGGGCCGGGGCGGGGTCCTCGTGGGGGGAGTCGATGAGCTCCAGGCAGCCCAGGGGGCAGAAGGGCACGCAGCGCCCGCAGTGGATGCACACGTAGGGAAGCCTGGTCTCGGGCTCGATGAAGATGGCGTCCACGGGACAGGCCTCGGCGCAGGCCCCGCAGGCGATGCACAGGGACTTGTCCACCTTCACGCCGCCGGACCTGCGCTGGGTGTAGGCGCCCGTGGGGCAGGCCCTGGCGCAGGGGGCGGGGTCGCAGGCCAGGCAGGCCCTGGCCTCGAAGCCGGTGGAGATGCCCCCGGACGAGACGATGCGGATGCCCGCCGTGGACCAGGAGATCTTCTGGTGCACCAGGCGCGCGCAGGCCAGCGAGCAGGACTGGCAGCCGATGCAGCGTTCGATGCGCGTGGCTCGCAAGATTTTCATGGGTCGCTCCGATTGGTTTTCTTAGGATGTCCTAGGCCAGGGGCGGGGGAACGTCAATGCGCGGCAGGCCGGGCTCACGTTGACGCCCCCGGGGAAAAGCCGCTAGGGTGGCGCAGACCTGCATGGCCCCCCGGAGGTACCGTCCATGAACCTTGCCCGCGCCCTCGTCCTCGGCTTCTGCCTCGCCTCGCTCGCCGCCTGCGCGAGCCCCCCCTACGCAGCCAAGGGCGTGGACCGCGCCACGGCCATGGCCGACTACCAGGACTGCTACTCCAAGGGCTGCCTGGCCCACTTCACCCCGGAGCTCAAGGCCAGCATCAACAAGACCGCGCGCGCCTGCATGAAGGAGCGCGGCTACCAGGAGACCTGCTCGTTCCCCTGGTGGTAGGCGCGCCCCGGGCCGCCCCTTCCCCTCCCGGCCCGGCTATGCCATAAGGGCCGCGCGCCCCGCCCCCGGAGGGTCGGCGCGCCGAGAGGTCCGTCATCGCCAGCAAAGCCCAAGGAAACGTCGAAGGCCTCAAGCCCAGCCAGCTCAAGGCCCTGGAACGCCTCTACACCCGGCGCTACCCCGCCCACGGCGGCTACACCCTGGACCAGGCCCGCGAGCTGGCCGCGCTCTCCCACGGCATCGGCCGCCAGCTGGGCCTGCTCATCGACCGCAAGGGCCGCCCCGAGATGGTGCTTGTGGGCGAGCCCCACGCCATCTTCATCCCGGAGCTGCCCCGCGCGCGCCTGGGCCAGGGACGCCTGCGCGGCCTGCGCCTGCTGCACACCCACCTGCACGACGCCGGGCTCGACCAGGAAGACCTCACCGACATGCTCTTCCTGCGCCTGGACTCCGTGGCCGCCCTCACCGTGGACCACATGGCTTCCCCGGCGCGCCTGCACGTGGCGCACCTGGTCCCCAAGCCGCCCCAGGACGGCGCGGGCAAGCCCTGGACCATCCTGCCCCCCGTGCCGTGGGAGCGCTCCGAGAACGACTTCGCCGCCCTCACCCAGGCCCTGGAGGACGAATTCGCCCGCCTGGACCAGCCCGTTGCCGGGGAATCCGAGTCCGGCCGCTCGGGCCGCGCCGTGCTGGTGAGCGTGGGCAACGCCCCCCGCCTGGACCTGGAGGCCTCCATGGACGAGCTGGAGGCCCTGGCGCGCACGGCCGGGCTCACCATCACCGGCCGCGTGGTGCAGCGCGTGGCCCAGGTGAACCCGCGCACCATCATCGGCAAGGGCAAGCTCTCGGACCTGGAGATCATGGCCCTCTCCACGGGCGCGGCGGTGCTGCTCTTCGACGGCGAGCTCACCCCGGCCCAGATGCGCACCCTGGCAGACCTGACCGAACGCAAGATCCTGGACCGCACCCAGCTCATCCTGGACATCTTCGCCCAGCGGGCCACCTCGCGCTCGGGCAAGCTCCAGGTGGAGATGGCCCAGCTCAAGTACACGCTGCCCAGGCTGGTGGGGAAGAACCCGGCCATGAGCCGGCTCATGGGCGGCATCGGCGGGCGCGGCCCCGGCGAAACAAAGCTGGAGATGGACCGCCGCCGCGTGCGCGAGCGCATCACGCGCATCAAGCGCGAACTGGCCGACCTGCGCAAGCAGCGCGCCCAGGTGCGCGACCGCCGCGCCAAGGCGGGCCTGCCCATCGTGAGCCTGGTGGGCTACACCAACGCGGGCAAGTCCACCCTGCTCAACACCCTCACGCGCTCCGAGGTGCTGGCCGAGGACAAGCTCTTCGCCACCCTGGACCCCGTGAGCCGCCGCCTGCGCTTCCCCGAGGAACGTGAGCTGGTGCTCACCGACACCGTGGGCTTCATCCGGGAGCTGCCCAAGGAACTCAAGGAGGCCTTCCAGGCCACCCTGGAGGAACTCGAAAGCGCCGACCTGCTCATCCTGGTGGCCGACGCCTCCCACCCGGAGCTCATGGCCCAGGTGGACGCCGTGGAATCCATCCTGGCCGAAATGGAGCTGGACCGCATCCCGCGCCTGCTGGCCCTCAACAAATGGGACGCCATGGACGACGAGCAGCGCGCCTGGGCCGCCCAGCGCTACCCCGAGGGCATCCCCCTGAGCGCCCGCGACCGCGCGACGCTGGAGCCCCTGGTCACGGCCATCGTGGCCCGCGTGGACTGGCGCTAGCAGCCTTCCGAAAACACCTCGCCGGCCCCGGGAAGCAACTCCTCAACGGATTGCAAGCCCGCGCGGCCCCTGCCGATGCCCGGCGCGGCCCGCCAGGCCGTTCAGCCCTCCAGCACCGAGGCGACCGCCCGGTCGCGCCCCTGCCGCTTGGCCTCGTAGAGGTTGGCGTCCGCCGCCCTGAGCAGGCGCTCCGGGTCCATGCCCGGCGCGGGCACGCACGTGGCCGCGCCCACGCTCACGGTCACCACCCCGGCGGTGGGGCTTTTGCCGTGGGCTATGGCCAGCTCCGCCACGGCGGCGCGCAGTTTCCCGGCCACCATCCCGGCCTGGGAGGCCCCGAGGCCCGGGAACACCAGGGCGAACTCCTCGCCGCCGTAGCGCGCGGCCAGGTCGCCCGCTTGGCGGACCCGCCCGGCCAGGGCCCGGGCAACGCGTCGCAGGCAGTCGTCGCCCTGGAGGTGGCCCCTGAGGTCGTTGAAGGCCTTGAAGTGGTCCACGTCCGCCAGGGCCAGGGTCAGGGGCGAGGCGGCGCGCAGGGCGCGTTCCCATTCGGCGCGGAACACCGCGTCGAACTTGCGGCGGTTGGCGATGCCGGTGAGCCCGTCGCACTCGCTCAGGCGCTGGAGCTTGTCGTTGGCGTCGGAGAGTTCCAGGGTGCGTTCGCGCACCTGTCGTTCCAGGTCGTGGCTGTAGGCCTCGCGCAGGCGTTCGGCCTGCTTCAGGGCCGTCACGTCGTGCAGGATGCCCTGGTAGCCCACGACCTGCCCGTTGGCGTCGCGGCGCAGGCCAGCGGCCAGGATAGCCTCGATGCGCCCGCCGTCCTTGCGGCGAAGGACCAGCTCGAAGCCGCGCACGAAGCCGTCCTGCTCGATGGCTTTCTTCATGCTCTCGCGCTGGAAGCCGTCCACGTAGAGATCGCGGAAATTGAGGGCCAGCAGCTCCTGGCGCGTGTAGCCCAGCACCGCCAGGCAGGCGGGGTTGGCGTCCACCACGCGGCCTTCGGGCGTGGTGAGGATGACGAGATCGCTCGCGTCCTCGAACACGCTGCGGTAGCGCTGCTCGCTGGCCGCCAGGCTGGCGTAGAGTTTGGCGTTCTCGATGGAGACGGCCGCCTGGCCCGCCAGCATCCGCACGGTCTGGGCGCGCTCCACGGGGAAAACCCCGGGGTTGAGGTTGTTCTCCAGGTAGAGCACGCCGCTCAGGCGGTTGCGGGCCAGAAGCGGCACGCAGAGCACCGAGCGCACGCCCCGGCGGCGCACGTGGGGGTCCTGGCGGAAGGTGGGATGGGCCAGGGCGTCGTGCAGGGCCACCTCCTGGAGGCTGCGGATGACGAAGCGCACGATGGCCTCGGAGACCAGGGTCGATCCCTCCAGGGGGGCGGCGTCCAGGGAGGATGGTTCCCGGGCCACCGTGGCCGTAGCGGCCACGGACCAGTCGTCCTCGCCGGGCAGCAGGAGAAAGCCGTGCTCGGCCCCGGCGTTCTCGATGACGCTGTCCATGATCACCCGCAGCAGGGAGTCCAGATGGATTTCCCGGGAAATGGCCTGGGTGGCCTTGAGGATGCTGCCCACGTCGATCACGCTCGAGGCCCCGGCGAGGTAGAGGTACGGCTCGCTGGCGTGGCGCGGCGAGTGGGTGGCCGAGGCCGCGCGCTCTTCCCCGGCCTGGAGCGCGTCCAGCTCCTGGCGCAGGTTGTGGACCTTGGCGTGCGCGCCCCAGCGGTAGTAGTTGAAGCTCGCGTCCTCCAGGCAGGCCTTGGCGGTCTCGCGGTCGCCCCCGAGCAGGTGGAGGGCGGCGGCGCGCTCCCGGGCCAGGGCCACGCCCTGGGGGTGGGCGTGGGCGCGGGCGGCGTCGGCCGATTCCTCGCAGAGCGCCAGGGCGTCCTGGAGGCGGCCTTCCTGGCGGGCCAGTTCGGCCGCGAGCAGGCGCTCCTGCCAGGCGAAGTTGACGGGGCAGTTGCGCGCCCACACGGCGAACTCGGCCAGGGCCTCTTCCAGCCGCCGGGCCAGAAGCCCGCGCGAAAGGCCCGCGCCCTGGCCGTCCTCGTCCGCCAGCAGCCGGGCGGCGGCCATGGCCCGGCAGAAGCTGAAGACGGTGGTCTCGTAGAGGATGGGGATGTAGCGCATCCATCCGGCGTGGGCCTCGGCCAGCCTCCAGGCCTCGCGGGGCTCCCCGAAGAGCAGCAGCAGCTGGAGCTTGGAGGTGAGGTAATAGGCCAGCCCGTGCCCGAAGAGGGATTCGGGGCGCTGCCACTGCTCCAGCTGGGCCTCTTCGTCGATCCCTTCGTCGCCCAGGGAGAGGGGGTCGGGGCGCTCGCCCTTGAGGTTGCGCAGGAAGAGGCCGCAGAAGCGCTCGCTCATGAGGAAGGGCGAGCCGCGCTTGGCGTAGAAATCCACGCTGATCTCGTTCTCTTCCAGGGCCTTGTCCACGGTGTCGGCGGCCAGCACGGTCTTGGGGATCATGGTGCGGGCGTAACCCGCGAAGACGAGGTTCCCGTTGTCGATGCCGTACTGGTAGGCCCGCTTGTACATCTCGATCTGCTCGGCCAGGGGCTGGAACCAGTGCATGGCGCACACGGCGTGCAGGAAGGTGATCTGGGCCTGGATGCGCGGATTGGGGAAGCGCTCCACCAGGCTCAGGGCCAGAAGGCCCAGCTCGTAGGCGCTGCGGTAGTCCTGGTGCTCCTGGACGATGACCACCGTGGCCCAGGCGAAGCCGATGGCCGAGAGGGCGTTGTGGCCGTGGCGCATGGAGCGCGTGACCACCTCCATGACCAGATGGGGAAAGAGCGTGGGCACGGCGATGTAGGCCCCGTCGGTGAGGATGGCCAGGAGCCGGATGACGCTGTCCTGCTCCCGGTCTTCCACGCCGGGGATCTCGATGAGCTCCGCGATGGGGCGTCCCGCCAGGAGTCGGGCGTAGTCGCGCATCTGGCGCGCGAAGCGCTCCTGGAGGGCGGCCGCGTCGTCCGCCGCGGGGATGCCCTCTCCGAAAAGGGCCAGGGCGTCGCGGGCGATGTCCATCATTTCGTTGTATTTGCCCAACTGGTTGTACTGGATGATCTTCTGGAGAAAGACCTCCACCTTGTCGAAGCGGTCCCCGGTGTTGTCCAGGGCCTCGTCGAGCAGGGCCTCGGCGCTGGCGAAGTCTCCCAGCAGGAAGAGCACGTCGGCCTGCTCGCGCGTGACCTCCAGCTTGGCGCGGGGACTGGCCTGCCAGGCGTCGGCGGGCAGCAGCGAGGCGGCCACGCGAAAGTGGCGCAGGGCGGGCTCGTAGGCGGTGGAGGCCTTGGCCTTGCGCCCGGCGTGGAGGTTGAGCTCCATGAGCGAGAGGCGCTCTGCCGGGTCTTCCACCAGATCCAGGGCCGCGTTGAAGTGCGCAGTCACGTCGAAGATGGCCTCTTCGAGCCTCGTCTGGCCCACGTGGCGCAGCAGCAGTCGGCCGATGCGCAGGTGCAGGGGGGCGATGTCCTCCCCAGCGATGAGCGAATAGGCCGCCTGCTGCACGCGGTCGTGCAGGAAGCGGAAGGTGTTCCCGGAGGGGATCACAAGTCCGGCCTGGAGGGCCTCCCAGAGGGCCTCGCTGGTTTCGGCGGGAGATTTTTCGCGCACGGCCGCCAGCATGGAGAGCTCGAAGCGGTTGCCGATGCAGGCGGCCAGCTGGAGGGCCTGGCGGGCCTGGCCGCCCATGCGGGCGATGCGCCCGGCCATGAGGTCCACCACGTTGTCGGTGAGGCCCATGGCGCGGATGCCCTCCATGTCCCAGAGCCAGCGGCCGCCCTCCTCGTCCAGGAGAAAGTGGCCCCGGCCGTGCAGCTCCTTGAGCATCTGGGAGACGAAGAAGGGGTTGCCGCCGGTCTTGTCCTGGATCAGGCGGGTGAGTTCCTCCACCTCGTGGGGGGCGCGGTGCAGGGTGTCCGCCGCGAGCAGGCACAGGTCCTCGAAGCCCAGGGGCGCGAGGGTGAGGCTCTCCACCGGGAAACCGGACTCCTGGATGGCCCGCACGCACCCGGTGAGGGGGTGGCCGGGGAAGACCTCGTTGTCCCGGTAGGCCCCCAGAAGGAGCAGGCAGAGGGGCTCGCTGCTTTCGGCCAGGGCGCGCAGGAGGTTGAGCGAGGGGGCGTCGGCCCACTGGAGGTCGTCGAGGAAGATCACCAGGGGATGCTCGCGGCGCGCGAACACGCCCAGGAAGCGCTGCAGGCACATCACGAAGCGGTTCTGGGCCTCGGAGGGCCCCAGGTCGGGCACGGGTGGCTGGGGGCCCATCACGTGCTCGAGTTCCGGAATCACCTCCAGGATCACCTGGGCGTTGCCGCCCAGGGCTTCGAGCAGGGCCTTGCGCCAGCGGGCCACCAGGGCCTCGGGCTCGGTGAGGACCTGCTGGGTGAGCTGGCGGAAGGCCTGGATGAAGGCGGAGAAGGGGATGTCGCGCTGGAACTGGTCGTGCTTGCCGGTGATGAAGCGCCCGCGCTGGCGGGTGAGCCCCTTGTGCACCTCGCCCACCAGGGCGGTCTTGCCGATTCCCGAATAGCCCCCCACCAGCAAAAGCTCCGCCGCGCCCCCGGCCACGCGCTCGAAGCTGGCGAGGAGGCGGGCCACCTCGTTCGACCGGCCGTAGATCTTCTGGGTCACCTGGAAGCGGCGCGAAACGTCGCGGCTGCCCAGCTTCACGTCCAGGAGGCTTTCCCCCGCCGCCCATGCCGCGCGCAGGGATTCCAGGTCGCGGCGCAGTCCGGCGGCGCTCTGGTAGCGGTCCTCGGCCATTTTCTCCAGGAGGCGCCTTGTGATCTCCGAGAGGGGCTCCGGCACCCGGGGGGCGATCTCCCGGGGCGACGCGGGGCGGCGCGCGATGTGGGCGTGCACCAGCTCCAGGGGGTCGCGCGAGGTGAAGGGCAGCTCGCCCGTGAGCATCCTGTGGAAGCACACGCCCAGGGAGTAGAGGTCGGAGCGGCTGTCCACGCCCCGGTTCATCCGCCCGGTCTGCTCGGGGGAGACGTAGTGCAGGTTGCCCTCGATCTGGTCGGGGTTGCCCGGTTCGTGCACCTCGCCGTCGATGAGCGAGGACATGCCGAAGTCCGTGAGCTTCACCTCGCCGGTCTCGGGGTTGATGAGGAAGTTGCCCAGGTGCACGTCCTTGTGGACGATGCGCTCCTCGTGGAGCTGGGCCAGGGCCTCGGCCATCTGCACGGCGGCGTCCAGGAACTCGCCGGGCGCCATGGCCCGGCCTTCCACGTGGCGGGCCATGTCCAGCGCGCCGTAGTCCTCCTCCACGATGGCGAAGCTCGCGCGGTGCTGGACGAGGTCGTGCACCTTGATCACCCGGGAGCGGTTCAGGGAGGCGAGCAGGTCGTACTCGTGCTGGAAGCGCAGGTTCTCGCGGATGGAGATGTCGGGGCTTGCGGGGATCTTGAGCACCACAGGCAGCGCGTCGGACACGCGGCGGGCGCGGTACACCTGGCTGTTGGGCCCCTGGTAGAGCAGTTCGCCCGTCTGGAACCCGGCGATGGAGATCATGCGGCACGTCGCTTTGCTGGTCTTCCGGTGTGCTCCGGGGAGTGGCCCCCGGGACGGCGCGGAGATGGTCCGTAAGGCCCTTGGCGGCCCCGCGAGGGATGCGTCGCCAAGCCGCCCGGGGGACGGAAAACACATCTCCCCCCAGCGAGGTCGATAAGCCCAAACCGGATTTCCTTCAAGCCTCGCGGCGCTCCGGCAACGAATCGACACGCGCCGTTCGCCGCGACGCACCCTTGCGCGGAAGGGGCCTGAACATCTATCGTGCGTTCACGCTACGCGTCCCGGATGCGCCGTTCCTGCCGCGCGGGCGGTCCGGGGGAGCAAGAGCGCAACTCCAACGCGCCGAGGAGGCCATCACGCCATGCCCAGTCTGAAAGGAACGAAGACCGAGACGAACCTGCTCAAGTCCTTCGCCGGCGAAAGCCAGGCGCGCAACCGCTACACCTATTTCTCCGCCGCGGCCCGCAAGGAGGGCTTCGTGCAGATCGCCGACATCTTCGAGGAGACCGCCAACCAGGAAAAGGAGCACGCCAAGCGCTTCTTCAAGTTCCTGGAAGGCGGCGACCTGGAGATCACCGCCACCTTCCCCGCCGGGACCATCGGCAACACGTCCGCCAACCTGCTGGCCTCGGCCATGGGCGAGCACGAGGAGCACAGCGACATGTACCCGGGCTTCGCGGCCCAGGCCCGCTCCGAAGGCTTCCAGGAGATCGCGGCCGTGTGGGACGCCGTGTCCGTGGCCGAGAAGCAGCACGAGAAGCGCTTCCGCGACCTGCTGGCCAACCTGGAGGCAGGGCGCGTGTTCAAGCGCGACCAGCCCGTCACTTGGCGCTGCCGCAACTGCGGCTACCTGCACACGGCCGAAGAGGCCCCGGGCTGCTGCCCCGCCTGCGTGCACCCCCAGGCCTTCTTCGAGCTGCTGGGCGAGAACTGGTAGCCCCGTCCCGCGCACGAAACCTTCCGTCGGGCCGGTCCCCAGGGGATCGGCCCGGCGCGTTCGTTGCGGGGCGGGCGCCCCGGCAATTCCAAAAAACGTCAAACCAATCCCGACCGACCCGGCCGGATTCATTGCAAATGCCGGGGGTTCCTGCTAACAGGGACATCATTGAAAACTCCATGCTGCAGGAAGCAGAAGGTGTCCATGATGTCTCACCCCACCGGTTCCGAACAGCAAAGCCTTTTCCATGCCGCGCTCCTCGAGTGCATCAACATGGATTTTTCCCACCTGGACCAGGCCCTGCGGCAGATCGTCCTCTCCGACGCCAAGGTGACCGGCGCGGCCCGGGTGAGCGTCTGGCTCTACGACGAGCAGCGCACGGGCATCACCTGCCGCATGCAGTTCGTGAAGGGCGGGGGGGAGCCTGCGGATACCGGCGTGTTCCTGCCCACGGACAGCTACCCGGCCTATTTCGAGGCCGTGGAGAACTCCCGGGTGGTGGCCGCCGACGACGCCCAGAACGACCCCAGGACCGCCGAACTCGGCGGCTACCTCCGCGAATACGGCATCCGCTCCCTGCTGGACGTGGCCGTGCGCAGCCAGGGCCGCAACCTGGGCGTGCTCTGCCACGAGCACCTCGGCCCGGCCAGGGCGTGGACCACCCGGGACATGGAGTTCGCCGTCTCCATGGCCGACATGGTCTCCCTGGCCCTGGAGATGGACCTGCGGCGCAAGGCCGAAAGCCGCCTGAGCGCGGCCCTGGAACAGTTCACCACCCTGGCCCGCACCGCCGGGGACGCCATCATCACCATCGACGGCCAGGGCAACGTCTCCTTCTGGAACCAGGGGGCCCAGAAGCTCTTCGGCCGCGACGCCCAGTACATGATGGGCCGCCCGCTCATGGAGATCATGCCGGAGCGCTTCCGGGAACTGCACAAGCACGGGTTCGAGACGTTCAGGACCTCCGGCCTGCTGCGCCACGCGGGCGAGGTGCTGGAGCTGGCGGCGCTGGACCAAAACGGCAGGGAGTTCCCGGTGGAACTGACCCTGGCCTCCTGGGAAGCCGGAGGGGAGTGCTTCGTCACGGGCATCGTGCGCGACATCACCGAGCGCAAGACGGCCGAAGCGGCCCTGCGCGACGCCAACGAGAAGCTCGAAGCCCGCGTGCTGGAGCGCACCCGCGAGCTCGACCTGGCCCTGGAAGACCTGGCCAGCGCCAAGCAGCAGCTGCAGCTCATCCTCGACGGCGCGGGGGAAGGCATCCTCGGCATCGACAGGCACGGCCTGATCGGCTTCGCCAACCCCGCCGCCTGCCAGATGGTGGGCTACCCCCCCGACGGCCTCCTGGGCAGGAGCCCGCACCGGATGCTTCACCACACCCGACCCGACGGCAAAACCAACCCCGAGGAACACTGCCGCGTGGCCGAGACCCTCAAGGACGGCGAGCGGCGCTCCTCCAGCGAGGAGGTGTTCTACCGCTCCGACGGCTCCCATTTCCCGGTGGAATACAACGTGGCCCCGCTTCTTAACGGCAGCGGCATCCACGGCGCGGTGATGGTGTTCAAGGACATCACCGAGCGCAAGCGACACGAGGCGGTGCTCAAGCACCAGGCCTTCCACGACGCGCTCACGGGCCTGCCCAACCGGGCCATGCTCCTGGACAGGCTGCAAAAGGCCCTCGACCGGGTGCGCAAGGCGCAGAGCCCCGGCCTGTGCCTGATGTTTCTGGACCTGGACGACTTCAAGCTGGTCAACGACAGCCTGGGCCACACCCTGGGGGACGAACTGCTGGTGCAGTTCGCCACGCGCCTCTCGGGCAGGCTGCCGGGCAACGCCCTCATGGCCCGCCTGGGCGGCGACGAGTTCGCCGTGCTGGTGGAAGACGCCGGGGACGAGGAGAGCGTGCTCACCCTCGCCCGGCAGTTGCTCGCCAGGCTCTCGGGGCCGATGTCCGTCCGGGACTACCGCCTCTACGTCAGCGCCTGCATCGGCATGGTCTCGGGCTGCCGCGGCTACGACACGCCGGAGGACATCCTGCGCGACGCCGACACGGCCATGTACAAGGCCAAAACGCGCGGCAAGGGCGAACTGATGCTCTTCGACAGGCCCATGCACGAGGAGGCGCGCAAACGCCTGGACATCGAGACGGGCCTGCGCCACGCGGTGCGCCAGGGGGCCTTCGAGCTGCACTACCAGCCCCTCTTCCGCCTGCAGGACGGAGGCTTCGCGGGTTTCGAAGCCCTGATCCGCTGGCCGGACCCAAAGGGCGGCGGCCTCATCCCGCCCATGAGCTTCATCCCCGTGGCCGAGCAGACCGGCCTCATCTCCCCCATCGGCGACTGGGTGCTCCGCCAGGCCTGCCGGGACATCGCGGCCTGGAGCGAGGCCTATCCGTCCCTGGACCGCTTTTTCGTGGCCGTGAACCTCTCCGGCAAGCAGTTCATGGAGCCCGGCCTCGCCCGCTCCATCACCGAAGTGATCCGTGCCGGCGGCGTGTCCCCGGGGCGGCTCAAGCTGGAAATCACCGAAACCGAAGTGATGCAGAATCCGGACGTGGGCATCCAGGTGCTCACCGAGCTCAAGAACGCGGACATCTCCCTGTTCGTGGACGACTTCGGCACGGGCTATTCCTCGCTCAGCTACCTGCGCCGTCTGCCCATCGACGGCCTCAAGGTGGACCGCTCCTTCGTCGCCGCCATGATCGAGGACAAGGCCAGCCTGGCCATCGTGCGCGCCGTGGTGGACCTGGCGCGCAACATGGACCTCACCGTGGTGGCCGAGGGCGTGGAGACCCGGGAACAGCACGACACCCTCAAGGGCCTAGGCTGCGACCTGGGCCAGGGCTGGCTGTACGCGCGCCCGCTAGGCCCCGCCGCGGCCGCAGCCTACCTGGAGGGCGTCGCGCGCTCGATGGCAGGCTGAAGCCATGCGCCGGGCCTTCGGCGGATGCGCGCGCCCCTTAGAGCGCCTGCTTCTCCCGGGCCGCGTCCAGGGCCTTGATCGGGGCCACGTAGGCCCGGATGGCCCGCGTCGCCGCGTGGCCCACCAGGCCCATGCGGGGGATGCCCGTCATGGGCAGCGCGCCCTCGATAAGGTCCGCCGCGCCCTCCAGGCGCTGGGCCGTGCCCGTCAGGCGCTCCAGGAGCGCCGCGCCCAGGGCCGGGCACTCCTGCGCCCGGGCCGAGCGCCACAGCGAGAGCGTGTCCTGGCATTCCACATAGAGCAGGCGGGCCGTCACCAGCCCGTAGAACACGTGGAGATCGGCCTTGCCGTCCAGCACGTCGCGGCTCATGGGGCCGGCCATGGCGTCCAGCTCGGGCAGGAGGCGCTCGAAGGCCTGGGCCCCGGGGCGCAAGGCCTCGGCCAGGGCGGAGGGGTCCTGCGCGGCGCAGGGCGCGGAGGCCAGGACGCACAAGGCCGCCAGCACCCCGCAGGCCGCGCCACGCATTGACTTCAGCAACCTTCGTACGTAAGCCCGTTGCCGGCCGTTCAATCCCTCTTCCGGAGTTTCCATGCTCGATCTCCTCACGGCCGTGGGCATCAGTCTGGCGGGTTTCGCCCTCCAGGTCTGGCCCCGGCTGATCAACCGTTCCTTCGGCATCGACACCTGGCGCTTCACCCTGCTGGCCCAGGCCATCCGCGACACGAAGCGCCTGCCCGAGAGCCTGCCCCACAAGTACATCGTGCCCGGCTCCGTGGACAACCCGCCGCTTCTGCCGTGGCTGTGCTCGCTTCTGCCCAAGGACTGGCTCGACCGCAACCAGGGATTGATCTCCCCTGCCTTCGACGTGCTGGGCAGCCTCACGGTCTACGCCATGGGCCATGCGGCCTCGGGCCAGGCCGCCGGCGGACACTTCGCCCAGCTGGCCTACCTGCTCACCCCCGTGGTGCCCCTGGAGGCCTCCAACCTCTCGCTGCGCACCCTGGGCAGCCTGATTTTCACCTGGGCCATGCTCTCGGTGCAGGCCTACGTGATCCACCCCGTCTGGTGGACCTTCCTCCTGGGCGTGGCGGGCGTCTCGCTGCTGGCCATGACCCACCGCATGGCCATGCAGGTGTTCTTCTTCACCCTGTTCTGGATGGCCATGGCCACGGGCGACGTGCACCACCTGCTGGTGTTCGCCGCGGGGCTCATCGTGGTGCTCTTCGCCTCCAGGGGGCTCTACCTGCGCTACCTGCGCGGCCACCTGCTCATGATCAGCTTCTGGATGTACAACATCCACAACCGCCTGGCCCACCAGGTGCGCGGCAACCCCACCAAGGAGCGCAAGCACACCGACTTCGTGCGCCGCATCGAGCACCTGATCTGGACCATCCCCGTGGCCCCCTTCCTGGCCGTGAACCCCTGGATTCTCTACACCTTCTGCGCCCTCTTCAGCGTGCTGCCCGGCGCGCCCGACCCGTGGATGAAATCCTTCGTGCTCTGGAGCGCCACGCTCTTCGGCCTGGGCATCTTCTTCAACCTGCCGCTCACGCGCTTTTTGGGCGAGGGCCAGCGCTATCTGGAGTTCGGCACCTCGGCGGCCGCCGCCGTGGCCGGGGCCATGGTCCTCAAGTTCCAGGGCAACCCCGCAGTGTGGAAGGTGGTCTCCTACGCGCCCTGCCTGATCGGCCTGGGCTGCCTGGCCATCATCCTGTTCTTCCAGGTGAAGCTGGTGGTGCGAAACCCGGACAAGTCCATCACCCCGGCCCTGCGCGCGCTCATCGACCACCTGAACTCCCGGCCCGCGCCCGTGCGCCTGGCCTGCCTGCCCCACGGCCTGGCCGACGCGGTGACCTACTTCCTGGACAACGGGCAGGTGCTGCTCTCGGACAACTCCGTGGGCGTTTGGGAGCTGGGCGACTGGTTCCCGCTGATCACCAAGCCCCTCACGGAGATCGCCGAGAAGTACCGGCTCAACGCCTTCCTGGTGTCCACCAACTTCGTCACGCCCGAAGAGCTGGACCTGCCCGGCTTCGAGATCACCTTCCGCCAGGACAACCTGCTGCTCTTCGAGCGCAAGGTCTAGGGGAAGGCCATGGCCAGGCGCCTGGATTCGGTGTTCATCGCCACCTGCTCGGACATCCTGGACGAGTCCGGGGCGACCATCCGGCACAACAGCCCGGCGTGGCCGCTCATGGACTACTTCTCCCGGCGCTGCGCCCGGGTGAGCGTGCTGGAGCTCTCCGTGCCGCGCAAGGGCATGGTCAACCGGCCCCAGCTCACCACGTTCCGGGACGGGCGGCGCACCGGCTTCAGAACCTGGGGGCCGCTGGCCACGCGGCCTTTCGCCGTCTCCGACGACGCGGCCGGGCCGCGCACCTTCCTGCGCCTGAAGCTGCGCGACCTGGCGGCCTGCCTCTGGGCCGCCTCGGCGGAGCGCGGCGGCTTCGACCTGTTCATCGGCGTGGAGTCGCTCCTGGCGCTGTGCGGCGGGTATCTGAAGAAGCTCGGCAAGGTGCGCGAGAGCGTCTACTACATCTCGGACTGGTCGCCCTGGAAGTTCTCCAACAAGGCCCTCAACAAGGTCTACCTGGAGATGGACCGCGCCGCCTGCCTGCTCTCGGACCACATCTGGAACTACACCGACGCCATCGAACACGCCCGGCGCGACATCCTCAAGTTCGACGACACCCACTTCGGCCGCCAGCACCGCGTGCCCTTCGGCTTCATCCCCGACGGCGCGACCCCGCCCCCCGACCACGAGGTGGACCTGAACCGCCTGGTCTTCTGCGGCGGCATCGGCCCCGAGAACGGCCTGGACGTGATCGTGGAAGCGCTCCCCGGCATGGCCCGCAGGCTGCCCGGCATCCGCCTGGACGTGCTGGGCGACGGCCCGGACCTGCCCCGCCTGAAGGAGCGCGCCCGGGAGCTGGGCGTGGACGGGCGCGTCACCTGGCATGGCTACGTCACCGACCGCGCGGCCATCCTCAAGGCCCAGCTGGGCGCGGCCCTGGCCCTGGCCCCCTACGCGCCCCTGGAACACAGCGTGAAACGCTTCGGCGACGTGATCAAGATCCGCGAGGCCATCGGCTGCGGCCTGCCCGTGGTCACCACGAACGTGCCGCCCTCCCACAAGGAGGTGCTGGAGAAGAACCTGGGCCGCGTGATCGACTACTCGCCCCAGGCCCTGGAAGAGGCCGTGGCGGAACTGCTGGGCGACCCCGAACGCTACTTCGCCGTGCGGGCAGGCGTGCTGGCCGCCTCGGGCGACAACCTCTGGGACGCCGTGTACGGCCGCACCCTGGCGGCCATGGGCTACGGCGGGGTCGGCATCCGTTGACCGCCCCCTTGCTTTTGCATAGATGAACCCTATCTGGCCGACTCCGCCAAGGCGCGACGTACGCGCCGGGCGGCCGGGAGACCGTCGGGCATGCCCCGCACACTGCTTCAGGGCCACCCGCCCGACCACCACGCATGACGCATCCTGACGAGAGAACCTCCCCATCCCATCCGGGCGGCGTAGAGCCGGGACAAGACGCCCGCTGCCTGCTGTGCGGCGCCGCGGAGCACCGGATCGAGGGCCGTCCGGACGCCCTCTACACGCTGCTGCGCTGCAACTCCTGCGGCTTCGTGTACGCCAGCCCACGTCCCGACGAGGCCATGCTCCAGGCGTTCTACAACCAGCACACAGACTACAACGCCGACCCTCCTCCCCTTACGCCCGCCAAGGCCAAGGCCAGGGCGGCCCGCTACGCGGGGTTCATCCGCCGCTTCCACCCCGGCGCCAGGCGCGTCCTGGAGATCGGGTGCCTGCACGCCCACCTGCTCCACGGTCTGCGTCAATGGGGGCACGAGGTGCAGGGGGCCGACATCTGCGAATCCGCCAGGCACTACGCCCGGAGGGCCTACGGGATCACGGTGCACCCGGGGGGAACGCCCCCGGAGGAGCTCGCCGGATCGTACGACGTGATCATCCTGGCGCACGTGATCGAGCACGTCCTCGACCCCGTGGCCTTCCTCGAAGGCCTGGCCCGCTTCCTGGCCCCGGGCGGCATCCTGCTCGTGGAGACGCCCGGCCTGGACACCCCGCTCTACTCCCTCTTCAAAGCCGCCTACAACATGGTGCGCCCGCCCGAGCACATCAGCTTCTTCGACGCCCGCACCCTCCGGGAGGCCCTGCGCCTCGCCGGGCTGGAGCGCACCGAGAGCCTGACCTATTCCCCGGGTTGGGACCAGAAGAACGTCTTCATGTACGGCGCGCTCTCCCTGTTCAAGGCCTTGGGCGTTCTCTCCGCGCTGCGCAAGGGCGGGAGCTCCTCGACGGACTTCGGGCTGGCCGCCCCCATCGCCGTGCGCCCCGGGGGCCTGTTCGCCGCCGCGTTCCGGGCGGCGGACCTTGGATGCAGACTCCTCAACATCGCGCTCACCCCCCTCGTCAGGGCCATGGACTCCAACGGACGCGGCCTGATGCTCGTGGCCGTGGGGCGCGCAAAGCCAACGGACACGCCATGAGCCTCCCCGTGACCAACTCCCTCCATACCGAAGAAGACACCCCGAAGGTCGCCATCCTGGTCGAAACCACCATCCCGCCGGTGTCCCGGGCGAACCTCCGGATGTACTGGCTGGCCAGGGCGCTGCGGGCCGAAGGCGCGGTGCTGGCCAACATGGTCGCCCCCAGCCAGGACCTGTCCTCCCGCCGCTCCTACTTCACCGAGGGCATCTGGATGAACCAGTACCCCGGGTTCGGCAGGCAGCTCTACGGCCGCTTCCGGCTGCCGGTGCGCATATGGCACTTCCTGGCCTCCATCCTCTCGGTGGTGCTCCTGGAGCTCACCTACCGCCGCGGCGGGGCGCGCGGCTTCTGCGCCGTGCACGCCTGGAACCCCCTGGCCGGCATGGCCGCCGTGGTGGCCGGGGCCCTCATCCGACGCCCCGTGTTCCTGGACTTCACCGACTTCTACTCCGACATCGCCCGCACCGACATGCCCTTGCTGGCCAAACCGCTGGTCTGGCTGGAGAACCTGGTGCTCTCCCGGGCCAGGCGGGTCTTCGTGGTCTCCGAATCCATGCGCGAACACCTGGTCAGCCGCAAGGGGCTCGACCCGGACAAGGTGGTGGTGGTCCCCGACGGCACCGACGCCCAGACCTTCCGACCCGGCCTGGACGGCGGCGCGGTGCGCCGCAAGCTGGGCCTCTCCGAGGACACCCCGCTCATCGTCTTCCACGGCGACATCAAGCACGACGACGGCGTGGACGTGCTCATGCGCGCCCTGGCCCTGGTGCTCAAGTCCCGCCCGGACGCGCGCCTTCTGGTGCTGGGCGGCGGCGGCCCCTACTTCCAGAACGAGATCCGCCCCCTGGTGGAGAGCCTGGGCATCGCCCACGCCGTGCTCACCCCGGGCTGGATTCCCCATCAGGAAGTGCCCGCCTACCTTAACGCGTGCGACATCGGGGCCATGACAATGCGCGCCACCCTCAACCACGACAACTACCTCTCCTTCAAGCTCTTCGAGTATTGGGGCTGCGGGCTGCCCGTGGTGGTCACGCGGCTCAAGGCCATCGGCCGCATCGTGCGCGACGGCGAGAACGGGCTGGTCTGCGCCTCCGAGGACGCGCCCGCCTACGCCGCCGCCTTCCTGCGCCTCATGGCCGACCGCGAGACGGCCCGACGCCTGGGCGCGGCAGGGCGCGAGCTCGTGGAGCGCCAGTTCGACTGGCGCATGATCATGAAGGCCGAGGTGGCCCAGTACACCCCCGAGGTGCTGGAGCTCTCGCGCCGCTAGTGTCGCGATTGTGAAAAACATGAGGATGTTTTTCACGATGAAAATCAATTGTTTCAGCTATTTGTCTTGACGATCCGTCTGGACGGGTTGTGAGGGGGCAACGCCGAAGCCCCCGGGTCCCCATGGACACGGGGGCTTCGCCGTTGCGGCGGTGGAGGCCCTGGCGGGCGAGAGCGGCCGCGCCTCGCCGGTGCGGATCGCGCGCGGTTCGGGGTCGTGCCGACGCTTCCCGTATTCCTCCCGTACTTTGAATGATTCCTCCTAGGCGCGGCCTCGCTTATGGTGTAGCTTGCCCAGACACGCCGTACGCGCTCGATGTCCGCCGTGGCCCTTCGGCCGCCAGCAGGGGAGACCGGCCCGCCCTCCGGTCCGTTCGGAGCCAGACGCCATCATGAGCCCTCTCGAAGTCCCTTCCAATGCCCGGCAAGGTCGCGTCCTGTTCGTGGACGACGACCAGGCCATCCTGGATTCCTTCCGTGCCGCCTTCTCCAGGCGCTACATTCTGGGCCTCGCGGGGAACGCCCAGGAAGGCCTGGCGCTCCTGGCCTCGGGCAGGCGTTTCGACGTGCTGGTCACGGACGTGCGGATGCCCGGCATGTCCGGCCTGGACTTCCTGGCCAGGGCGCGGGAACTGGCCCCCTGGTCCGTGCGCATCGTCCTCACGGGCCACGCCGACGTGGAAACCGCCGCCCGCGCGGTCAACCAGGGCCACGTGTACAAGTTTCTGACCAAGCCGTGCCCCCGGCCGGAGCTGGCCATCGCCCTGGAGGAAGCCCTGAGGCACGGGCGAGGGCAGAGCAGGCTGGACGAGCAGGCCCTGAAGGGGTTTCTCTCCGCGCTGCACTTCCGCAACCTGGAAACCAGCGACCACGTGGAGCGCGTGGGCAGCCTGAGCCGGAAGATCGCCCTGGCCATGGCCTGGAACGAGGAGGACGCGGACCTGCTCCGCATGGCCGCGACCCTGCACGACATCGGCAAGATCGGCATCCCCGACGCCGTGCTGCTCAAGCCGGGGCGGCTCTCTGCGGAGGAGTTCGGCATCATGAAGCATCACCCCGGCATCGGCCGCGAGATGCTCAAGGAGGCGGACTCCCCCCTGCTCAGGATGGCCCGGGACGTGGCCGCCCACCACCACGAGCGCCCGGACGGCGCGGGCTACCCCGAAGGCCTGCGCGGGAAGGACATCCCGGTCGGCGCGCGCATCGTGGCCGTGGCCGACGTGTACGACGCCCTGATCAGCGACAGGGTCTACCGCCCGCGCTTCCCGCGCCGGGAAGCCCTGGAGATCATCTCGGGAGGCGGCGGGACGGCCTTCGACCCGGACGTGGTGGCGGCGTTCCAGCGGATCGTCTGAGCGGTTCGCGCGTCGGACCGGGACGCCGGAGCGCCTCTCCCCCTCCATTCCCCTCGCGCCGCGAAGCAGCGGGCCTCGGTCCGCCACCCGGCGGGGGTGTTGGCGAATCCCCCCGGACGTGCGACAGTCGAGGAAAGGCGTCCCGCGAGGGCGGGCGTCTTCGCGCCGGAACAGGGAGGCAACGCATGGACTCCGCTCGCATCGTGCGCACGTCGTGCCGGGGCTGCCACGGGGTGTGCCAAGTGCTCGTGCACCTGGACGCCCAGGGCCGCGTGCTCCGCATCGCCGGGGACCCGGAGAGCCCCACCAGCCGGGGCTTCATCTGCCCCAAGGGCGCGCACGCGGCCCGGACCCTCCACCACCCCGAGCGCCTCGCCACGCCCCTGCGGCGCGTGGGCGCGCGCGGCGAGGGGCGCTTCGAGCCCGTCTCCTGGGACGAGGCCCTGGAGATCATGGCCGAAACCTTCGACCGGGTGCGCCGCGAGTCCGGCCCCGAGTTCCTGGCCCTGCACCAGGGCACGGGCAGGCCCTACACCGAGTTCACCGGGCGCTTCATACATGCCCTGGGCTCGTCCAACTTCGTCTCCCCCGGCCACAACTGCTTCCTGCCCCGCAACATCGCCTCGGCCCTGACCGTGGGCTGGCTGCCCATCGCGGACATCTACGGACGGGGCGGCGCGACGCCCGGCAGCTTCCTGGTGTTCGGCTGCAACTCCATGGAGACCGGCGCGGCCGACGGAATGTGCGGGGCAATGATCGCCAAGGCCCTGCGCAAGGCCCGGTCCGTCGTCGTCGCGGACCCGCGGACCACGCCCACGGCCCGCGAGGCCGACATCCACCTGCGCCTGCGCCCGGGAACCGAATGCGCCCTGGCCCTGGCCCTGCTCCACGTGATCGTGGGGGAGAACCTCCACGACAAGGCCTTCGTGGAGGCCCATTGCAACGGCTTCCCCGAGCTGCGCGAGCACCTCATCCCCCTGAGCCCCCAATGGGCCGAGCCCATCACCCGGGTCCCCGCGGAGGCCATCCGCCGGGCCGCGCGGGCCCTGGCCGCGGACGGGCCGTGCGCCGTGCTCTGGGGCAACGGCATCGACACCAGCGTCAACGCCTTCCAGACCGCCCGGGCGCTGCTCTCGCTCATGGCCGTGACCGGGAGCCTGGACGTGCCCGGCGGCATGGTGCGCTGGGTCGCGCCCGCCGGGGTGCGCTGCAAGTCCCCGCAGGAGGACAAGGCCCAGCTGGGCATGCAGTTTCTCACGCCGGAACAGAAGGCCCGCATGATCGGGGCCGGGCGTTTTCCCTTCGGTCCGGGCTGCCACCAGCCCACCTTCTGGGAGGCCTGCCTGACCGGGCGGCCCTACCGTCCGCGCGCCCTCTGGCTGGTGGGCACGAACCCCCTGCTCACGGCCACGCGCGGCGACGTGATCGAGAAAGCCCTGCGCGAACACATCGAGTTCACCGTGGCCTCGGACCTCTTCCTGACCCCCACGGCCGCCCTCTGCGACCTGGTGCTCCCGGCCGCCCACTGGCTGGAGCAGGACGACGTGGTGTATTTCCACAAGATCTGGTGCGTGCTGGCCCGGCGCAAGACGGCCCAGGTCGGCCAGGCGCGCGACGACCGCGCCGTGATGCTCCACCTGGCCCGCCGCCTGGGGCTCCACGAGGCCTTCCCCTGGGCCGACTGGGAGGCCTACCTCGCCTGGCTGCTGGAGCCCTCGGGCATGAGCTTCGAGGAGTTCGCGGACAAGGGCGTCCTCCTGGGCGAGATGCGCTACCGCAAGCACGAGACCGAGGGCTTTCCGGCCCCGGGCGGCAAGGTGGACCTGGCCAGCCGCGTCCTGGCCGGGGCCGGTCGCCCGGCCCTGCCCGCCTACGTGGAGCCGCCCCTGTCGCCCGTTTCCCGGCCGGACCTCGCGCGGGACTATCCCCTCATCCTCATGACCGGCTGCAAGGTCCAGCCCTTCTTCCACTCCGAGGGCAGGCAGATCGAGCCCCTGCGCCGCCTGCGGCCCGAGCCGCTGGTGGCCGTCCACCCCGAGGCCGCCGCGCGTAGCGGCCTCTCCGGCGGGGACGCGGCCTTCGTGGTCACGCCCCACGGCCGGGCGCGCTTCGTGGTGGCCCTGGACGAAGGGCTCGCCCCCGACGTGGTCAGCGCCGACCACGGCTGGTGGTTCCCGGAGCGCGGCCCCCTGGACCCGGGCTGGAAGGAGAACAACGCCAACATGCTCTTCGGCCACGAACACTTCGACCCGGACTGCGGGGCCGAACCCCTCAAGTGCGGCCTGTGCAGGCTGGAGCGGGCCTGAGCCACGCCCCGCGCGCCACCACCGGGCGCGGCCCAGGCGCGTGCAAGGAATCCTCGCGCGATGTCTTGGTTCGTCTTGTCATATCGCCTGAAACTATGACAAGAATGTTCCACCTCCCCCTGGCATCCTCACCGGCCCGGACGGAGGCGACACCGGTCCGGGGCCTGTCCCGGCCGCGACGCCCTGCGCGGACGAACCGCGAGAACCTCCAAACGCCGTCCTCCGGAGCCTCGCCCCGCCGCCGCGCGCGGCCAGGCGGCCGCCCCGCCAGGGAGGACGGCATGAGCGAACAGGACAAATCGCGGGAAGAGCTCGCGGCGGAAATCGTGGCCCTGCGCAGGCGCGTCAAGGACCTTGAGCAGGGCCTCGCGGCCCCCTCGGGCGTGGACCTCAAGCGCGCCACGGAAGGAGCGGACTTCTACCTGACCATCCTGGACGAGGCCCCGGCCCTGATCTGGCGCGCGGGCAAGGACGCTCGGTGCGACTGGTTCAACGCCACCTGGCTGGCCTTCACCGGGCGCGAGCTGAGCCAGGAACTGGGCGACGGCTGGGCCGAGGGCGTGCACCCCGAGGATTTCGACCGCTGCCTGAAGACCTATCTCGACGCCTTCCACGCCCGCAGATTCTTCGAGATGGAATACAGGCTGCGCCGCCACGACGGCGAATACCGCTGGATCCTGGACATCGGCTGCCCCTTCAAGGACATCGACGGGCTCTTCGCGGGCTACATCGGCTACTGCTTCGACGTGACGCAGCGCAAGCGCGACGAGAAGTTCCGGCAGGAGGTCGAGCGGGTCATCCGCCACGACATCAAGTCCCCCCTGGCCGGGCTGCACGGACTCGCCCAGCTCGCCCTGGCCGACGGCATCGACGACGAGCTCCGGCCGCTGATCCCGGGCCTCTTGCGCGCCGTCCGCCACGTGATCAACCTCGTGGACTCCGGCGACAAGTTCGCCCTGCTCGAACAGGGCCTCTTCAAGCCGGAACCGGCGCGCTTCTCCATGTCCCTGCTGCTCCGGGACGTCATCGGCTCCCTGAACCCGCTCACCGCGTGCAGAAACGTCCACGTGACGCTGGATGCCCGCCCCGGCCCCCTGGAGACCGACACCCTCTTTTTCGGGGACGAAACCCTGGTCTTTGACATGGCCTCGAACCTCGTCAAGAACGCCGTGGAAGCCACCCCCCCGGGGGGGACCGTGCGCGTGGAGGCGTGGGCCGGTCCTGGCGCGCTGCAACTCAGCGTGCACAACCCGGGCGAAGTCCCCCCCGACATGCGGGAGAGGTTCTTCGAAAAATACGCCACGTCCGGCAAGCCCGGCGGCACCGGCCTGGGCACCTACAGCGCCCGGCTCATCGCCAGGGCCCACGGGGGGGACATCCGGTGCGACAGCTCCCAAGAGCGAGGAACCCGCGTGACCGTGACCCTGCCGCTCCCGGACGCCCGCGTCCGCGAGGCCTGACCCCCCGCCCGCGCCGGACGCCATCCCAAGGAGACGCCATGCCCCCCGCCATGCTCCCCGCCGCCGAGTCCCGAAACTCCAAGCCCGCGCCGTTGCGCGCCCTCGCGGCGGCCCTCCTCCTGGCGGCCTTCCTGCGCGTGCCGTCTGCCTTCCCGGCGGCGGCCCGGAGCGTGGAGGCCCTGCCCGAAAGCGACGGCTACGCCCTGCTCGCCTCGGTCCAGGCCATGCACCGCGCGCAGTGCCCTTCCGACGGCCCCTCGGTGATCGTCTTCGAGACGGGCGGCGGCGACCCGGCCATGAACGGGGCCTTCCTCTACCTGCGCCTGGACCTCGCGGAGCGCTCCTTCGTCTGGAAGACCGGGCTCAACGTGCGCCGCGTGCTCGGGCTCTCCTGCGGGCCGGGCGACAGCGTGCTCATCCTGGCGGAGGAGGACGCCATGGACGCCCGCCAGAACATCGTCACGCGCCAGACAGCCTGGCGCGTGCGTTTCGCCCTGGAGCGCGGGAACCTGCGCCCCGTGGTCGCCGTGGAGCCCGCGCCCAAGCCCTGAATTCGCCCGGAGCGCCTTGACGCCCGTCCCGGCAGGGCGCACACAGGGAGGCCCGTACCGGGAAACCCGCGCGCGCACTCCACGTCAAGGACCGCCCATGTTCCAGGACATCGACCCCCACCGCATCGCCTACACGCCCGAGCACGCCGCCCCGCGCGGCCACGACCGCATGGTTTTCCTGAAGAAGCAGCGCATCCTGCTGGCCGACCACGGCGGCGCGCCCGCTCTGCCCGTCGCCGGGGACCTGTTCCCCGAGCCCGGCGACGCGGCGCGCTCCAGCATCTATCTGTTCTCCCTGGGCGACACGGCCTTCCGCTACGCGCCCGGGGCGCGCGAGGAAGGCCCGGGCCTGGCCTACGCCCCCTGCCGGAGCGTGCGCGGCCTGGCCCCCGGGCACATGGCCTTCGCCGCCGCCACGGCCTGCCACCTGGCCTCCTGGTACGCCCACAACCGCCACTGCGGACTCTGCGCCGCGCCCATGCTGCCCAAGGAGGACGAGCGCGCCCTGCGCTGCCCGGCGTGCGGTATGGTGAAGTATCCGAGAATCTCGCCGGTGGTGATGGTGGGGGTGCGCCACGGCGACGCGCTCCTGCTGGTGCGCAACGCCACGGGGGAATACAAGGGGCAGGGGCTGGTGGCCGGGTTCGTGGAGGCGGGGGAGACCCTGGAGCAGGCCCTTGCCCGCGAGGTGCTGGAGGAGACGGGGCTGCGCGTGGCCAATCCCCGCTACTACAAGAGCCAGCCCTGGGCCTTCTCCCAGTCGCTGCTCATGGGCTTCTTCGCGGACCTGGCGGGCGACCCGGCCGTGGACCTGGGCTCCGGCGAGCTGTCCGAGGCCCTCTGGACGCCGCGCGCGGAGATTCCCGGCGACGAGCCGCGCTTCAGCCTCACCTGGGACATGATCCAGGCCTTCCGCAACGGCGAGGTCTGAGGCGCGCTTCCCGCCGCGCGGGGCAGGCCCGGCCACAAGGCGCGCGGACGGCCGGACCCGGCCGCGTCCCGCACGCCGCCCGCGCACGGCGCGCAGGCGGCGGGAACCGGCGATGCCCTTTGTTCCGCTAGCAACCTGTTGAACAGACCGCTAGAGCTTCACCGTCACCAGGGAGGCGACGCGCACGGCCTTCTCCTTGGCCTCCTCCACGCCCTGGCCCAGGGCCAGGGCCACGCCCATGCGGCGCAGGCCCTTCACCTCAGGCTTGCCGAAGAGGCGTAGGGAAGTGTCCGGCTCTTCCAGCGCCCGGGGGTCGATCTCGAAGGAGGGCGCGGCCGAGTCGCCCTCGGCCAGGATCACCCGGGAGGCCGCCGGGCCGTAGAGGCGCACGCCCGGCACGCTCAGGCCCAGGATGGCCCGCACGTGCAAGGCGAATTCCGAAAGGTCCTGGGAGATGAGCGTGACCATGCCCGTGTCGTGCGGCCTGGGCGACACCTCGGAGAAGAGCACGCGCTCGCCCTTCACGAAGAGCTCCACCCCGAAGAGTCCGCGCCCGCCGAGAGCCGCCGTGACGGCCTCCGCCATACGCCGGGCCTCGGCCAGGGCCTTGGGGCTCATGGGGTGCGGCTGCCAGGATTCGCGGTAGTCGCCCTTCTCCTGGCGGTGGCCGATGGGCTCGCAGAAGCTCGTGCCCCCGGCGTGGCGCACGGTGAGCAGGGTGATCTCGTAGTCGAAGTCCACGAAGCCTTCCACGATCACGCGCCCGGCCCCGGCGCGCCCGGCGGTCTGGGCGTAGTCCCAGCTTGCCTGGGCCTGGGCCTCGTCGCGGGCCACGCTCTGGCCCTTGCCCGAGGAGGACATCACGGGTTTGACCACGCAGGGGAAGCCGATCTCCCCGCAGGCGGCCAGGAACTCCTCGCGCGTGTCCGCGAAGCGGTAGGGCGAGGTGGCCAGGCCCAGTTCCTCGGCGGCCAGGCGGCGGATGCCCTCGCGGTCCATGGTCAGGCGGGCGGCCCGGGCCGTGGGCGTCACCTGGTAGCCTTCGGCTTCCAGTTTCAGGAGTTCCTCGGTGGCGATGGCCTCGATCTCGGGCACGATGTGGTGCGGTCGCTCGGCCTCGATGATGCGGCGCAGGGCCTGCGCGTCGAGCATGCTCACCACGTGGGAGCGGTGGGCCACCTGCATGGCGGGCGCGTCGGGGTAGCGGTCCACGGCGATGACCTCCACGCCCAGGCGCTGGGCCTCGATGGCCACTTCCTTGCCGAGTTCGCCCGCGCCCAGCAGCAGAAGTCTGGTGGCGGAAGGGGTGAGCGGGGTGCCGATGCGCGTCATGAAGGCCTCCTGGCGGTGTGTTGATGGACGAGCGACCCTACACCCAAGCGCCCCGGAGGACAATTTCCCGCCTGTCGCCCGGACAGGGCCGCTTCAGGAGCAGGTGACGTCGCGCCCGATGGTCACCACGTAGAGCCTGCCTCCGACCGCGACCACCGTGCCCGTGAGCAGGCATTGGCGCACGCTCCCGTCCCGGTGCACCAGCCCCGCGGGGAAGTGGGAGACGCAGCGGCACTTGCCGAGCCGGTCGAGGTAGTCCGCGCGTTGCACGTGGTCGGCCCAGAGGTCCAGCGCTCCCCAGCATTTTCCGAGAAGCTCCTCGGCGGCGTAGCCGGAGGCCTTGCAGAAGGCCTCGTTGACCTTCACGAACTCCCCGAACGTGGTGGTGATGCTCACGCCGTCGGGCAGGTAGGCGAAACGATGGAGGCGGTAATAGGCATCGATGTCCGCCGGTCCGGAATGGTCCATGGTGCTTTGCGCTCTCTTGGGAGGGATTCGCCGCGCGGCGGGAAGACCGGCCGCACCGCGCGGCGCGGGCAATGTAGACGAGAAAGCCCGGGCATACAACGCCGCCCTTCCGACTCGTTGGGGCGCACGGCCGGGCCGGACGGCCGGTTTGAGAGGCACGACCGCAGGGCCGGGCTGGCGGTTTGGCCAGGCATTGACGGGCAATCGCACAGGACGGCCGGTTTGATCGGCCAGACGCCCGGGCCGCCGGGCCGGGCGGCCGGACGGCGGGCTACGTCCCGGCGGGGCCGCCCGGGCTCAGGCCGAGAGAGTCCCAGACCACGGGGAAGGTGCGCCGCGTCACCTCGCGCACGTGGCGGCTGCGCAGGTCGAAGCCCCGGGCGAAGGCTGCGCGCCGCTCCGGACAGGTGAGCAGTTCCTGGTACATCTCCTGCCAGTCCTTGGGGGCGCGCAGACCCCGGCCGTAGGCGCGCGACCAGACGTATTCCTCGGCCCAGGCCGGGCTCTGCGCGCCCAGGTCCAGGTAGTGGGTGGTCTGGTCCAGGAGGTCCATGGTCCGCCTGTCGTAGGCGTACACCTGGTAGCCCGGGTTGTTGCCCGTGATGGGCGAGATGGAAGGGGCCATGCGCAGGGCGGACACCGGGGCCTCCCCGGGCCAGGGCGAGACAAGCCGGAACTCGTCGCGGTGCACGTGGCCCGCCAGGCTGGCGCGCACCGTGTCGGCGTGTCTCACCAGAAGCTCCGCGTGCACCCCGGACCAGCCGCCCGTGAGCAGCGGATCGTAGACGTCCTTGCCCGTCTTGCGGAACTTGGTGGCCGTGGCCTTGGTGTTGTCCCCGGGCGGCACGTGCCCCATGAGCCAGACCTTCACGCCCTGTCGCGCGGCCGCGTCCAGCTCGCGCTCCAGGAAGTCCCGCACGGCCGCTCCGGCGTCCTGGTGGGGCGAGCGTTTGGTCCAGAAGATGTTGTTGAACACCACGAGGCGCGCCCCGGCCGGTCCGGGCAGGGTCAGGGAATAGCAGCCCAGCCGGGGGTAGGATTCCAGGAAGCGCGCCCGGGAGGCGTCGTCCTTGAGGGCCAGGCGCGCGGCCAGGGGGGCCGTGGCCAAGAGGAAGGGGCTTTGCGGCGCGATGCCGTAATCGCCCTCGGCGCTGTCGTTGTTGCCCAGGGCCGGATAGAGCGACGCGCCGGGAAAGCGACGGGTCACCTCGGTCAGGAAGTATTCGGCGGTCTTGGCGATGAAGGCCAGCAGGCCCTGGGGCGAGGCGTCGCCGGAGAGGCGGGGATAGAGGGTCCAGAAATCGTGGCAGAGCATGTCGCCGGGGAAGAGCAGGAAGTCCGGGTCCGGGAGGCGGCGGGCCATGTCGTCCAGGAAGGACTGGAAGAGGGCGTCGCCGGTGTCCTTGCCGTAGGGGCCGAGGCCCTGTCCGGGCGCGGCCAGGATCTCCCGCCAGCTCCCCGCCGGGGCGGCGGCCAGGGCCTTCACGCGGGAGGGGTCGGCGAAGGGGTCGAAGTGCACATCGGAGAAGATCAGGAAGCGCCCCCGGCTCGCGGGATCGGAGGCCGTGAAGGAGGCCGGGTCGCCCTCGGTGCAGAGCACGGCCGGGTCGCCGGGTTTCGCGGCCAGGCCCAGGGGCGGGACGGCCAGGGCGGCGGCCCCGGCCCCAAGACCCGAGAGGAGCAGGCGCAGGAAGGTCCTGCGGTCCGGATGCGCGTCGTGCTTGAGGCGGATCATGTGCCCTCCGTGTGCTGGCGCGCGGGCCGGATGCCCTCCGGCCCGCGCGCGTCATCTTGTTCTAGTGTTGCGTCCTCAATATCCGCCCACAAGGACTGTCAAGACAACCAGCTAAAACCATTGGCTTTCATTTTGAAAAACATCTTCATGTTTTTCAAAATCGCGACACTAGAAGCTCTGTTTCGCCCGGCCGGTGGCCAGGACCGCGCCGCCCGCGTCCAGGGCCTGCACGGTGAACTCGTACACGTGGGAGCCCGAAGGCGGGCAGGGGCCGTTGTAGGAGGACAAAGCGCCCTCCCCGATCACGCCCGAACCGTCGTTGGGGACCTTGCCGCCGCCATGGTTCCAGGTGGGCACGTCACGGTCCTTGAGGCGGATGTCGAAGGACTTGGTTCCGGGCGGCACGTTGGCGATGCGCAACTCGGGCGAAACGCTCGCGCAACGGTGGCCCTTCTCGAACCTGAAGGACACGGAGAGCTCCGGTCCGCCGGGTTCCATGTTGGCCTGTTTGCAGGAAGCGGCCAGCAACAGCACGAATGCCACGAGCAAAACCTTTTTCAACCGCGTTACCCTCCTTTCACGTTACAACAACACGTCTACCGCGCACCAAAACGGAATTCCATGGCTGACAGTGGACACGTACGCCTCATGCTTGGCGCAAATTCCATTTCTTGGAAAAGAGAATGTATACATAATAGGGGCCTTCGCCGTAGTTTCCGCCCCCTCCACCCACTGCATTGGCTCCGTTGCAGGTGGCAGTGCAGCGAGTTCGCAGATGATCGACAAGCTGACTTTCCACCTGGCGTACGTAGCCCAGACTGGTGGTCTCATAGATCACCACCATCTTGCCCCAGGTCATGTCCGCCGCGTGCTGGCTGGCCCTTACCTCGGGATTGTTGGTGATGCCCACCTTGACGTGGTGATGCTCGTCCGCCCTCAGGTAGGCCCCGAGGCAGTGGGTCGGGTTCAGTTGGGAAGGATGTCCGGTCCAGTGATTGTATACAATCTCCATGAATCGGCTCTCCTGAAGTTTCCAGCCCTACCTCGCCCGCCGTACTGCGAAGGCCCGCGTGGTGTACTGCGTGTTGAACTTGTCGTAACGCACTTCCTTGCCCTGGTTGAAATTGACGGACCGGGCGGCGCTCCCGGACGCCTCCTCGCCGGACCAGACCCAGGAGCCCTCCCCGATGCCCGAAAACACCGGGTCCATGCGGGCGGGCCAGCGCTTGCCGTTGAGGAAAAAGCCTGTGCCGGCGGTTTTGCCGGACTCGTAAAGCGCCAGGAGCTGGCTCACGGAGGGCATGGACCACCCGCCCCCGCACGCCCCGAGCGAGCGGACCCAGGCCGCGGCCCGGTCCCAGGTCAGAGTCTCGTCGGGGCCCACGAACCATTCAAGCCCGGTGGCCGAGTCCACGATGGATCCGCAGGCGGTGAGCGCGTAGCGCCCGCCGCTCTGGGGCCGCTGCTGGGGGGCGGCCTGGGGCGCGGGAGCCGCCGCGTCGGAGCGCCCCCCCGACAGCGAAGCGCCTTGCGACATGCGCTCCCCGGGGGCATCCTGGGCCGGGGCCGATCGCGACAGGCCGATCAGGAGCGCCAGGCTCAGGAACGCCGTCCGGGCAAAGAACAGCGCCGAGGCGCGTGGAATGAGTGCTCGCTGCATGGAATGACTCCGCCGTATGAGCGTCAGCTCCCGCTCTCGGGCGCTGGCGCTGGCGCTGGCCGTGAAGGGTCGCGGACACATTTGCCAACATTTCCGGGGCGCTGACAAGGGAAATATCTCGATCGGGCATGGCTTCGGGGCGGCGCGTCACGGGATGCTTGCGCCCGGCGGCAGCTTGGTCCAATCTCCCGTGCCTGCCCGGGCGGGAGCACCCGCCGGGAACACCCGAGGAGGACATCATGGGAGTGGATGACGTGCTGGCCCAGCTTGAGGCCCACGGACTGGCCCATCGCTTCGTGCGCTGCGAGACCTCCAGCGCCACCGTGGCCCTGGCAGCCCAGGCCCTGGGCTGTGAAGAGGGGCGCATCGCCAAGACGCTGGCCTTCGCCACGGGGAGGGGGCCGGTGGTGGTGGTGGCCATGGGCCTCGCCCGTCTGAACAATGCGAAATTCAAGGCTTTTTTCGGTGAGAAGGCCCGCTTTCCCCAGGCCGGGGACCTCCCCGGGCTGGTGGGGCATCCCGCCGGCGGGGTGTGCCCCTTCGCCCTCAAGGAGGGCGTGCGCGTCTGCCTGGACGAGAGCCTCAAGGCCTACGACCCGGTCTATCCCGCCGCCGGAGCCCCGGACAACGCCGTGCGCCTCACCCTGGAGGAGCTGGAGCGCGTCACGGGCGGCGAGTGGGTGGACGTGTGCGTGGTCCCCGCGCCCGAGGCCTCCTGACGGTCCCGGTGCGCGCCGGGAAGCTCGGTGCGGCCCGCACGCCGTGCGGCCGGGCGCTCAGGGTTTGCGGCAGGCGGCGTGCGCGCCGCGCACGTGGCTGGCCGCGCCCGCCCCGGGCTCCCGCGCCTCCTGGACGGCGCTCAGCTCGCGCAGGATGGCGCAGTCGCCCAGCGGGGCCACCCGGTCGCACAGCCCGCGCAGGGCCGTGAGCTGGCCGCGCAGGGTCTCCAGACGCCCGATGCGCTCGGTCACGTGGGCGATGTGCGCATCCAGGAGCTGGTTCACCCCGCCGCAGTCCTTGCCCGGGTCGCGCCGCAGGTCCGCGAGCGCCCGGATCTCCTCCAGGCTCATCTCCAGCACCCGGCAGTTGCGCACGAAACGCAGGGACTCCAGATGGTCGCGACCGTAGAGCCGGTAGTTGTTCTCTCCGCGCTCGGGCGGGTCCAGGAGCCCCTCGCGTTCGTAGTAGCGCACGGTCTCCACCGTGCAGCCCGCCTGACGGGCCAGTTCCCCGATGCGCATGGATTCCTCCGAAACGTCTTGACCCTATAGTTACTTCAGGGTGTCTCCTCGCGCAAGCGCGAAGCCCCGGGCCGCGCGAAGGAGCCCCATGACCATCCCGACGTACCGCATCCCGGACATGGACTGCCCGGAAGAGGCAGCAAGCATAGCCCGCGCCCTGGAACCCCTCCTCGGCGGACCAGACCGCCTTTCCTTCGACACCCTGCGCCGCGAGGCGCGCGTGGACCTCACCGGACTGCCCGTCTCCCCCGACCAGGTGGCCCGGGCCATGGCAGGAACGGGCCTGCGGATCGTGCCCGTGGCGTCGGCCGGGTTCTGGGAACCGGACGCCGACACCGTGGACCTGACCGGATCTGCGCGACCGAGGCCCGCTCTCGTGAGCCTGACGACCAGCCGCCCGGAAACGGGATCCCGTGCCGACGGAGAGCAGGGAGGCCCGGCGCGGGGCCTGCCCTCCTGCGCCTGCTGCGGGGGGGCCTGCTCCACCGGCACGGGGTTCTGGGCGCGCCGGGGGCGCGAGGCGCTCTGCCTGGCCTCGGGAATCTTCTGGATCGCCGGGCTGACCCTGGCCACCCTGGCCCAGGGCGACCTCTGGGCCGTGTTCCGCGAGAGCGGGGACGCGCCCCTTTCGGCCAAGGCCCTGTGGCTCGCGGCCGTGGCCTGCGGGGTGTGGCACGTGCTGCCCCGGGCCTGGCGCTCGCTCGTGACGCTGCGCCCGGACATGAACCTGCTCATGACCGTGGCCGTGGCGGGGGCCGTGGCCGTGGGCGAACACTCCGAAGCGGCCTCGGTGGCCTTCCTCTTCGCCCTGGCCAACCAGCTTGAAGCCTGGAGCGTGGGCCGCGCCCGCGACGCCTTGCAGGCCCTCCTGGCCCTGGCCCCCGAGACTGCCCTGGTGATCGTTCCGCCCAACCCGCTGCCCGTGGAGACCCCCGTGGGTCAGGTGGCCCCGGGCAGCCGCGTGCTCGTGCGGCCGGGCGACCGCATCCCCCTGGACGGCGTGGTGCGCGCCGGGGCCTCGGCCGTGGACCAGTCGCCCGTCACGGGGGAGTCCATCCCCGTGGCCAAGGGACCCGGCGACCCCGTGTTCGCTGGCTCCGTGAACACCGAAGGCGCGCTGGAGGTGGAGACCACTCGCCCGGCCGCCCAGTCCACCCTGGCGCGCATCCTGCGCATGGTGGAGGAGGCCCGCTCCCGCCGCGCCCGCTCGGTGCAATGGGTGGAACGCTTCGCGGCGGTGTACACGCCGGTGATGATGGGCGTGGCGGCGCTCTTCGCCGTGGTCCCGCCGCTTTTCCTGGGCGGCGAATGGGGCCGCTGGTTCTACGAAGGGCTGGTGATCCTGGTGATCTCCTGCCCGTGCGCCCTGGTGATCTCCACGCCCGTGAGCATGGTGACGGCCCTGGCCTCGGCGGCGCGCAACGGGGTGCTGGTGAAGGGCGGGGCCTTCCTGGAGATTCCCGCCACACTGGACGCCGTGGCCCTGGACAAGACCGGCACGCTGACCCTGGGCCGCCCGGCCGTGACGGAAGCCCGGCCTTTCGAGGGCGTGTCGGAGCGGGAACTTCTGGCCGTGGCCGCCGGGTTGGAGGCCCGCAGCAGCCACCCGGTGGCCCGGGCCGTCCTGGAGCACGCGGCATCCCGGGGCGTAGCGCCCGTCGCGGCGCAGGACGTGCGGTCGCGTCCAGGCCTGGGGGTGCGCGGGGTCATCGACGCGACCCAATGGACCCTGGGCAACGCCCGCTTCCTGGCCGAGAGCGGCGACGCCCCGGAATCCCCTGAACTCGCCCGCGCCCTGGCCCAGGCCGAAGCCTCGGCCGGGACGGTGGTGTTCGCGTGGTCGCGGGAGAAGGTCCTGGGCTGTCTCTCGGTGGAGGACCAGGCGCGCCCCCAGGCGGCCGATGCGGTGCGCCGCCTCCTGGCGGAGGGCGTGGCCCAGGTGGTGATGCTCACGGGAGACAACCCCCGCGCGGCGGCCCGCATCGCGGCCCAGGCCGGGGTGACGGACTTCCGGGCGGAGCTTCTGCCCGAGGACAAGGCCCGCGCGGTGGCGGAGCTGGCGGCATCGGGCCGCAGGGTGGCCATGGTGGGCGACGGCGTGAACGACGCCCCGGCCCTGGCCGCCGCGCACCTGGGCGTGGCCATGGGCGCTGCCGGGAGCGACGCGGCCATCGAGACGGCGGACGTGGCCCTCATGTCCGACGACCTCTCCAAGCTGCCCTGGCTGGTGCGGCACTCGCGGCGCGCCCTGGGCACGGTGAAGGCCAACATCGCCGTGGCCCTGGGCGTGAAGGCGGTCTTCCTCGCCCTGGCGGGGCTCCAGATGGCCACGCTCTGGACGGCCATCCTGGCGGACCTGGGCACCTCGCTCTTCGTGATCTTCAACGGCCTGCGCCTGCTGCGCATCCGGCCCTGAGCGGGGCGGAGTTAGGCGCGCTGGAAGAAGGAGCGGTCCTCCACGTGGATGTGCTCCACCAGCCAACGCAGCAGGTAATCCAGCACCTCACGCGAGGCCGTGGCGCTGTCCTCCCTGACGCGGGATTCGTACCCCCCGGCGCGCCAAAGGAATTCGGCGTGGAGCCCCTCGTGGCGCGCCAGGCCTTCCCAGCCCGCGTCCTCCATGAGCACCTCCTCGTCCTCGAAGTGCGTCGCGGCGTAGGCCAGCATGCCCTGCAGGGCGTCCAGCACGGCCTGGCGGTGTTCGCCTCCGGCCATGCGGGCGTCGAGTTCGCGGATCATCTGGAAGAGCATCCGGTGTTGTTCGTCGATGTCCGGGTCGCCCATGGCCAGCCCGGGAGTCCAGTCGGGCGCGTCCTTTTCCATGCGTGTCGCTTCCTTGTTACGTCAGATGAATGCCGAAAATGTTCAGGGTCTCGAAGACCAGCACCAGGACCCAGGCCAGGATGCACACCCCGGTGGCCGCCGCGGCCATGTCCTTGATGGCCTTGATCTTGGCGTCCTCGGCGGTCTGGAGGTAGTCGCAGACGGCCTCCACGGCGCTGTTGAATATCTCCGAGGCCAGCATCACGGCCGTGGCCAGGAGCACCAGCAGCGCGTCCACCCAGGCCCGGTAGACGAAGCTCAAGACCAGCACAAGCGCCGAAAGCACCACCTTGTAGGCCACGGACCAGTCGCAGAGCACCGCGAAGCGCAGCCCAGAGACGATCACCTTGATCTTGCGCCAGGGGTTGAAGCCGGGCTCGCCGGTTCCCAGGAACTTATTGCGCATGGCCGAAGGCCTCCTTCGCCGCCTGCTCCAACTGGCCGGAGGTGAAGAGATCGCGCAGCACCACGGGGCTCTTGGCCCCCTCGCCCTTTGGGAAGAGCGCCGCCAGGGGGATGGAGGCCGAGCCCAGGGCGCGCAGGAGGGCCATGGCCTCGGGGCTCTCGCGGGTGAGGTCCACGCGCACGGCGCGCACGCCGTGGCGCTCGCGCAGCTCCTTGAGGGCCTTGGGGACCAGCACGGTCTTCTCCAGGGCCTTGCAGGTGGGGCACCAGTCGGCGGTGAAGTCCACCAGGAGGTTCTCCTTGCCGAGCATCCCGGCGAAGGCCCGGGGGGCGTAAGGCTCCCACCCGGCATCGTCCCTGGGCGTCGGGGCCAGGGCCCACAGGCACATCCACACCACCAGGGCCACGCCCGCCAGGCGCACGCCCCAGCGGGTGAGCAGGCCCTGGGAGGGGCTGGTCCAGGCCCCCCAGGCGTGGCAGGCCAGGCCCGCCGCCAGCAGCGTCGCCAGCGCGGGCAGAAGCAGCGCCTGGGGCAGGATGGAGAGGAAATAGAGGCAGGCCCCCATGAGCATGAACCCGGCCAGCTTCTCCAGCTGGACCATCCACGGGCCGGGCCGGGGCACGAAGCGGGTCAGCTCCGGGCGCAGGGCCAGGATCAGGTAGGGCAGGGCCATGCCCGCGCCGATGCCCGTGAACACGGTCACCACCACGGCCGGAGGCTGCAGCAGCGTCCAGGCCAGCACGCCGCCCAGGAACGGCCCGGAGCAGGGCGTGGCCAGGAGCGTGGCCAGCATGCCCGTGGTGAAGGCCTGGATGCGGGGGCTGCGCGCGTGGCCGTGGGCGATCTTCAAATCCACCACGGGCAGGTAAAACACCCCGAAGAGCGAAAGCCCCAGGGCGAAGAGCGCCACGGCCGCGCCCAGGATCAGGCCCGGGCTCTGGAAGAGCTGGCCCCAGGCCAGCTCGGCCGCGCCCAGAACCTGGGCCAGCACGCAGAAATAGACCAGCACACCGGCCGAGAACCAGAGGTTGTGCCGGCGGATGAGGGCGTAGCGGTCGCACCCGGGGCCGCTCGCGTGGCAGGAGGCCAGGAGCCCGGAGAGCTTCAGGCAGGCCACGGGGAGCACGCAGGGCATCAGGTTGAGCAGAAGACCGGCCAGGAGCGCCAGGGGCAGGGCCTTCAGGAGCCCGTCCACCTCCAGGTGGGGCGTCAGGGACCTGGGCGTGAAGCGAAGGTCCGAGGAGGCCTCGGGGGCCTTGTCCGGGACCGGCTTCGGGGCCGCTTCGGGGCCGCGCGCGGCCAGCTCGGCGTAGAGGCCCCACCAGGGCCTGTCCCTGGCGGCCGGGGGGGCGGGAAACTGGCGGGAGGAGAGTTCCGTCTCCAGGAGCACGGGCCAGCAGCTCACGTCGGTGCAGGCCAGGAGGCTCACGCGGACCTCGACGCCGAAGCCCTCGGGGAGCCCCGGGGGCAGCGTGATGAAGAGCGGCGTGGGTCCGTCGTAGATGCTGACGGTCTTGTCGGGCTCGTAGAGGTCCCGCGTGGATTTTCCGGGGGGATAGAGCACGTCCAGGGCCTGTCCCGTGGGCGTGAGGCGCGCCTCGGCCCGGGTGGGCATGCCGGCTTCGCCGGGGTCCGCGCCGTAGGTCTTGTAGCCCTGGGCGGGGGTGAGCCAGAGCACGGCCACGAGGCCCTTGCCGTCGGGGAGCGCGGCCAGTTCCCAGGAGGCGGCCACGGGGGATTCCTGCGCCGCCGAGGGCAGCGCCAGGGCCAAAAGCATGGCCAGGGCCTGAAGGAGTGCGCGCATGGGGGGCCTCGGTCTCTTCATGTGGTACGACGGTTCCGGCCGGATGATTACAGCAAAAAGCGCGCCTAGAAAACCAGGAACGCGACGGCGGCCATGACCGTGGGCGCGAGCGCCCCGGCAGCCAGCCCCAGGGGGGAAATGCTCTCGCCCGGGAAGCCCTGCTTGAGGATGGCGTAGCCCGCCGGATTGGGGGCGTTGGCGATGACGGTGAGCCCGCCGCCCGCCACGGCCCCGGCCAGCAGGGAGTATTTGCCCGCGTCCGAGAGGCCTTCCACGAGGGTGCCCAGGTAGGTGAGCGCGGCGTTGTCGGTGAGGGCGGTGAGCCCCATGGCCCCGAAGTAGAGGGTCAGGGAGTCCATGCGCGTGATGAGGGCCTGCACCCACCAGCGCTGGGGCGGGCCCAGGATCACCAGCCCGGCCAGGAACACGCCCACCATCAGGCTCGGGCGCAGCATGAGCTCCGTCTGGTGTTCGGGGTAGGCCGCGACGAAGCCCACGAACACCGCCAGCACGGCCAGGAAGGCGGCGGGGTGGTGCAGCAGGGCCACCATGGCCGCCAGGCAGGCTAGGTGCACGGCGTTCACCCAGGCGGGCGCGCCCTGGCGCAGGGACTCGGGCGCGCGCACCTCCAGCCGGGCCAGGGGCCGCCAGAACGCGGCCGTGAGCGCCAGGGCGTTCACCACCACGGCGATCACGGCCTTCCAGCCGAAATTGAGGAACATATGCCCCAGGCCCCAGCCCCAGGCCGGGGCGCACATGATCACGGGGGGCGCGGCGAAGTGGGTGAGCACGCCGCCGATGGAGATGTTCACGAAGAGCGTGCCCAGCATGGCGTACTTGCAGGCCCCGGACAGGGGGCGGCTGAAGAAGGCCATGTAGAGGATGAGCGCCGTGACGGTCATGGCGGCCGGTTCGGTGATGAGCGAGCCCATGAGCGGCCCCGCCACCAGGGCCGTGAGGCATGTGGCCGGCCCCATGGGCAGCGGCAGGCGCGCGGCCAGCCCCAGGATGGCCCGCGCGGCCAGGGCCACCACGGGACGCGTGGAGGCGGCCATCATGATGGCGAAGACGAAGGCCGGTTCGGTGAAGGAGATGCCCTCGAGGTAGTCCACGGCCCTGGAGGGGCCGGAGAACACGGCCAGGAGCAGCAGAAAGACGGCGGCCCAGAAGCCGAAGGCGATCTCCACCTCGCCCAGGAGGTGCCACAGGCCGTGGTGGGGGCCGCCCCTGCGGGAGCGTTCCAGGAAGCGTCCGGCCAGGAAGGTGTGGGCCACGGCCAGGGCGAAGGCCGCCGTGCCGAGGGTGGTTGCGGCGGCGTCCGGTGCGTTCATGGCCGCCTACTCGAAGCAGAACTCCACGGTGAAGTCCCCGTTGGGCGTGGTGAAGGGGATGGCCACCACGGACCCGCTGGTCACGTGGGAGATGGAGTGGTTGTCCCCGAAGATGATGGTGGGCGTTGAGGCCTGCATGGCCAGGCCCATCTGGGCCAGTCCGGCGCGGGCCTGCCCGGAGATCATGTTGGTGATCTCGCCCACGGCGTCCTTGGTGTCCTGGACGATGTCCTGGATGTCGTCGCCCAGCATGTTCTTGACGATGGCCACGGCGCATTTTTTGGTGAAGGAAATCGAAATGCTGCCGTTTTTGTCACCGGTGAGGCCCACCACGGCCGACACGTCGCCCGCCGCCGTGTTGTTCTTCTTGGCATAGGGCTTGCCCGGCGCGGGCTCGATCATGGCCATGGTGGTGAGCACGTGCTTGGTGGCCTGGACAAACGGCTTGGCGATTTCGGCGTCGGTGGCGTTCATGAAGGGTTCCTTGGGCGCATGGATCGTCTCCGGCGCGACTCGATTGCCGACGGCCAACGGGCGCGGACAGCCGAAGAGAATTAAGGTCTACCCTGTGCCGATGAGCCTTTCAAGACTTTTTCCCCTGCCGGGGGGCGCGCTCCCGGCGGCTTGCCATTTGCCGCCCCCTGATGTAGGCCCCCGTGCAGACGACGCGGGAGTCCTGCCGGAACGGCCCTCCACGGCGCGGAGGGCGCACGCCGCCACGGGCGGCGGCCCGGACCTCGGGACCGGCCAGATTCCCCCGGCGTACAACGCATGCACACCCGCCAAGCCACCGCCACCGACCATCGGAACCGGGCCACCGGCTATTCCGATTCCGACTGGGGAGCCCTGGAAAAGAGGCTCTCCGACACCCGCGACCTCCTGCGGGACATCCTCGTGCACCTGCGCCGCGTGCTGGACAACCTCAAGACCGCCGGAAACGCCTACCAGGGCGCCGGACGCGCCTGGCGCTCCTCGGGCAAACCCGCCGGCGCCCACGCCGGACAACAGGGACGCCCGCAGTACGGCTCCGCCGCCGGCGTCCACAAGGCCCAGGGAGCCGCCAACTCCCGCTTCCAGTCCGGCACGTCCAAGTCCGCATCCGGTCCCTTCCAGTCCACCGCCCAGAACGCCTCCGGCGCATCCGCCCGCGATGCGGGGACATCCTCCGCGCGCCAGGGCGCGGGCGCGCAGCAGGCGCGGCCCGGGGCCTCGGCGGGCGCGGGGCAGCAATTTTCCTGGAGCGCGCGCGGCGCTGGCGCCCAGCCCGGACAGGGCGCGTGGCGCTCGCAGGGCGCATCCCAGGCGGGCGCTTCGGGCGCGGGCGACGCCTCCGCCTCCTCCCGGGCTACCGGCGCGGGGGCTGCGGGCGCGCGGCCCGGCTCGGCCTACGGCGGCGCTACGGCGGGCGGCAGGGCTTCCTCCGGTGGGGCCTACGGCGCGGGCAAGGCGAACCCCGGCGCTTCGGGAGCGGGAGCATCCGGCACCGGAGCCTCCGGTTCGGGCGCGTGGCGCGCCAGGACCGGGACCGCCGGGGGCCAGGAACAGGCCGGGGCCTCCCAGGGACGCCAGGAGCACCGCCACCGCACCACAGGGCCAGGCGGCGGCTCCAGCTACCAGGACTACAAACAGCGCAGCCACAAATCCCCCCTGGGCCACGGCCGCATGACCCTCACCCAGGCCTGCGCCCTCCTGTGCATCACCTACCCCTGCAACGCCGACGACATCAAAACCGCCTACCGCAAGCAGGCCCGCCGCCACCACCCCGATCTGGGCGGCGACGAAGAGATGATGAAGTCCATCAACCAGGCCTACGAGCTGGCCATCTCCTGGTGCGCTCCTGGCCGGGGCAAGTCCTCCGCCACCTGGGCCGCCTAGCGCCGCGCCCTCCCGATCCGCCTCCGCGCCCTCCCGGGGCGACCAGCCACGACCGGCGCATCGCCTGTCGAACGTTTCGCCCGTTTCTTCCGCGCCAGGCCCCGCGCGCCGCGTTATCAGAACACCTCGGCCTCGAACCAGTAGACCTCCGTTCCGGGCTTGCGCCACGCCCCGGGCTCCAGGCCCGCCTTGCGGCAGGTGTGGTCCAAAAACGCCGGGGCGTCCCAGCGCCACTCCACCGCCACCTGGGGCAGCAGGAGCCCCTGGCGCGCCCCCCGGCGCACGATGAGCCCGTGGCGGCCCACCTCCACCTGCCCCGGGTCCGGGCAGGCGGTCACGGGGCCCAGCACCGAGATCTCCACGGCGAGCTTCTCGAACTCGCCCGGGCTCAGGGGCGGGAAGCGGGGGTCCTCGAAAGCGGCGGCGCGGGCCATGCGCGCCACGGTCTCCCAGAGGGGGCCGTCGCCAACGATGCGCCCGATGCAGCCGCGCAACTCGCCCCCCAGGTGCAGGGTCACGAAGGCCCCCAGGGGCTCCGTGAGCCGGGCCGCAGGCGGCGCGGGCGGGGTCCAGGCCTGGTCGCCCTGGAGCGCGGCGCGGATGCTCGCTCGCACCAGATCCTTGAGGGCGTCCTTTTCCAGTGCCGAAAGCTCGAAGCGGAAGGCGTCCATGGCGGGTCTCCTTGTCCGGGGTTTCCTGAACGCCGGTAGCACGCTTGCCACCGCCCCGCCAGCCGGAGTACGAAGGGGCATGCGCGTGCTCTGCCTGGACGGTCCCTACTTCCTTAAGGCCCTGGAGCGCCTGGGCTGCGAAACACTCTCCGTGGGCCAGTGGTCCGGGGCCGACGTGCGCCTGGAAAAGGCCCTCTCCCTGGCCGGGCTCCTGCGCCTGCTCGACGCGCGCGGCTTCGAGCCGGAAGCAGCGCTCTGGGCCGACGACGGCCGCCCCCCCTCGGTGGCCGGGCTGGAGCTCCTGCCCTGGCCCACCATCGCCTACTCCATCGACCAGTACCTCAACCCCTGGCACGTGCCTTTCTGCAACGCCTTCGACGCGGCCCTGGTGGCCCAGAAGGACTACCTGCCCCTCTTCGCCCCCGAACACAAAGGTCCCCTGCGCTGGATGCCCCTCTTCGCCGATCCCCTGCCGGGCGCGATCCCCCCCCCGGCCCGCGACATCCCGGCCAGCTTCGTGGGCACCCTGGACAGCCCCGCCAACCCGGGCCGTCGCCCCTTCCTGGAGGCCTTCCGCCGCCATGCCCCCCTGGCCGTGCTCACCGGGGACTACCGCTCCGTGTTCGCCCGCTCGCGCCTGGCGCTCAACCAGTCGGCGGCCGGGGAGCTGAACTTCCGGGTCTTCCAGGCCATGGCCGAGGGCGCGGCGCTCCTCACCGAGGACGCGGCCAACGGCCTGCGCGACCTCTTCACACCGGGCAGGCACCTGCTGGTCTACCCGCGCGGCGACCACCGCGCCGCCGCCGCCCTGGCCCAACAGGCACTAGCCGACCCCGGCCTGGAGGAGCTGGCGAGGGCCGGACAGGCCGAGGTGCTGGCCCGCCACCGCGTGGACCACCGCGCCCAGGAGATCGTGCGCCTCTTCGAGGAGCTCGCGCGCGCCCAGGTCCACCGCGCCCGGTTCTCCGACATGGGGCGCTCCCGGCGGCTCATGGCCACGGCCTACCGCATCCTGGCCACGGACCCGCAGCTCCCCCTGCCGCCGGAGCTGCGCGCCTTCTACCTGGAGCTGGCCCACGCCGGGGGGGACGCCCGGTGAGCCCCTTCGTCCTGGCCGCCTACTCCCTGGACCTGCCCCACTACGCCTGCGCGCGCCTGCGCCTGCTGGAACCGGCCCGCGCCCTGGGCGGCCGGGTGGAACTGCGCTGGGCGGCCGCCAGCGACGGCGACAACTACGCCATCGACGCCCGGGCCATGGAGGGCGCTCACGCCGTGCTCTTCCAGCGCCTCTTTCCCAACGCCCGGACGTGGCCCCTGGTGGAGCAGGCCCTGGCCTCGGGCCTTCCCGTGCTCTACGAGATGGACGATCACATCCTGGACACGCCCCGGGACCACCCCATGCGCGAGGCCCTGGAGCGCATCGCCCCCCATGTGCGCCGCCTGCTCTCCAAGGCCGACCTCACCGTGACCACCACCCCGGAGCTGCGCCGCATCCTCGCGCCCCTGGCCAGGCGCGTGGCCGTGGTCCCCAACTTCCTGCCCGAGGCCCTCTGGGACGCCCCGGCGCCGGCCCGGTCAGGCCCCGTGCGCGTGCTCTACGCCGGATCGCCCACCCACCGGGAGGACCTGGAGCTGGCGGTCCCGGCCCTGGAGCAGGCCCGCCGCCGCCACGGCGACCGCGTGGAGTTCGTGTTCATGGGCTGCGCACCCCGGGGGTTCGAGGGCCTGGCGCTGCCCTTCCAGGACGGCTACGCCCCCTACGCCCGGGCGCTGCGCGAGGCCCGGCCCGACATCGCCCTGGCCCCCCTGGCCGACAACCCCTTCAACCGCTGCAAGAGCGCCGTGAAGTGGCTCGAATACTCGGCCGCCGGGGCGGCCGGGATCTACGCCGACCTGCCCCCCTACGCCCGGGTGCGCCACGGCGTCACCGGGATCAAGGCCGGGCAGGACCCCGCGGCCTGGACCAGCGCCCTGGAGTCCCTCCTGGCCGATCCGGCCCTGCGCCGGAGCCTGGCCGAAAACGCCGCGCGCGAGGCGCGCAACGCCTGGGGGCTCGCGCGCGGGGCAGCCCTCTTCCTGGACGCCTGGCAGGGAGCGCGCCGTGAGCGCGCCTGATCCCTCCGCCTTCTGGCGCTCCATGCCCCCGGAGGTGCGGACCGGGCTCCTGGCGGCCAGCTGCGGTCAACGCCGCCTGGGCGGCCTGGCGCGCCAGGCCCTGTCCCGGCCCGAGAGCGCCCGCCTGGGCCTGGACCTGGCCCTGGCCGCCTGGGAGGAGGCCCCGCTGGACGGGGCGGCCGCCGGGTTCGTGCTGGACCTGGACGCCCGCATCCCCTTCCTGGCCCCCCACCTGCGCGCGCTGGCCGGGTCCGTGCGCCGGGCCTGGGGCCAGCCCCCGGCCGGAGACCCCCTGGCCGCCCTGGCCGGCCGGGGCCTGGTCCTGGACCTTCTGAAAGGCCTGCGCGGGCGGCTGCGTGCCGAACCGGGCAACCTGCTCTGGCGTCGCAACCTCCTGGAACTGGCCTTTTCCCTGGGCCGCCTGGACGCGGCCGAGGAGGCACTGCACGCTCCCTGGCCGCCGGGCCTGGACCAACTCAGCGCGCGCTGCGCGGCCGACCTGGCCTTCCTGCGGGGGGACCACGCCCGGGCCGCCGGGCTCTACCGGCCAGCGCTGGCCCTGCGCGCCTCGCGCGTCCGGCTGGGCCGCTGCCTGCTGGCCCAGGGCCTGCGCGAGGAGGCCCTGGCCCAGTGGCGCAAGGTCCTGGCCCAGGCCCCCTGGCGCGCCTCCCTGGCCCTGGCCCTGCACGACGTGCGGGAGGGCCTGGACCTCCCCGGCGAGCCGCCCCCCGGACGCACGGCGGTGTGCCTCTACACCTGCAACAAGGCCCCGGAGGCGGACCGCGCCCTGGCCTCGGCGGCGGACTCCCTGCCGGACGGGGCCTGCCTGCTGGCCCTGGACAACGGCGGCACGGACGAGACCCCCGGGGTCTTCCGGGCCTGGGCCGAGCGCCTGGGCGAGCGCATGGAGGCCGTCCGGCTGCCCGTGAACGTGGGCGCTCCGGCCGCGCGCAACTGGCTGGCTGCCCTTTCGGCGGCCCGGGGCTTCGAGTTCACGGCCTACCTCGACGACGACGCCCGCCTCCCCGCCGACTGGGCCGGGCACATGGGCCGCGCCGTGCGCGCCTACCCGGACGCCGGGGTCTGGGGCTGCAAGGTGTGCGACCGCGACTTCCTCCCCCGCGTCCAGAACGCCGACCACCACCTGGAGGAGTCCCCGGACCCGGAGGGCGGTTTCGCGAGCCCCTGCGCCGACGACCCGGACTTCGGCCAGTTCGACTCCCTGCGGCCCTGCGTCTCGGTGACGGGCTGCTTCCATCTCCTGCGCACGGAGCTTCTGCGGGAGCAGGGCGGCTTCGACATCCGCTTTTCGCCCACCCAGTACGACGACCTGGACCACGACCTGCGCCTGGCCGCGCGCGGCCTGCCGCCCGTGTACAACGGCCACCTGCGCGTGGCCCACGCCGGACTTTCCGGGCGTTCGCCCACCCGCGCGTACCAGGGCCTGAGCCGGGGCAACCTGCTCAAGCTCAAGGCCAAGCACCCGCCCGAGGCGCGCGAGGCCCTGCGCCGCGAGGACGCCGACCGGGCGCTCGCGGACCTGGAGGCCAAACTCGCCCGCCTGGCCCTTGGGAATCGTCTGACGGATTGAAACCATGCCGGAGCGGAATCGTCATTGCGGCGACCCCTAAAAAAAGGCATTTTCCATCTCGGGAAATGAACCAATTGGAGCAAGCGTCCATGCCCATCCGCCAGCTGCTGCATCTGAGCTTCGATCCCGCCTGCCTGGCCGACTCCAACGGCCGCGTGCTGGCCGTCAACGCCGCCTTCCAGGACGTTCTGGGCGTGGACGCCGCCGGGCTGGAGGGCCTGGGCCTGGCCGGATTTCTGGGCCAGGCGGCGTACCTGGACATCTCGCGCAACGCCTCGGTCGATGCGCCGCTGTTCCGCCGCCTCAAGGCGCTCTCGCGCGAGGGCGCGCACCAGCCCATGGAGGTCAATTGCCTGCGCCTGCCGGAGGGCGGCCTGGCCCTGGTCCTGCGCCCGGCCCTCTCCGCCCTGCCCCACGAGGGCGCGGAGCACATGGCTCTGCACGACGCCCTCACCGGGCTGCCCAACCGCGTCCTGCTGCTGGACCGCCTGCGCCAGACCCTGGCCCGGGTGCGCCGCCACCAGGACTTCGCCGCCGTGGTCTTCATCGACCTGGACGGCTTCAAGCCCATCAACGACACCTACGGCCACGAGTGCGGCGACGAGGTGCTGCGCGTGACGGCCGCCAGACTCCTTGAGGTAACCCGCGAGGGCGACACGGCCTCGCGCATCGGCGGCGACGAGTTCGTAATGGTGCTGGGGGAGTTGAAAAACGGCCTGCACGCGGGGCTCACGGGCAACCGGGTGATCAAGTCCATCACGCAGCCCATCCCCTGGCAGGGCGGGAGCGTGCGGGTGAGCGCGAGCCTGGGCATCTCCGTGGCCCCCACCGACGGGCTCGACCCCGAGACCCTGCTCAAGAAGGCCGACGAGGCCATGTACGTGGCCAAGAAGTCCGGCAAGAACGGCTATTCCTTCGCCAACGAGTCCGTCTACTTCGAGTGAGGCCCCATGAATCCGGAAGCATTGGATCAATTGGCCCGGCTCGTGGCCGAAGCGCTCAAGCCCGCCCTGCGCGAGAACATCCGCGAAATCCTGCGGGAGGAGCTGCACTCCTGCACCCCCAAGCTCTCGGCCAAGGAGTTGGCCGACGACGGCTTCTTCAGGCGTCTCAACGAGGAAATCATGGGCCGCCTGGGCGACATCTACCGGGAGATATCCTCCTTCCAGGGGCCGCCCTCGGGCCGGGGAACCCCGGAAGACGCCCTCCAGGCCGGGGAACTCATGGACGAGGCCTCCCACCGCCTGGACCAGGTGATCCAGGCCACCGAGAAGGCCACCTTCGAGATCATCGAGCTGGTGGAGCGCAGCATGTCCGTGCCAGACGAGATCTTGCACCTCTTCCGCTCGAGCGTCTGCGACGGCCACGTGCAGGAGCAGGCCCAGGCCCTCTGCCAGCGCCTCTCCCAGGACATGGTGCAGATCATGACCTGCCTCTCCTTCCAGGACCTCACGGGACAGCGCATCAAGCGCGTCATCGACATGCTGGGCAGGGTGCGCGACATGGTGGCCGAACTCTACGTGTCCACGGGCCTGCTGGTGAAGGCCCAGGAAATGGACCCGGGCCAGCCCCTGGAGGAGCTCAAGCGCGACGCCAAGGCCAAGGTCTCCCAGTCCGACGTGGACGACCTGCTGGCCCAGCTGAACACCTAGCGCCGTGGCGCTTTTAAGCCTCGCCGACCGTCCGCCCCGGCCGCCCGCATGAACGGCCCCGGGGACGCGCACCGGCCGCGCACCGGCGCTCCCGCTCCGGCGGCTTGATCCTAGAACACCCGGCGGAACTGGTTGAGCACGTCGCCGGGGATGTTGAAGAGCCCCTTGAACACGTTGACGATGGTGTCTCCGATCACCTTGGACTTGTCCACGTCCATCTTGGGGTCGTAGAGCGGCCCGGAGACGCGCACGGGCACCTCGCCCACGTCGGGCACCTGGGCTATGAGGTTCAGGTCGATGCGCTCGTCCACCAGGCTCACCCAGCCGTCGCCCTTGGCCGTGATGCCCTGGCCCGCCAGAACGAAATCCCGCGTGACCCCGAGACCCTGATGCACGGTGAACGAGGCTCCCATGCGCGTGAAGGCCAGGCCCTTGCCCGGGGGCGGGGGAGGTACGGGAGCCTCTTCCTTGGGCTTCACGCCCGGGGCCGGGGTGTTGCGCGCGGGGCGGCCGTCGGCGTCGCGGATGGCCAGCAGCCCGCCCTGCACCTCGAAGGAGGCCTGGCCCTGGGAATTTCGGCGCATCTGGCGGTCGGTAGCCCCGTGGGCGGTGAGGCTCAGGTGGAAGTTGGTGGTGCCCTGCACCAGGCCGGAGCCGTCGGCCAGGTCGCGCAGGAGCACGGGGGCCGAGAACCCGGTGAGGTGGATGTCCACGCGCGCCTGCACCGTGTCCCCGCGCGCGTCGCCCCGCAGCTCCAGGGAGTAGGGGCCGCCGTAGAACGAGGGGGCCGTCTGGCGCAGCAGGAACCGGCCGCCCTGGGCCTGGGCCTCCACCAGGGCGTTCTCCCAGACCAGGCGGTCCTTCTTGAGCCTGCCCAGGCGGATGCGGGCGTCCAGGTCCAGCTCGCGCATCTCGTTCATGGGCAGGGGCTCCTCGGGGCGCTGGCCCACGTCGAGGTGCTTGGCCTCCGGGGCCAGCAGGTCCAGGTCCAGGCCGGTCACGGCAAGGTCGAGCTTCAGGCGCGTGCCCGCCAGGGAGACCTGGCCCGTGAGCGCGGCGTCGTCCAGGCTGGCCTGCACGCGTGTGAGGGCCGGGTCCTTGAGCGTGCCGCCCAGCTCCGCCTGGAAGCGCGCCCGCCGCCAGGACTGCGGACCCGCGCCGCGCGGCAGCTCCAGGCCCAGACGCTGGGCCGCGTCCCGGGGGTTGAACTCCGCCACGTCCAGCGCGCCCGAGAGGCCCCAGCCCCCCTGGCCCTGGGCAAGCCCGGCCTGTCCGCGCAGCGAAAGACCCGCCACGTCGGCCTCCACGCCCGACAGCGAAAACGTCCCCTTCTCGCAATCGGCCTCGGCCCGCCCGGCCCAGGAGGCGCGCGCCGTGCGCCCCTGCGTCCCCGGCGCCACGAAGACGAGCGAGCCCTCCAGGCGCGGCTGGCGCACCCAGAGGAGGCGGCCCGCCTCGTCCAAGCCCGCCGTGGCCCGAACGTCCGCCTGCGCCGAGCGCACTCCCGAAGGCGACTCCAGGCGCACGGGGCCGACAAGCTCCGCCTGCACCGTCTCCCGGGGCTTCTCCCCCGCCTGCACCGCGCCCTGGCCCGGAGCGGGCTTCAGGGCGATGCGCAGCTGGGCCTGGGCGCGCGTCACGGGCCAGGGCTTCCCGGACTTGGCGTCCTGGGCCTGGAATCCGCCCTGGCCCATCTGCATGTCCAGCTGTCCGCGCCCGGACTGCCAGCCCGCCAGGCCGCCCCGCCAGGGGCCTTCCAGCGAAAGGCGGGCGTCCAGCGGCCCCGTCGCCCGCAAGCCCAGGGGCACGGCCTCGGCGAGCCTGGCCCCCTGCACGCCCTGGGCCGCGAGCGTGAGCTGGAACGAGCCCGCCTGGGCGTGCGCCCCGTGGGGAGGCTGGCCCGCCGCGTGCTGCTGGGACGCCGCCGCCGGCTGGGGGTGCGTCAGCTCCAGTGAGCCCGAGAATCTTCCGCCGAGGGCCGCCCCCGCGAACGCGGGGACCCGCACGCCCTCGGGCGTGGCGCGCAGGGTCAGGGAGAGGTCGTCCACCTCCAGGCCCTTGCCCGCGTCCAGGCGACCGGCGGCAAGTCGCAGCTCCAGCGGGAAGGACGCGGCCTTGCCCGCGTCCAGGAGGCGCTCCATGCGCCGCAGCTCCTCCAGATCCAGCCGTCCGGCGCGCAGATCCAGCAGCGCCTGCCCGTCGGTCCAGGAGGCCGAGCCGCCCAGGGACGTGGCCCCGAGGCGAGCGTCCAGGTCCGTGACCTCCCACGACGTCTGGCCCGGCGCGCCGGCCCGGAAGGACGCCTGGGCCGTCACCGCGCCCAGCTCCTCCAGGAGCCGGGGGACCAGTTCGGGAATCCAGTCCTGACGCCACGCCGCCTCCTGGGCTCTGGCTTCCAGGCTGGCCACGCCCCAGGTTCCGGCGGGGCCGGATTCGCCCTCGGCCGAGGCCTCCAGGGCCTGGGGGAGCCCCTTGCCGGGCGCGCCGCCCTCCAGGGCCGTGAGCCCCACCCGGGCCTTGAAGCGCATGGTCCCCTGCCCCGGCTCCAGGCGAACGTCCGCCCCGGCCACGGCCCGGCCCAGGTTCACCGTGAAGGGATAGAGTCGCAGCGCGCCGCCCGCGCCCGTGAGCGTGAGGTCCACCCGCTCCAGGGAAGCCTCGCCCGCGCGCAGTCCGCTGCCCTGGAAGCGCCCCGTAAGGGACTCGGGAACGCCGCCCCGGGCCTTGTGCGCCAGCACGACGAGCCCGGCCCAGGGGGTGAGGTCCAGGCCCCGGGCGGTCACGTCGAAGGCGGCGCGACCGCGCCCCCCGCTGGCCGTGCCCTCCAGGACGCCCGCGCCCTCGGAGAGCGACCCGTCCAGGAGCACCCACCCTGCCGGGGTGACAGCCAGCTTCAGGCGCGCGCGAACGGCGGCGTCGCTCCCCTCTGCGCGCAGCGAGGGCGACGGCGCGACGGCGGGCACGAGCACGGGGAAGCCCGGAGCCAGGCCGCCCCGGCGCAGGGCCTCGCGCCAGAGGCCGTCCGGGCTGGCCTGGGCCTTGAGGTCCACCAGGAGGTGGCGGTCGGCGTCCCAGAGCCCGGCCAGGTTCACCTGTCCGGTCACGCGCGCGCCCAGGCCCTCCAGCACAAGGTTGGCGGCCTCCACGGCCCCGTCGCCGTGCACCATCAGGTCGGTGGAAAAGAGCACGCGCGCCTCCGCGCCGGGCAGCGCCCCGGGGGCGGCCAGCCACCCCGCCGCCTGGGCCTTGTGCACGTGAAGCCGCGAACCTTCCTCGGAATAGCTGGCCACTCCCTTGGCGTGGAACTCGCCCGCCAGGTCCAGGTGGCCGGCTTCGGCCGAGAAGGACACGGAAAACTTGAAGGGCCGCGACGCGGTGGTGTGCAGGTTGAGCCCGCGCACCGTGAAGCTCGCGCCCGTGGAGCGGTCGGTGAAGTGGACGGCGCCTCTCTCCAGGCGCAGGCCCCGGGGCAGGCCCGGACCCCGCCTGCCCGGCGAGCGGTCCGAGGCCTCCAGACCGGGGAGCGCCCAGTTGGGGCGGCCCTCTTCGTCGCGCCCCAGGTGCAGTTGCGGGGCGTCCAGCGAGACCGACTCCACCGCCACCCGGCGCGCGAACAGGGCCGGGATGTCCAGCCCCACGGCCATCTCCCCGGCCGTGAGCAGCGGCTCGGGGCCGAAGGAGGGCTCGCCCGCCACCTCCACGGAGCCCGCGCGAAGGCCCAGCCAGGGCACCATGGTCAGGCGCACGTCTCCGCCCACGCGCACCGCGCGGCCCAGGGCCTCGGTCATGGCCTCCTCGGCGGCGCGGCGCAGGGTCTCGCGGCCCACCAGCCGCGTGGCCGCCAGGGGCAGGAGCCAGGCCAGCACGGCCAGCAGCGCCAGCGAGGCCGCGAGGGTCCGCCAGGTGAGGAGGCGCGCGACGCCTGGGCGTTTCGAGCTCGGTGCGTTCATGGCTGCCCGCCGGGGCGCGAGGCCCCGTGCATGGTGAATCTAGACCGTTCCCCGTCGCTGTTCAAGTGTCGCGCGGCCCGGGCTGGAGGAGCGGCGCTCACCGAAGGCCCATGAGGGCCGTGACGGCTTCCATGTCCAGGGCGGCCTCCACCGTGTCGGCCAGGCGATCCAGGGCGGCCTCCACGCTGCCTTCGGCCTCGTGCAGGGCCGCGCGCTCCAGGGGGGGCAGGCCCTTGCGCGCGCGCAGAGCGTCCAGCCACCAGCCCCGGAAGCCGGGCGCGTCGAAAAGCCCGTGCAGGTAGGTGCCCCACACGCGCCCGGGCTCGCCCCAGGCCACGGCCTGGCCGTCCGCTTCGCGCGCCGCCAGGAGCCCCGCGCCGCTTCCGGCCCGCGTGACGCCGTGGTGGATCTCGTAGCCCTCCATCATCTGGCCCGAGGCCGCGTGGAGCGCCCGGGCCTGGCGCAGGGTCTTGCCCGGCAGAAGCTCCGTGGCCAGGTCCAGAAGCCCCAGGCCCGGCGCGCGCCCCAGGCCCGATTCCAGGCCCGTGGGGTCGCTCAGTTCCCGGCCCAGCATCTGGAGCCCCGCGCAGACGCCCACGATCTCCGCGCCTTCGGCGGCCAGGGCGGCCAGGGCGTCGGCCAGGCCCCGGGCGCGCAGGTCCGCCAGGTCGGCCAGGGTGTTCTTGCTGCCGGGCAGGATCACGGCGTCGGGGCGTCCCAGGTCGGCCACGCGACGCACCACCCGCAGCCCCGCGTCGGGCTCCCGGGAGAGGGCGTCGAAGTCGGTGAAGTTGGAGATGTGGGGCAGGTCGATCACGGCGATGTCCAGCTCGCGGCCCACGGCCCCGAGACTCCCGGACCAGAAAATTCCGGCCTTGAAGCTCACGGAGTCCTCCTCCGGCAGCCCCAGCGCCGCGATTTCCGGGACCACGCCCAGCACGGGTTTTCCCGTGAGGTCGAGCATGTACCGGTGGGCCGGCTCCAGCAGCGAGGGGTCGCCCCGGAAGCGGTTGAGCACGTAGCCGCCCACCAGGGCGCGCTCGTCCTCGGGCAAAAGCTCCATGGTGCCCGCCAGGGCCGCGAACACGCCGCCCCGGTCGATGTCTCCGGCCAGGAGCACCCGGGAGCGGGCGTACTTGGCCATGGCCATGTTCACCATGTCGTGGGCCTTGAGGTTCACCTCGGCGGGGCTGCCCGCGCCCTCCAGGATCACGGCGTCGAAGTCCGCCGCCAGGGAGTCGTAGGCTTCCTTGGCGGCCCGGAAGGCCGTGGGCTTGTAGGCCACGTACTCGCGCACGCGCATGGTCCCCACGGGGCGGCCCAGGACGATCACCTGGGAGCCCGTGTCCGAGCAGGGCTTGAGCAGCACCGGGTTCATGCGCGCCTCGGGGGCCAGGCCGCAGGCCTGGGCCTGGAGCGCCTGGGCGCGGCCCATCTCCTCGCCCCGGGCCGTGACGAAGGAGTTGAGCGACATGTTCTGGGCCTTGAACGGGGCCACGCGCACCCCCCGGCGGCGCAGGATGCGGCACAGGGCCGCCGCCAGCACGGACTTGCCCGCGTTGGAGGTGGTGCCCTGCACCATGAGCGCCGGTGTGGGACGCCTGCGCGCCGGACGGGGACGCGCCGGGTCCAGGTGGTCCGCCAGGGCGTCCAGCAGGCGCTCGTTGTCGGCCTGGGGGCGCACGGCCACGCGGAAGAAGCGGGCGTCCAGGCCCGCGAAGTTGGAGCAGTCGCGCACGGCGATGCGCCGTTTCAGAAGCGCCGCGCGCAGGGCCGGGACCTCCGGGCGCTCCAGGCGGCAGAGCAGGTAGTTGGCCCGCCCGGGCCAGACGCTCACGCCCGGCAGCCCGGCCAGCTCCCGGGCCAGGGGCTCGCGCAGGGACGCGGCGGCCTTGCGGGAGCGCTCCTCGAAGTCCTGGTCCGCGAGGGCGCGCTCGCCCACGGCCTGGGCCAGCACGTTGACGTTCCAGGGGGCCAGCCCGGCGCGCAGTTTCCCGGCCAGGGCCTCGTCCATCACGGCCAGGCCGAGCCGCAGCCCCGGCACGGCGAACATCTTGGTGAGCGAGAGGAGCACCGCCACGTTGCCCGTAGCCTCCCCCGCCAGGGACTCGAAGCCTTCCACGAAGGAGCCGAAGGCCTCGTCCACAACGAAGAGGTGTTCCGGGAACTCCCGGGCCAGGCCGCGCACGTCCTGGGCGGGAACGTCCAGGCCCGTGGGGTTGTTGGGGCGGGCGATGAAGACGGCCCGGCGCGCGCCGGAGGCGGCCAGGCGGGCGCGCAGGGCCCCGGGGTCCAGGGCCAGGGCGTCCTCGTGGCGCAGGGGCAGGCCCTCCACGTCCATGCCCGCGGCCAGGCAGGCGCGGCGGTAGTCCACGTAGGAAGGCTCCGGGACCAGGGCGTTTGAGAGCCCGCAGGCCCGGGCCAGGGCGAAGAGCAGCTCGCTGGTGCCGTTGCCCGCCACGACGCGCGCCTCGTCCACGCCGTGGCGCTCCCGGGCGCGGGCGCGCAGCTCCCGGCAGTGGGGGTCCGGATAGTGCGCCAGGCGCGAGACGGCCCCCGAAAGGACGGGCCGCAGCCACTCGGGCGGCCCCAGGGGGTTGATGCTGGCCGAGAAGTCCAGGATGTCGCCGGGCGCGCACCCGGCCTCGCGGGCCAGGGCGTCCACGTCGCCGCCGTGGGAGGGGAGGCTCATGCGCCGCACGCCTCCCCGCCCGCCTCCGGGGCCGTGTCCGGGGCGTTCCCCCGGACCGTCCCCTCGGACGCCGCCCGGGCCGCGCGGTCCAGGCCCCAGGCCTCGGCGGCAGCGTCCAGGGCGGCCTTCACCTCGGGCTCGTGGAGCCGTTTCGTGAGCGCCACGAGGTTGATGGGAATGCCCAGCGCCCCCCCGGGCCACACGGCCAGCTCCCGCCCCGGATTGTCCGGGCGGGCCATGTCCTCGCGCAGCAGCGAGAGCCCCATGCCCGAGGCCACCAGGGAGCGGATGGTGTCCTCGTCGTTGATCACGGCCGCCGTCCTGGGCGGAGTCCCCTCCTCGGCCAGGAGGTCGCGGGCCATGAGCACGAAGGGGCAGCGCTCGTGGAACCAGACCCAGGGCATGGCGGCCAGATCGCTCACGGCGGCCTGTTCGAGCCGTTCCCTCCAGGCGGGCGGCCCCACCACCCGCACGCAGGCCATGCCCAGGGGCAGGGCAGTCAGCTGCGGCTCGTCGTCGAAGCAGCCGTAGGCGAAGCCCGCGTGGACCCTGCCCGCCTTCAGGGTCTGGGCGACGTTGTAGGAGTCGCAGCAGTCCACGTGGACCAGGGACCTGGGATGCTCGCGCCCCAGGACGGCCAGCATGCGGGGCAGGCGCAGGAACTCCGGGTCGGTGTTGCGGGAGAGCACGATGTCTCCTGCCGCCTCGCCGCGCAGGCTGCGGGCCTGGGCGAAGAGGTCCTGGGCGCGGGAGAGGGCGTCGCGGGCGGTCTCGCAGAGCCGCCTTGCCGCGCCGGTGGGTTCCATGCCCCGGGCGGAGCGGTTGAAGAGGCTCACGCCCAGCTCCTCTTCCAGGCTCTTCACGTGGGCGCTCACGGCCGGGAGCGAGAGGTTCAGACGCTCGGCCGCGCGCGAGAGGTTGCCCTCCTCGGCCACGGCGACGAAGGTGCGCAGGTGGTGGAATTCCATGGCTTCACGAATCCTTAAGCAGGGCTTCAGGCATTGCGATTGGATCGTTTTCCCAGGGTTCGCTAGCAGGGGTTTCATGTCCTGCGTCGGAAAGTTCCCAGGCGATGCGTCCCAGCGTCTTCACGGCGGCCTCCAGCTCCGGCCCCTGGCGCACGCCCGCCGAGAGGCGCACGAAGCGCCGGAAGCAGCCCTGGGAGGAGAAGAGCGCCCCGGGCGCGGCGCTGATGCCCGCGTCCATGGCCAGGCGCATGAACTCCACGCCGTCCCCGCCGCCGGGCAGTTCCACCCAGCAGACCGTGCCGCCCGAGGGCCGGGTGGCGCGCGTGCCGGGCGGGAAGTGGCGCTCGATGAGCCCCAGCATGTTGTCCATCATGGATTTGAGCGCCGGGCGCAGGCGCTTGAGGTGGCGGTGCATCAGGCCCTGTCGCAGGAACTCGGCCACGGCCATCTGGGTGGGGGTGGCGGTGGCCACGCTCACGGTGGCCTTGATCTCCAGGGCCTTGTCCAGGAACCGGCCGGGCATGAGCCAGCCCACGCGGTAGCCCGGGGAGAGGCTTTTGGAGAACGAGGAGCAGTGGAGCACCAGGCCCTCTCGGTCGTAGCTCTTGCAGCAGCGGGGGCGCTCGGGGCCGTGGTGCAGGTCGCCGTAGACGTCGTCCTCGATGAGGGGCGTGCCCGTGCGGGCGAGGATCTCCACGATCTCGGCCTTGGCCGGGTCCGGGGTGAGCGCGCCGTCGGGATTGTTGAAGTTGGGGGTGAGCACGCAGGCCGCCACGCGGAAGCGCTCCGTGATCAGGGCCAGGTCGGCCGGTCGCACGCCCTCGCCGGGGCGCGAGGGCACCTCGATGACCCGCAGGCCCAGATTCTCCAGGAGCTGGAGGAAGCAGTAGTAGGTGGGCGAGGCGATGGCCACGGTGTCGCCCGGGCGCGTCACGGAGCGCAGGGCCACGTGCAGGGCCTCCATGGCCCCGTTGGTGACCACCACCCCCGAGGGGCCGCACTCGATGCCCGCGTCCAGGCAGTGGGAGGCGATCTGCACCCGCAAGGACTCCAGGCCCGGCACGGGGCCGTAGTAGCCGGTGCGCTCGCCTTCGTCGCGCAGGGTCTGGGCCAGCATGCGGTTGAGTTGCGCCAGGGGGAGCAGGGCCTCGTCGGTGCGGGCCACGCCCAGGGGCACCAGGTCGCGCCGGGCCATGTTCTCCAGGAGCTTCCCGATGAGCCGGGCGCGGTTGAGCGTCTCGGGGAACTCGTCCGGGCAGGACTTCACCCGGGGCAAGGGCAGGCGCTTCTGCCGGGCGCGCACGAAATACCCCGACTTGGGGCGGGCCTCCAGCACGCCTTCGCTCTCCAGCTGGCCATAGGCCAGAAGCACCGTGGAGAGGCTCACGCGCATGCGCTGGGCCAGGCGACGCAGGGAGGGCGCCTTGTCGCCGGGCTTGAGCCCGCCGGACTCGATCTGCTCCAGCACGCTCTGACGCACGGTCTCGTAGCGGTAGGACTCGGGCTGCACCTGATCTGCTCCGGTCGAAATTCGTTTGATCTGTGTCTGTTCCGGTAACAGTTATTCTGGTTGACGAAAAGCGAAAACAAGGAGGCATCCCATGGCATACGAATCCACCCCCCGCAACTGGCCCTGCGAGTCCCGCGGCCTGGCCGACGACGCGCGCGACGCCCTGTTTCCCAACGCGTTCTCGGCCTTCGTCCAGCGCCTGCTCTTCGCCTTGACCCCGCGCGGGCGCGCAGTGGTGACGCTCGCGCCGGGCCAGACCGCCGTGCTGGAGGGCCAGCGCCTGGCGCGCGTGGCCTGCCTGGAAGGACAGGCTTGGGTGACCAACCCCGACATCGGGCGCGACGTGCTGCTCAAGGGCGGCGAGATCGTGGAGTCCCAGGGCGGGGCGTCCATGGCCGTCACGGCGGTGCGCGGCCCCTCGCGGGTGAGCCTGGGCTGGAAGTAGCGGCGCGTCCGGGCGGGCAAGCCCCAAGCCCGCCCGGACGGCGCGGGCGGCCGCCGCGTCGCGAGTCCGCCCGGGCGCAAGCCGCGCCTCCCGCACTGGCTGGCGCGGCCGGTCGCTGCCCCTCACGGGAGCCTCCCAGGCGCCGCCCGCAGGCGGGAGCATACACCCCGCGCCAGCCTCGCACCGCGCAGGCTGGCGGATCAATGACTCGGCGCCCCACGCGGGGGCTTGGCAAGGCCGTTGCTATGGGCTATCGGATAGGCATGAAGTCCCATGCGCCTGTCAATCCTGAAGGGAAACGCTGTTTCGACGGCATCTGCGAGACGCTGGACCGCCTGGGGGTGCCCCGCAACTCCAAGTGGCGGGCGCTCATCCTGTTCATGCGCTCCATCCGCGACTACGACATCTACACTCCCGAGCAGAAGCGCCAGATCCAGGCCCTGGTCGTCCAGGTGCTCAAGGAGGGCGACCTCACGGAAACGCGCTTCGACGACATTTCCCGCAAAACCGAGGCCATCCTCTCCGCGCCCTGGCGCACCAAGCTCCAGAACGCCCTGAACGACCTCTCCCGCGCCATCGGGGATTCCCGGGGCATCATCCTCAAGCGCAAAGGCGACATCGAATCCCTGGGCCAGGAAACCGTGGAGAACGTGCAGAGCGGCAAGGACCTGGACGCCCTCCTGGAAGACATCCGCAAGGGTTTCACCGACGTGGTCCGCTACATGGAGCAGGACGCGGAGAACCTGGCCAGGCTCTCTTTCACCGACGCCCTCACGGGTCTGGCAAACCGCCGCGCCTTCGAGGACGCCCTGGCCAAGGCCGTGGCCGGGGCCCGCGCCCGCAAGACCCCCCTGTGCGTGCTCATGGTCGACGTGGACCACTTCAAGGCCTTCAACGACCTCCACGGCCACCTCATCGGCGACCAGGCCCTCAACGCCGTGGCCTCCGTGATCCGCGACTGCCAGAAACAGGTCGAGGAACGCGGCGGCAAGGTCCTGAGCGCCCGCTACGGCGGCGAGGAGTTCACCGTCATCGCCCAGGACATGGCCCTCAAGCAGGCCGTCGCGCTGGCCGAGCACATCCGCCACCGCATCGAGACCTACAACTTCATCATCCGCGACGTGGACGGCGAAATCCTCAACTCCGGCATCACCCTCACCGTGAGCCTGGGCGTGGCCTGCCTCGACGACGCCTGGAAGGACTCCCTGGAACAACGCCTGATCAACGCCGCCGACGAGGCCATGTACCAGGCCAAACTCGCCGGTCGCAACAAAGTGTTCTCCAAAGGAGACTGACGCCCACCCGGCAAACCGCCGCCGGTTCCTCCCCCCGGCCCGGACGCCTCGCCTGCCAGGCCTTTCGCCGCCAATCCCAACCGCCCGGGAACGCCCCCCGGGCCGCCCGGAGACTCCCCATGCCTTCCCCCGACCACCCCGTTGCCGAGGACTTCGCCTCGTTGGCGCGCATGGCCGCGCACGACCCCGCCATGACCCTCCAATCAATCAAGCGGAGCGACCAGCGCGACCTCGCGCTCCCCTGCTGGCCCGTCTGGCTCGCATGGAGCGCCCAGCGCGGAAGGCAGGGCATCCTGGTTGCCGACGCCCGCGAGGCCTGCCCCACGGGACTGCTCCCCGAACTGGCCGCGCGCGAACACCCCCAACGCCTGGCCCGGGGCCTGGCACTGGCCGCACTGGCCCTGGGCCGCCAGCGCCTGCACCTGATCGTCTCCCCCGGCCGCGAGGGCCTGGCTGGCATTGTACGGCAGGCCCTGGACGCCCTGGCCGCCTCACTCGCCGACCCCGGCGCGGCCCCCGGCATCGTCCTGGAGACCCACGTGGAGCCGCCCTCCCCCGACGTGCCGCCCATGGCCCTGAACCCCGATGCCTTCTCCCTCTCGCTGGCCGCCTGGACGCGCCTGCCCCTGGCCCTGGCCGGGCAGGCGGCGGGCATTCCCCTGGAGCACGGCGGCAGGCTCGTTGAACTCCCCGAAGGCGCGGACCTGCGCCAGGCCCTGGGCCTGGAAGGCCTGGCGGTCCTGGACGAAGGCCTCTCGGGCTTCGCCGCGCCGGACACGCCCCTTATCCTGGACCCCGAGGACCTGGCCGCCCGGGGGCTCGCACCCGCGCCCCACGGCGCGCGCGCCCTGGCCAAGGGCGAATGTCCCGTGGACCTGACCCGCCAGGCCCTCTACCAGCACTGGCGGCGCTCCGCCGTGCGCGAAGGCCACCCTCACCGCGTGCTCCTGGCGCGCTGCGCCCGCCTGGCCGCCCTGCTCTCCCTGGGCCGGGGCGGACGCGAGGAGCTCGAAGAGCTCACCCAGTGCGCGAAGCTCCTGGACGACGCCGGGCTCAAGGCCGCGCACACCCTTGGCTCGGCCCTGGCGGCCTTTCCGGAACAGTGGCAGGCCCACGCCGCCGGGCGCTGCGAAACCGGGGCCTGTCAGGCCCGCCGCGTGGCCCCCTGCCAGGAGCGCTGCCCAGCGGGCATCGACATCCCCAGCTTCCTCTCGCTCACCGGGCGCGGCGAACACGCCAAGGCCGCCGCAGTCATGGTGCAGGACAACCCCCTGCCCTACTCCTGCGGGCTCATCTGCCCCGCGCCCTGCGAAAAGGTCTGCCTGCGCGGCAAGGTGGACAAGCCCATCCACATCCGGGCCATGAAGGCCGTTTCGGCACGCGCCCTCTTCGCCCAGGACAAGGACTACCCCGTGACCACCGCCCCCGCCCCCTCTGGCAGGCGCGTGGCCGTGGTGGGCGGAGGCCCCGCCGGTCTGGCCTGCGCCTCGTTCCTGGCCCGCGCGGGGCACGCCGTCACCATTCTGGAGGCCATGCCCAAGCTCGGCGGCATGATGCGCTACGGCATCCCCGAATACCGCCTGCCCAAGGCCATCCTGGACCGCGAGATCGCCACCGTGACCGGCCTGGGCGTCGAGGTGGCCACCGGCAAGGCCCTGGGGCGCGATTTCACCCTGGCCGAACTGGAGGCCCAGGGCTTCCACGCGGTGTTCCTGGCCCTGGGAGCCTGGTCCAGCCGCGCCCTGGGGCTCGACGGCGAGCGCCTGCTCACGGGCGTGGTCTCTGGCACGGAATTCCTGGTGGAGCTGGGCCTGGGCCGCAAGCCTGCCATCGGACGCAAGGTCGTGGTGGTGGGCGGCGGCAACACGGCCATGGACTGCGCCCGCACCGCCGTGCGCCTGGGCGCCGAGGAGGTGCGCGTGGTCTACCGCCGCTCCCGCACCGAGATGCCCGCCGCCGTGGAGGAGGTGGAAGAGGCCGAGCACGAGGGCGTGCACTTCACCTTCCTGGCCGCCCCCACGCGGCTCGTGGGCGAAGGCGGCAGGCTCGCGGGCATGGAGGTGGTCACCATGGCCCTGGGCGAGCCCGACGCCTCGGGCCGCCGCCGCCCCGAACCCAAGCCCGGCAGCGAGCGCGTGATCGCCTGCGACATGATCATCTCGGCCATCGGCCAGTTTTGCGACGAGTCCTTCACCAGGGGCTCCGACGGCACCCTGGGCGACGTGTGCCTCACCAAGTGGAAGACCATCCAGATCGACCCCGTCTCCCTGGCCACGGACCGCCCCGGCGTCTACGCAGGCGGCGACGCGGCCCAGGGACCGGCCACCGTGGTGGAGGCCATCCGCGACGGCAAACGCGCCGCCCTGGCCATCGACGCCCATCTGGAAGGCCGGGCCTTCGATCCCTCCCTGGCCCTGCCCAAGCCCCGGCTGGAACGCGAGATCGTCTGTTCGCCGCGCGGCTGCGGCTGGGCCGAACACGACCGCCCGGAGATCCCCATGATCCCGGTGAGCGCCCGCCAGGGCAACTTCGAGCTGGTGGAGCTGGGCCTGGACCAGGAGATGGCCGTCACCGAGTCTCGCCGCTGCCTGCGCTGCGACGTGTGCATAGGCTGCGGCCTGTGCCAGCTGGTCTGCTCCGAGGCCGGTGGCGACGCCCTGCGCTTCAAGGAGGTGGGTGGCCGCCTGGTCTTCGAGGACTTCGACCGGCCCACGGACAAGTGCGTGGGCTGCGGGGCCTGCACGCGCATCTGCCCCACCGGAGCCATGAGCCTGGTGCTTGGCAAGGGCGAGACGGCCATCGCCTTCACTGGCCACTCCATTAGCGAGCACGCCACGCCCAGCTGCCCCGAGTGCGGCGCGCCCCTGCCCGCCGGGGAATACCTGGAGCACCTGCGCCAGCGCCTGGGCGGCCAGGCCGACAGCGCCCGTCTGACCCTGGAGCTGTGCCCCGAATGCGCACACAAGAAGCGCGGCGCCAGCTTCGTGGCCTCCTTGCTGCGCTGAACGCGGCCTTCGCGCATGGACGAAACAGCCCCGGCGAGCGACGCTCGCCGGGGCTTTTGCGTGCAGCAGGCCAAGGACCGCCCCGGTCAGCGGCCCGTGGCCACCAGGGATACGAAGTTGGAGAGCGCGGCAGGCATGGGAACGCTGGAGCACTTGCCCCAAAGGGTGAACCACGTGCGGGCGTGCACGATGCGCAGGTGCTGCCCGATGATCCGCTTCCACTCTTCCAGCGGCCGGTAGAAATGGTATTTGTCGCGGCAGAAGGGCGGATCGCGGAACGGAAAGCGCAGGAAGACGATCCCGCCGGGGGAGAGGAAGGACGCCAGCCGCGCCAGCACCGGCGCCGGGTCCTCGAAGTGCTCGATGACGTTGAACATGGTCACCACGTCGAAGGTCCCCGGGTAGGGAACGTCCTGGGCCGCGAAATCCCGGACCTCGAAGCGGATGCTGCCGCCATGCTCGGCGCGGGCGCGCTCCACGGCGTCGGGGGAGACGTCCAGTCCGTAGCGCTCGTAGGCGTCGCCCGCCGCGGCCAGGAAGTGGCCGAAGGCGCAACCGATGTCCAGGAGCCGTCCGCGCGGCTTGAACCGGGCCAGGGTGGCCAGCTCATCGCGCCAGAAGAACGGATGGCGCAGGATGTCGTAGCTCAGCACATAGCCCGAATTTTTGCCCCGATAGTAGTCTTTGTCGTACATGATTGCCCCGTCAGGCGTTGTCCCTGTCCTCGCCGAACACCAGCAGGCGTTGCACGGCGAAGCTTGTGAAGAAGCCGAACAGCTCGGCCAGGGGTTTCACCAGGGCCGGGCTCAGGCCGTAATAGCCGGTGAAGAGCACCATGAGGCTCGTGGTGACCAGCAGCACGACGCCCGCCGTCACGAGGTACGCAACGTATTCGCGCATGAAAGGCCGGTCGCTCTTGAATACGTAGTACTTGTTCAGCACGAAGTTGCCCAGCGACGTGAAGGCGCGCAGCACCACGTGGAGCACCACCGGATCGGGTCGGAACACGGCAAGAAGGATCACGTAGAGCAGATAGTCTCCAAGGAAGGACACCAGCGAAACGGAGAGAAAGCGCGTGAAGACGAAGTAGACCTTGAACGAGTCCAACAGCGGATTGAAATGGGATGACGCGTTGCCTTCAAGGTAGACGGTGCTGATGGGGGTCTCCACCAATTCGATCTTGCCTTCCACGGCGCGCACAAGCATCTCCAGCTCGAAATCGTAGCGTGTGGCGGCGATGCGCAGAAGCGGCGCCAGCAACGCGCGCGGTATGCCGCGCAGGCCCGTCTGGGTGTCCGAGACGCTCCGGCCCGTGAGGAAGGCGAAGATGCGCCGTGTGCACTCGTTGCCGAAGCGGCTGCGCAGGGGAACGTCGCCCGAGAACGCGCGGACCCCCAGCACAAGGGCGTCGGGGTGCTCAAGGAGCGAGCGCCCCACGGCCAGTGCGTCCGCCGTCAGGTGCTGGCCGTCGGCGTCCAGGGTGACCACACCCGCGCAATGGGGGTGGTTGCAGAGCACGTGGTTGAAGCCCGTCTTGAGGGCCGCGCCCTTCCCAAGGTTCACCGCGTGGCGCAGGAGCGTAACGCCGGGCAGGGCCGCCAGGGCGTCAAAGATGGCGGAGCTCTCCGGCCCGCTGCCGTCGTCCACCGCCACCACCTCGCCGAAGAGTCCGGAAGCCGCCAGCTCGGAAGCGATGCGCACCACCTCGGGGCTGGGCTTGTAGGCGGGTATCAGAGCGATCAGTTGAGGCATGGAGTTCTCCGTGCGTCCGGCGTGGCGGTCACGGCGCGGCGAGGCGTGCGGGGACGCTTTCCCGACGGTAGACCCCGAAGGGCGTGTGCAGCCCGAAGAGGTGGTAGTCGCAGACGCGTGTAAAGGTGTTCCCCGCGTTGTCGCGCAGCTCCTGGGCCTTGGCGGCCTCGGCCCATCCCTGGTGCTGCGGGAAATAGGCGGTGCTCTCCGGAACGAGCAGGAAATCGAGCGCCGCGTTGCGCGTGCCCTGCCGGAATGCTTCGTAGGAGGCGGGCAGCAACACGGCCCGCGCGCCCAGGATGGCGGAAGCGCGAAACGCCTCCTGGAGCGACGGACACCCCACCACGGCCCCGGCCGGCACGGCCAGCGGTCCGGCGGAGCAGGCCATGTCGGACTGGCGGAACTTGCGGGCCACGTCGGCAGGGGGATAGGGCAGCACAGCCAGGGCCAGCAGCCCCGCCACAGCCAGCCAGGCGCCCCCCGCCAACCAGGGCGCGGCGGCGCGGCCGGGCGACCCCTGCGGGCCGAAGGCCATGTCGCGCGCGGCCAGGAGCGCGGCCAGCAGTGCGAAGGGCATGCCGTAGATGAAATAGCGCGGCGCCTGCCCGTCCGTCATGCTGAGCGACATGACGAACCACCCGAAGAAGGCCATGCCCGCCACGCAGAGCGCGAAGCGGGACAGCCTGCGCGTGGCGTCCAGGAGCCTGCGCGAGAAGAGCGCCGCGCCCAGGAAGGCCGCCACCACGGCCAGCCCGTGGAGCATGGGCTCGTTCCAGACCATGGCGATGGTGCGCGGCAGGGCGGTCTTGGCCAGAGCCACGTCGATGGACGCGAAAAACGTCCGTGCATAGAATCCTGTGCTGGAACCCTTGGGTTCCAGCTGGAAAAACAGTCCGAAGAGGGCGTTCTCCAGGAGCATGACGGCCGCGAACACGCCAAGATAGAGCGCCACGGAGCGTTTGGACGCCCGCGCGTCCAGCAGCGGCACGAAGGGCAGCACCTGGATGGCCTGGGCGCGGAAGAGAAACCCGACGCCCATGGCCGGACCGGCCCACGCCACCCCCCTGCGCACGGCCAGAAAGGCAGCCGCGCAGACCATGGCCATGAGGTATGGGTCCGAGAGGGGGCGCACCATGGTGAGCCCGTAAAGCCGGAAAGGCCAGGCCAGGTTAAGCGTGGCCAGCACCAGCGCCGAGGCCGTCGGCCCGCAGTGCAGGCGCGCCAGCAACCAGAAGAGGCCGTTGGCCGCCAGGAGCACGGCGCAGGACAGCAGGGCCATGGACGAGGGCTGCCGGTCCGGGGCCAGGGTGACGGAATAGAGCCCCAGCGTGAGCTGAAAGAGCTTGTTGGGGTAGCCCGTGAACCTGCCCGCGCTGCCCGGCCGGTCCAGATCCTCCACGGCCACGGGCATGTCGGGCTCCGCGCCCTGGAGCACGAAGGCCATGCCCCCGGCCATGTAGGAGCTGAAGTCCTGGTAGTCGTGCACGCCGTGGATGCCCAGGGCCATCCAGGCCCCCGCCGCGCTAAGGGCCAGGACCAGGAGCGCCTCGGACAGGAGGCCCAGGGTCCGGCGTCCCAGTGAACGTGCGTCGTGGTGGAGCATTGCGGTCATCCCGTCATCCTCCTCCGAGGGAGAGCGCGTGGTCGCGGCGCAAGGGGGGCGAGAGCTTCACGGCCGGATCAGCCCAGGTAGGCCTTGCGCACTCGCTGGTCGCCCGCGAGTTCCTTGGCGTCGCCGTGGGCCACGATGGAACCTGCCTCCAGCACGTAGGCGCGGTGCGCGGTCTTCATGGCCAGGTGGGCGTTCTGCTCCACCAGGAGGATGGTCACGCCCTGGGCGTTGAGGCCCTGGATGATCTCGAAGATCTCGCGCACGATGATGGGCGCGAGCCCCAGGCTGGGCTCGTCCATGAGCAGGAGCTTCGGCCGCGACATCATGGCCCTGGCGATGGCCAGCATCTGCTGCTCGCCGCCCGAGAGGGTCCCCGCAAGCTGGGAGGCGCGTTCGCGCAGGCGCGGGAAAAGCTGGAAGGCCTTTTCCAGGTCCTCCTGAACGGCGTCCTTGTCCGTGCGCACGTAGGCCCCGAGGATCAGGTTGTCGCGCACGCTCTGGCGGGCCAGCACCTGCCTGCCCTCCGGGCAGTGGCTCATGCCCAGGCGCACCAGGCGGTCGGGCGTGAGCCCGGCGAGGTCGCGCCCCTCGAAGCGCACAACGCCCGAGCGGGGTGAGATCATGCGCGAGACCGCGCGCAGGATGGTGGTCTTGCCCGCCCCGTTGGCTCCGATGAGCGTGACGATCTCGCCCTGCTCCACGCGCAGGGAGGCCCCGCGCACGGCCTGCACCGCGCCGTAGCAGAGGGTGACGTCGTCGAGTTCAAGCATCGTCGGACTCCCCCAGGTAGGCCTCGATCACGGCCGGGTCGGCCTGCACGGCGTCGGGCGCGCCCACCGCGATGAGCTCCCCGAAGTTGAGCACCGCCACCGACCGGCACAGCCCCATCACCATGGGCACGTTGTGCTCGATGAAGAGCACCGTGAGCCCGAAGCGGTCGCGGATGTCCAGGATGAAGCGGGAGAGGTCCTGCTTTTCGGAAGGGTTCAGCCCGGCGGCGGGCTCGTCCAGGAGCAAAAGCTTGGGCGAGAGGGCCAGGGCGCGGGCGATCTCCAGGCGGCGGCGCTCCCCGTAGGAGAGGCTGCCCGCCTGGGCGTCCATGCGCCCGGCGAGGCCCGCGTACGCCACCAGCTCGCGGGCGCGCTCAAGGGCCCTGGCCTCGTGGGCGCGTGAGCCGCGCGAGCCGAAGAGGCCGCCCCAGAAGGAGGCGTCGGACGTGGCGTGCAGGGGCACGCGCACGTTGTCGAGCACCGAAAGCCCCGCGAAGAGCCGGATGTTCTGGAAGGTGCGCGCCATGCCCAGGCGCGCCACCTGGGCCGGGTCGGCCCCGGTGATGTCCCGGCCCTGGAAGCGCACGGTCCCGGCGCTGGGCCTGGTGAGCCCGGTGAGCATGTTGAAGAGGGTGGTCTTGCCCGCCCCGTTGGGGCCGATCAGCCCGAAAATCTCACCCTCCTGCACGGTGAAGCCCACGCCCATCACGGCCATGAGTCCGCCGAAGCTCTTGGAGAGCCCCTGCACTTCCAACACGGCGCTCATTTGTCCCTCCCGGACAGAAGGCCCGCGATGCCCCGGGGCATGTAGACGCAGGCCAGCACGAGCACCACGCCGTTCAGGATCATGCGCGAATCCTTCAGGGGCCGCAGGATCTCCGGCAGGCTCACCAGCAGGGCCGCCCCCAGGAGCGCCCCCCACTTGGAGCGCGAGCCGCCGATGAGCACATAGGCCAGGCAGGCCACGGCGGCGTCGAAGGTGCCCTGGCGCACGTTCCAGGTGTTCAGGAAGGGCGCGCTCATGGCTCCGGTGACGCCCGCCAAGGCGCACCCGGTGACGAAGGCCTGCACCTTGCGGAAGGTCACGTCCACGCCCATGGCCCGGGCGGCCAGCTCGTCCTCGCGGATGGAGAAGAAGAGCCTGCCCGCGCCGGAGCGCTCCAGGCGGTGGATGAGCGCCAGCGTGAGCAGAAGCAGCGGCCCGAAGAACCAGATGTAGGCCAGGCGCGACTCGAACGGCTGCGGGATGCCGAAGATGCCCACGGCCCCGCCCGTGACGGGCATGTTCAGGGCCGCCACGCCCACCACCTGCACGAAGGCGATGGTGGCCAGGGCCAGGTAGATGCCGCGCAGGCGCAGGGCCGGATAGCCCAGGGCCACGCCCAGCGCCACCGAGAGCGCCAGGGCCGCCAGCCACTGCACGGGGTAGATCATGAAGCCCAGGGCGTCGCGCAGGGGGGCCAGCGCCGGGTGCGTGCCCATGACGGCGGCCACGTAGCCGCCCAGGGCGTAGAAGCCGATGCTGGCCAGGGAGAGCTGCCCGGCCATGAGCGGGAAATAGAGCGAAAGCCCCAGGAGGGCCTGCTGCACCACCGCGACGAAGAGAAAGCCGTAACGCGCGACGAATTCTTCCATGGCCTAGACCTTCTGCTCCACATGCGCGCCCAGGAGGCCCTGGGGCCGCACGAGCAACACGGCGAAGAGGAGCACGTAGGCCACGGCCTCCTTGTAGGAGGACATGTCCGGGGGCAGGAAGGCCTCGGCCAGGCCGATCACCAGTCCGCCCACCACCGCGCCGGGGATGGAGCCCAGGCCGCCCAGCACGATCACCGCCAGGGCCTTGAGCCCGTAGGCCACGCCGAAATACGGCCCCGCCAGCCCGAAGCTCACGCCGATGAGCGTGCCCGAGAGCCCGCCCAGCACCCCGGAGATGAAGAAGGTGCCCAGGATGAAGGTGTCCACGCCGATGCCCAGGAGCGCGGCGGTGTCCGGGTTCTCGGCCGTGGCGCGCAGGGCCTTGCCTTTCACGGTGTAGTGGATGAACCACACCAGGGCCAGGAGCATGACGAGGCTCACGCCGAAGAGAATCACCTGCACGGTGCGCACTGCCACCATCTTGCCGCCCACCTTGAAGATCATGGCCGGGGGCAGCGAGCCGAACACGTCGGGCGGGAAGGAGTAGATCTCCGCCCCGAAGAGGTACTGGATCAGGTTCACCAGGATGAGCGCCACGCCCAGGCTGGAGACCAGGGCCAGCAGGGCGTCGGCCCCTCTGCGGCGCAGGGGGCGGAAGGCCAGGCGCTCCACGGCCATGCCCGCCAGGCCCGAGAGCGCCGCGCCCAGCAGGAGCGCGGGCACGAAGGGCAGCTTGAAGGGCAGGGCCACGCCCGCCAGGAGGCCGTTCAGGCCGAACTGGCCCACGGCCAGCACGTAGGTGAGGTAGGCCCCCAGGGTGAACACCGCGCCGTGGGCGAAGTTGATGATGCCCAGGATGGAGAACACCAGGGTGTAGCCCAGGGCGAACACGGCGTAGACGCTGCCGATGGAGAGCCCGTTGAGGAGATTCTGGAGGAACCAGGCTAAGGACATGATTGTGGGCCGGATGTGCTAGGAGGTTTCGCCTCTCCCGCCGGAGCGGGAAGGGGCCGGGCGAAGCGTCGCCCGGCCCCGGAGCGGACTATTTGTTCACGATCACGTAGGCCCCGGTTTTGCCGTCGGGGTTCATCTTGATCTGGGAGACGAAGAAGGTCTTCTGGTGCACCTCGCCGTCGGCGTCCAGGGCGATTTCGCCCATGGGGGTGAGGAAGGTGGCGTTCTGGAGGTTCTTGTTGAGCAGTTCGCGGACCTCGGCGAGCTCCATGGCGGTGATCTTCTTGCCGGAGTCCTTCTCGACCTTGGCCAGGGCCTCCACCACCACCTGCACCGCGGCGTAGGCCTGGGCGGCGAACTGGGGGGGCATCTTCTTGTAGGCTTCCTGGTACTTTTCCACGAAGAGCTTGTTCACGGCGTTGTCGGCCTGGGCGCTGTAGGCCTGGGCCACCAGGATGCCCTCGCAGAGCGGGCCGCACACGGGGAGCATGTTGGTGGAGTTGAAGCCGTTCCCGCCCACGATGGGGCCCTGGTAGCCCAGCTGGCGGAGCTGCTTCACCAGGTTGCCGCCGTCGGCCGCCAGGCCGGAGATCACCACCATGTCCGCGCCCGCGCCCAGCACGGCCGTGACCTGGGTGGTGAAGTCGGTGTCGGTGGTCTGGAACTTCTGGATGGTGACGGTCTCAAGGCCCAGGTTCTTGATGGCTTCCTGGAAGATGCCGGTCTCCGAGGTGCAGAAGGCGTCGTTCTGGGCGAACATGACGGCCACCTTCTTGATCTTGGGGTCCACGGAGAGCACGTACTTGAGCGAGTTGGGGGCCACGTCGGTCATGGGGGCGGAGACGCGTCCCACGTAAGGCCCGATCTGGGCGATGCCCTTGGCGGTGTTGGAGGGGCCGATGACGGGCACCTTGGCGCGGTCGGCGATGGGGTCGGCGGCGAAGGCCTGCTGGGTCAGGGTGGGGCCGACGATGCCCACCACCTTGGCGGTGATCAGGCTCTGGAAGGCGTTGATGGCCCCGGCTTCGTCGCCGGCGGTGTCCTGGTAGAGGATCTTGAAGGGCGTGCCGTTGACGCCGCCCTTGGCGTTGAGGACGGCCTCGGCGATTTTCGCGCCGTTGACCTGCTCCTCGCCGAACAGGGCCACGTTGCTGGTGGTGGCCACGGCCACGCCGATGGGGATGGGGCTCGCCACGGGCTCGGCCAGCGCGTTGACGGCCAGAGCCAGCAGCAGGGCCAGGAGCGGAAGCACTCTGGTCATGCGGTCCTCCAAACGGTTGATGTTCTCGGAAACACCGGAGAATCCACCCGTTTGACGCATTTTGTCAAGCCGAATCCCGTTGGTCCGCCGCGCGGAACGTTCTGCCCGCGAAACGAAAGGGCCGCGCGGCGTTCGCCGCGCGGCCCAAGGTTGCAGCCCGGGGGCCGGGTTCTAGTGGTGGTTCTTTTCCTTGGGCTCCTTGCCCGTGAGGAACTTCCACCAGCCCACGGCGCAGGCCAGGGCGACGGCCATCAGGATGTAGGCGGCCGCTTTGGCGAAGACCATCTGGTCGTGATAGACGTGGAATTCCATGGAGATGCTCCTAGTGGTGGTCCTTGTAGGCCGGGTGGTCCGAGAAGATGGCCATGTACTTCGAGATGAAGCGGAAGCACAGGATGATCAGGGTGACCACGAACACCGACACGATGATCTCCTGCACCGAGGGGAAGTACCGCTGGTCGGGAGTCAGGTTGATGTTGAAGGCGAACCAGGACACGTTGAAGCGGTTGAACACGATGCCCAGCACCGAGATGGTGGCGGCAGCCTTGATGGTGCCGGTGTTCTTCGAGCGGTAGCCCACGGCGTAGAGGAAGCAGGGCAGCGCGACGAAGCCCAGCATCTCGGCCCACCACATGAGGGCGAACTTGCCGTCGAGCAGGTAGGCCCACTTGTGTTCCCCGGCAATGGGGACCCACTTCATGAAGAAGTAGCCGAAGAGCACGATGGAGCACGCCTTGGCGAACATGAACATGACGCCGTCATGGTCGTTGTTGTACTCGGAGCTCATGCGGCTGTGCATGTAGTGGTGCGAGATGGTGCCCTCGAAGATGACCATGGACATGCCCGCGACCATCGAAGAGATGAAGAACTGCAGGGGCAGGTGCGGGGTGTACCACAGGGGGTGCATCTTGGTGGGCGCGATCAGATAGAGCATGCCCAGCGAGGACTGGTGCATGGTGGAGAGCACGATGCCCATGATGGTCAGGGCGATGGTGGCCTTGTGGATGATGTGGCTGATTTTCTGCCAGCCCACCCAGTCGGTGAAGTTGGGCAGCCACTCGATGGCCAGCACCGTGACGTAGAGCATGACGCACAGGCCCACTTCGAAGAGGACCGAGCTGGTGCCCTGGGAGACGAACACGGGATAGGGCAGCTTCCAGGGCTGGCCCACGTCGTAGAGCAGCGCGTAGACGACGAAGGCATAGCCGAGAAACGCCGTGAGGATGGCGGGTTTCACCGCCGTGCGGAAGCCCTTGATGTTGAAGATCAGGGCGGCGCAGGTGGTGGTGTAGCCGCCGGCGGCCAGCGCGACGCCGCAGAGCAGGTCGAAGCTGATCCAGATGCCCCAGGGGTTGTTGTTGTCGAGGTTGGTCGTCTTGGCCAGGCCGCCGATGAAGAAGCGGTTGATGGTGACGAACACGCCCACCACGAAGATGGCCGAAAGGATGGGGTGCTCCTTGGCGAACTTCAGGTAGGTGACGGGGTTCATGAGACTCTTGATGACGTCCCAGGCCCCGCTCGGCGGCAGAATGACCGGCTCAGCGCCGTGACCGTGATGGCTCATGGTCGGTCTCCTTTACTTTTTGGCCCGTTCGGCGGCGAGGGCCTCGGCCACGGCTTGTTGTTTCTCGTCCTCGGCGCGCTTGTCCTTCCACTTGGTGATCTGCCAGATGCCGCCCAGCAGGACGGGCCAGAGGCAGGCCACCAGGGGCACGAGGCCCAGGGCGCCGGAGGTCAGCTCGGGAGCGGGGGTGTTGCCCACGTTCTCGGGCAGGCCGATCTGGGTGAAGGGCACGCTGGAGATGTAGAGCCAGTTGGTGCCGCCCATCTCGCGTTCGCCGTAGACGTGGGGGATGTAGCGCCCGGGCACCTGGCCGATGCGGGCCCAGGCTTCCTTGATGAGGTCTTCGCGCTTGCCCCACACCAGGGCTTCCATGGGGCAGGAGCTCACGCAGGCCGGGAGCTTGGCCTTGCCCGCCTTGATGTGCGGATGGCACATGTGGCACTTCTGCACGTAGGGGATGAGCTTGTCGTACTCGTAGGCGGGCACGTTCCACGGGCAGGCCACCATGCAGTAGCGGCAGCCCACGCACACGGAGCCGTCGTAGACCACCGCGCCTTCGGGGGTCTTGGTGAAGGCCTTGACGAAGCAGGCCGAGGCGCAGGCCGGCTCCTTGCAGTGGAAGCACTGGGCTTTCTTGTAGACCGGGGTTTTGCCGCCCGCGGCAGCCGGCATGTACTTGTTCACCAGGGTGTACATGGTGGCGTCGGTGCGGGCCTTGTCGTTCATGCCCTTGGTGTCCTCGAAGGACTTGGGGTCCTTCTTGGGCAGGGTGGTCCAGGGCTTGGTGACGTTTTCGGAGTTGATCTGGTTGCAGCCCAGTTCGCACTGGCGGCAGCCGATGCAGCGGCTCGCGTCGAAGAGCACGCCGTAGGAGTTGGGATAGCCGTTGAAGGAGTGCCCGCCTGCCGCGTTGGCCTGTCCGGTCAGGGCAGTGGCCGTGGCCGCGCCGGCGAGTCCCAGGAAGTGTCTGCGATTCATGGGTACCTCGTTATTTCTTGGGCGCGTGACATCCCTTGCAGTCCGTGGCGGCGACGGGCTCCACGCCCATGGCCTTGTGACACTGGATGCACTGGATGTGGTAGGCGGCCATCAGGCCGGGACGTTTGGGCTCGTCGGCCGAATTGGCCTTGCCGTGACAGGTGCCGCACTTGGGGGGAACCATGTCGGCCGGGGTGTTGTGGTGGCAGCCCTGGCAGAGGGTTCCGGCCTCGGAGTGGAAGGCCTTGGCCAGGTCGCCCTTGGCGGCGGCCTTCAGGTAGTCCACATGGGCGGAGTGGTTGAAGGACACGGGCATGTACTTCTTGGAGATGGAGCCGATGTCCACGGTGTCGGGCTGGGCCAGCTTGGCGGGCTGGGCGGCCGGGGCCTTGGGGTCCTTGTGGCAGGTCGCGCAGGAGGCGTCCTTGGGGCCGGGCGCGATGCCCTGGTGGCATCCGGCGCAGTTGGCCTTCTTGGTGGCCTGGAAGTGGCAGCCCACGCAGGAGAACTTGGAGGTGGCGGAGTGCATGGCCTGGGAAAGCTGGACGTTGCCGCCGTCCGGGGAGCCCTGGCTGGTGTGGCACGTGGAGCAGGCTTCCTGCGAGCCCGTGTGGTGGCAGGAATCGCAGTTGGAAACCGCGGCCTCGTGCTTTTGATGGTTGAACACCGCCTTGGACAGGGGACCCTGTCCGGGCTTCCCGCCGATGGCGGTTCCGCTCATGACGATCTGGGGCGATTGCGCCTTGGCCTGCCTGCCCTCGCCCACTTCCAGCCCGGCCAAAAGGGCCGCTGCCAGCGTAAGCGTCAGGGCCAGGAGACAGACTCTGCCCCAGCGTGACCTGGAAACACGTTTCACCATACGCACCCGTCCTTGCCTCTAGGGTTGAACGCCTGAACCCGCGCCATCCGGGACCCCACCCCCCAGGCAACGCGGCGCTGCTGTAAACAGCTGGCCAGAAAACGATTTCCCAGTGGAACTAGAACACATGCAAGAGCTTCGTCAAGAAGTTCGTGAAAGTTGGGACAATGCCGCCAGCCCGCTCCCTCCCTGGCTTCCCGGCCCCTGCCCCTGCGGAGGGCCCGCAAAACCGGACACTTTTGGAGCAGATAATACGTTCGACCACAACATATTCATACCATATTGGTAGTATTGAGCCATGCTCCACAGCGCCCCACCATCAAGGCAAACATGCATTCTTCCAGAGGGTTGCATGCTCGGACGATTGTCCTTGGCTCTCCAAGAGCCCCACGGGATCTGCCCGCAAGCGTTTCAGCCTTCGCCTTCACGACGTCACGGCCAATGCGTCAACCCCATGGCCAGGAAGACACTTTCTCGATCCGGCCCCGCGCAAAGGCCAGCTTCAGCGGAATGGGCGCGCCCATTCGCCGCACGCAGCACCCGGGGTTGAAGCACTCCAAGGCATCCCTGGCGGGTGATCGCCAAGACGCCGCCATGCCTTGCAACCTTTGGTATTCTGCCGTCTGACAGGCTTGCCACCCGACCAGACTCCGCCCAAGAGGTCGGGCCTGCCTGCTGCGGATGCACGTCCGGCTTCACCGCGCAACCGTCCCTCCGAATACGGACGTGCGCTTGTTCCACTCTGGAACAAGCGCACGAAAAGGCCCCGGCTTCCGGTGTCTCAAGTTTCTCCGGAAGCCGGGGCGGCGGGGATGGGGACTTCCCGGCCAAATGCGTCGGTCTACTTCACTTCATGGCACCCGGCGCAGGAGCGCGGTCCGTAACTGAGCTTCTTGTCGGCGGGCATCTTCTCGTGACAGCCCCAGCACTGCTTGTGGTAGGCCTGCTGGAGGCCGATGGAGCTGGTGGGCTTGGCTCCCGCGTGGCAGGAGGCGCAGGCCGTCTCGTCGCCCTCGGTCCAGAGGTTCTTTCCGGGCTGCTTGGGGTCGTACTTGTGGTGGCAGTCGGTGCACTTGAGGCCGTAGCCGGTGTGCTTGTCGTGGTTGTAGACCACCACGCCGCGTTCCTTGGCCTTGTAGGCCTTGGCGTTGTTGATCTTCATGCCGTCGCTCTGGGCCAGGGCGGCCAGGGAGAAGGCGCAGGTCAGGAGAGCCGCGAAGAGCGCGGTGAGCAGTTGGGAGCGGCGCATTATTCAGCTTCCTCCTCGTCTCCGGGTTGCATGTGCGGCGGCAGATCCATGAGTTCGCAGATGAGTTCCTTGAAGCTCATGACCTTGATGCCCAGATCGTATTCCTTGTTGAGGTCGTTGATCTGGTCGGTGCAGTTGTGGCAGGGCACCAGCACGTACTTGCAGCCGGTCTTCTTGATCTGTTCGGCCTTCACCTTGCCCGCCACCATGCGGATCTTCTTGTAGTCGGCGCCCATGGGGATGAAGCCGCCGCCGCCGCAGCAGCAGTGGCTCCACTCGGCGTCGGGCTGCATGGGCACGTAGTTGTCGCAGAGCATCTCCATGAGGCCGTCGCCGTACGCGCCCAGGTCGCCGGAGCGCGAGAGGTTGCACGGGTGCTGGTAGGTCATGGGTTCTTTGAACTTGTGCTTGAGCTTGATGCGGCCTTCTTTCAGGTAGTCGTGGAAGAGCTTCACGGCGTGGGTGACTTCCACGGGGGCCTGTCCATTGGGCTGCTTGGTCCAGTAGGGGCCTTCGTACTTGGCGGCGCGGTAGGCGTGGCCGCACTCGGTGATGCAGATCTTCTTGGCGCGCAGCTTCTGGGCGGCGTCGTAGAGGGTCTGGGTCACCTGCCCGGCCACCTTGAGGTTGCCCGAGAACATGGAGAGGTTGGTGGCTTCCCAGCCGTGGGAGGGCATGGTCCAGTTCTCGCCGGCGGCGTGCATGACCATGGCCGCTTCCTGGATGTCCTGGGGGTAGTACTTGGGCTCGCGGGAGTTCACCACGAACATGATGTTCGCGTCTTCCTTGTCGATGGGGATTTCCAGGTCCTTGAGGCGGTCCTGTCCTTCCTCGGCCATCCACTCGCAGGTCTCGACGAATTCCTCGTCGGGGATCGACATCTGGTTGCCGAACTCCACGTAGGACTGGTCGATGGTCATGAGCCTGTCGGGGCACACGTTCTGGGTGCGCATGCACTGGCGGGCGATGTTGATCATCAGGGCGATCTCGATGCCGAAGGGGCAGTACTGGGAGCAGCGGCGGCACATGGTGCAGCGGCCCCAGGCCACTTCCTTCATCTCCTGGAGCTGCTCGCGGGAGACGTTGCCCTTCTTCTTGATCAGCTCGCCCAGGGTGACCCTGGCCTTGTACTGGGGCATGAACTCGGGCTTGTTGTCGTTGGCCAGGTAGAAGAAGCAGGACTCGGAGCACAGGCCGCAGGACATGCAGGTCTTGAGCCAGGCGCGCAGGCGAGCGGTGTCGTTGCGCTCGATGACCGCCATGATCTCTTCGGCGTTGACGGGCTTTTGATCGGACATATGGCGTCTCCTACCAGGTCTTGGTGCCGCGGCGGGCGAATTCGCTGCCGATGAAGGCGCGCGTCAGGAAGAACAGGAACGCGTGGGCCAGCTTGGTGAAGGGCAGCAGGATGAGCATCATGCAGCCGAAGAGCACATGCAGGAAGAGCATCTGGTCCGGGGGCAGCAGCATCTTGTGGTAGGCAAGAAAGCCCGTCAGGAACGGCAGGAAGGTGACGCACCAGACGAAGTAGTCCTTGGGCTCGGTGACGATCTTCACGTGGGGCAGCACGAAGCGGCGGCCCAGCATGAACAGGGCCGAGGCCAGGAAGAGCAGGGTGAGCACGTCGGTGAGGCCGTCGGGCAGGCTCGGCCAGTGGATGCCCCGGTTGAACTCGAAGGTGACGGCGTGGCCCAGCGCGAAGAGCGGGGTGAGGATAAGGCAGACGTGGAACACGAAGAAGCCCAGGGCCGTGGCCGGGCTTTCGCGCAGGGGGCGCGACCCCAGGGGCATGAGCCAAGCCCACACGGAGGCGCGGGCCGCTCCGGGGTTGTAGTGGTCGTAGAAGACCTTGTCCGTGCGCTTGGACATTTTGTAGAGGCTCATGACCTGCCACAAGCTGCCCACGACGAACACGGCGAAGGCAATCCATACCAATGGACCGTTCACGAATGCGTACATGGCGTCTCCTTTCAAAAGTGATGGGCCTACGTCGCCTTGCCGGACGCCAGGGCGACCGGCCGCCAACTGCTTTCCGCCCCTGCCCGGGACGGATTGTGCACGAATTCACATGGAGTGGATGATGGGGCGCGCGCTGACGTGCCCGCCCGGCCGCCCTGGAGCCTCCCGGCTCCGCGCGTCCGGCGGGTCGTACGCCGCGTTGCGGCAAGCGGACCGCTACGAAAGCGGACCGGTGTCCCCCCACCCCCTCCCGTCTGTCGCGTGCAGGCCCTCACTGCCCTGTGCGTCGCCAGCCGGGGACCCCGGCCCCGAAGCTTCCTGCCCTGGCGCATTGGCTGCGCCGTTGAGGGAGGGCAAGATACTTTGGAACTCAGGTATATGCCGCCTACGCTTCCGGGAACACTCTGTCAAGCCGCCGTTTTCCTACCTTCCGAGGAGGTGTATTGCAGAGTGCACCAATTCCTTTCTGACCAATTTGGTATGGTAATGCGGTCAGGCCGCCCCGCTACCTACGCTCAAACGACAGGAACAGGAGGGTGCGGCGGATGGTTTGCACGGACCGTGAAACGCTGGGGACCAAACAGGCCGGAGGGCCTTTCAGGCGGGATGGCCCGCGGCCCTGCCGAATACGGTCGGTGGGGAAACGACGCGGGCCGGACGCGGCTACGCCCCGGGAGAGGGCGAACCCGCCGACCCGGCGGCCCACCGCACTGGAGGGGTGGGCCGCCGGAAGAGATGCTGTAGGTGAGGGGCGATCACTCGCAACAGGGCGTTGCGTCCTCGGGGGTGCTGGCCTTGAGCAGTTCTTCGAGGGTCATGGAATCGAGGCGTTCCAGCAGGGCCTTGCTCACCTCCTGCCAGAGGCGGCTGGTGACGCAGGTCTTCAGGCGCGGGCAGCTGGTGCGCTCGGTCCAGCAGGTGACGAGGTTCAGGTCGCCCTCCAGGGCGCGCACGATCTCGCCCATGGAGATGGACGAGGGCGGCTTGGCCAGCAGATGCCCGCCCTTGGAGCCGCGCATGCTGCGGATAAGGCCGGCCTTCTTGAGAATGCGCGACAGTTTTTCCAAATATTTCACGGAAATTCCCTGGCGATGAGCGATTTCGCTCACGCGCACGGGGCCGTTGCCTCCGTTCTGGGCCAGATCGAGCAGCATGCGCGTTCCGTAACGGCTGCGGGTGGTCAGCTTCATGCGGGGGAGTCCTTGTTCGGTTGCCTGGAGCATCTGCTTGATGCTTTTGAAGAAGATTACGCTTTGTTCATCCTTCTGACAAGCCGTCGCGGCCCGGATGATCTTCGCGGTTCCCATTCGCCGCGCCGTGGGCTAGCATCGGCCGGGCAAACAGACGCGGCGCTGGCCCGCCCGACGCCCGCAAGGCCCGTCGCGCGGCGCGCGACCAACTTCCAAGCCCGGGGGCACGCATGGTCACCGACGCCCGGTTCAGCACTCGCATGCGGGCGCGCGCCCGCAAACTGGAGGCCGCGTCCGGCGTCGCCCGGGGACAGTTCGTCCCCCCAGGCGACGTGGTGCGCCTTCTGGAGGCGGTGATCGCCCCGGGAGACCGGGTCTGCATCGAGGGCGACAACCAGAAGCAGGCCGACTTCCTGGCCCAGTGCCTGGCCCGGGTGAACCCCGACCGGGTGAACGGCCTGCGCATGACCCAATCCTCGGTGATCCTCCCGGAGCACCTGGACGTCTTCGAGCGCGGCATCGCCGCCACCCTCGACTTCGCCTACGCCGGGCCCCAGGGGGAACGCCTCTTCCGCATGGTGGACGAGAAACGCCTGACCATCGGCGCCATCCACACCTATGTGGAGCTCTACGCCCGTTCCTACACCGACCTCTGCCCCGACGTGTGCCTGCTCGCCGCCGCCCAGGCCGACAGGGCCGGGAACGTCTACACCGGCTTCAGCACCGAGGAGACCCCGGCCCTCATCGAGGCCACGGCGTTCAAGGACGGGGTGTCCGTGGTGCAGGTCAACGAGGTGGTGGACAAGCTCCCCCGGGTGGACATCCCTTCGGACTGGGTGGACTTCATCGTGGAGAGCCCCAGGCCCTTCTACATCGAGCCGCTCTTCACCAAGGACCCCGCGCGCATCAGCGACGTGCAGGTGCTCATGGGCATGATGGCCATGAAGGCCATCTACGCCCGGTATCTGCCCCGGACCATCAACCACGGCGTGGGGTTCAACACGGCCGCCATCGAACTGCTCCTGCCCACCTACGGCCAGGAGCTGGGGCTCAAGGGCAGGGCCTGCCGCTTCTGGGCGCTCAACCCGCACCCCACCATGATCCCGGCCATCGAGGAGGGCTTCGCGGAGATCGTCTACCCCGTGGGCGGCGAGGTGGGCATGGAGGCCTACGTCAACAACAAGCCCGACATCTTCCCCGTCGGCCCCGGCGGAACCATGCGCTCAAACCGCTTCTTCAGCCAGATGAGCGGCCACTTCGCGGACATCTTCGTGGGCGCCACCCTTCAGATAGACACCCAGGCCAACAGCTCCACGGTAACGTCGGGGCGTCTGGTGGGCTACGGCGGCGCGCCCAACTTCGGCTGCGAGTCGCGCGGGCGCAGGCATGCCAGCCCCGCCTGGCTCGCGGCAGGCGCCGAGGGCTACGCAGGGGCCGCCATGCCCCGGGGCAGGAAGCTCGTGGTTCAGATCGTGGAAACCTTCCGCGGCAGGATGCTGCCCACCTTCGTGGAGCGGCTCGACGCCTGGGACTTCCAGGAAAAGGGCTTCTTTGAGACCCCTCCGGTGATGATCTACGGCGACGACATCACCCACATCGTCACCGAGGAGGGGGTGGCCAACCTGCTGCTGTGCCGCACGCCCCAGGAGCGCGAGCAGGCCGTGCGCGGCGTGGCCGGATTCACGCCCGTGGGCCTGGCCCGCGACAAGGCCATGGTGGACCGCCTGCGCGAGCGCAAGGCCGTGCAGTGGGCCTGCGACCTGGACATCAAGGAGAGCCGCGCCACCCGCGACATGCTGGCGGCCAGGAGCATCAAGGATCTGGTGGACTGGTCCGGCGGCCTCTACGATCCGCCCAGCCGCTTCAGGAACTGGTAGCAGGAGGCCCCATGGAACATCTGGAATTCACCCTCCCCGGCAGGACCGGCGGCCCGCGCGCCAACGAATGGGCCATCGCGGGGGTGGTCACCTCGGGCAATCTGGAGGTCCTGGCCGAGGCCATGGACCTTGGCGGAGCGTGCCGCTTCGTCATCGACACCTCCGCCAAGGGCTACCGGGACACATGGCGGGCCGTGGTGGAGGACTTCATGGCCAAGCACGCCCCGGGCGACGTGCTGTTTTCCATCAACGACTCGGCGGCCAGCCCCGCCGTGGTCGGCCTCCGGCTGGCCCAGGCGCTGGAAGCCCTCAACGGCTGAACGGAGCGGTCCATGCGCGCCACCAGACGCAGCTATTTCGAGGCCACGGCCAGGCAGCGGGTCTCGGGCATCGCGGACCCCGGGAGCTTCAAGGAAATCTGCGGCCCAACGGAGCGCCGCACAAGCCCCAGCCTGCCCTTCTTCGGGCTTCCGGCGGCCTTCGACGACGGCGTGGTGGTGGGCGACGCCCTGATCGGCGGCCGGCCCGTGTCCCTGGCCGCCCAGGAGGGCCGCTTCATGGGCGGGGCCTTTGGGGAGGTCCACGCCGCCAAGGTGGCGGGCCTGCTCCGGCGCGCCCTGCGCACCCGTCCCGAGGCCTTCGTCTTCCTGCTCGATTCGGGCGGAGTGCGCCTGCAGGAGGCCAACGCAGGGGAGATCGGCGTCACGGAGATCATGCGCGCCATCTTCGACCTGCGCCATGCGGGCGTTCCGGTGATCGGCGTGGTGGGGGGCTCCTGCGGCTCTTTCGGCGGCGCGGGGATCGTCAGCGGCTGCTGCGACACGCTCATCGCCTCGCAAGAGGGGCGCATGGGCGTCTCCGGCCCGGAGGTCATCGAAACCACCATGGGCGTGGAGGCCTTCGACTCCCGCGACAGGGCGCTGGTCTGGCGCACCACGGGCGGCAAGAACCGCCGTCTGTTCGGCGCGGTGAGCGCCCTGGTGGAGGACCACATCCCGGCCTTCCGGGAGGCCCTCCTCAAGGCCCTGGACCGCCCCGCCTCCTTCACCCTGGAAGCCCTGGCCGCCAGGCGCGCGGCGCTCAAGGCCCGGTTCGAGACGTACGGATCGGCCGGGGACGCCCTGGACATCTGGCGCGCCATGGGGTTCGACCGGCCGGAGGACGTGCCCGCCATGGACGTCCGCGATCTTGAGGCGCGGCTTGAGCCCGCGCGGGAGGAAACGCCGTGAAGCTCGACGAGGCGCTCAAAAGCCTGTTCCCGGCAGGATGCTCCGTGCGGACCGAGGGGAACGTGGTCCTGGGCGAGGCCCGCGTCGGGACGCGCGGCGAGGCCGTGGCCGCGGTTCTGGGCACCACGGACAACGCCTTCATCGGCCTGGAGGAGATCCTGGCCCTGGGCGAGGGCCTGCTGGACGTGCTGCGCGACCATCCGGGCCGCCCCGTGGTCCTGCTGGTGGACAACGCCGGGCAGCGCATGGCCCTGCGCGAGGAGCTGCTGGGACTCTTCGAATACATCGCCAACCTTGCCGCCCTGCAGGACCTGGCCCGCCGCAGGGGCCACAAGATCCTGGCTGTGGTCTACGGCAACTCCGTCGCGGGGGGCTTCATCGCCTGCGGGATGCTGGCGGACCGGATCTGCGCCCTGGCCGACGCCCGCACCTCGGTCATGAACCTGGCGTCCATCGCCCGGGTGACCCGCCTCTCCCAGGACTTCCTGGAGGAACTGAGCAAAACCCTGCCCGTGTTCGCGCCCGGGCTCCAACCTTTCTTCAAGATGGGCGGCATCCACGAAATCTGGGACGCGGACCACGCCCAGCGCCTGGAGGCCGCCCTGGCCGCCTGCTCGCCCCAGGACGAGCGGGCCGCCCTGGGCCGGGAGCGCGCCGGACGCACCCTGGCCCGGGACATCATGGACCGCGTGGCCTCGGCCTGACCCATGCGGCTCGTCGCGGCGCATCGCCATTGGTTCGCGCGGCTTGCCCCCGAAGCCTGGGCCGAAGGGCTCGTGCGCCCCGACGGATGCGCGCCCCGGAACCCGGAGCGCATCGGCCGGTGGATCGGGGCCGGGCTGCCGCTGGTGGTGCGCCGCCCCTGCCGGACGCCCGATGGGCTGCTCTGCTGCGGCCTGGCCCTGCCTCCCGGGGAGGGCGGCCTGCGGCTGCCGTACGCGGTCCATGCCCGGGCCGTCCTGGCGCTCGACCCGCCCCCCCTGCTGCGCCAGTGCCTGGAGGCCGCGCCCGCCCCCTGGCGCTCGGGCCTCGCCCGGCTCCTCCAGGTCCTGGAGGATGCGGGCCTTGCCCCGCGCGTGTTCGGCAGCCTGGCCTGGGCCGGTCTGACCGGCCTGGATTTCCTCCATGCTGGGTCCGACGTGGACCTGCTGGTGGCCGTGGACCGGCGTGAAGCGCTGGACGCCCTCGGGCGCGCGCTGGCCGACCCGGGCGGGGACGCCCCCCCGGTGGAGGCGGAGGTGCTCCTGCCGGACGGTGGAAGCTTCCAGTGGGCCGAATACGCCAGAAACACTCCCAAGGTGCTCGTCAAATCCGATGCAGTCGTCCATCTTGCCAGCCGGAACTCCCTCCTGGACTCCCTGGGGGCCTGAGGCCCCTCCCGCGCGCGTGCTGCCCGAGGCCCCGACCGGGTGCGGCCTCGCGAACGCGCGCGCGGTCGCGCCCGCAATCTGCCCCGAGGCCATCGCCCGCGCCGCCTGCGCGGCGCTCCTGCGGGAGCTTGCGACCTATCCCAAGCCCGGGCTCGTCAGCTTCCGCGACTCCGGCAGCCACCGGGACATGGACGCGGGCACGTTCCTGGCCAGCATCAAGGCCCTGCGCTCCCCGCTGCGGGAGCTGGCCCGGGCGGGTGGCCAGGGCGCGGAGCTGGCCGCGCTGCGCGCCATCGGGCTGGCGGCCGAGGCGCGCATGCTGGAGGCCACGGGAGGCGTGAACACCCACAAGGGGGCCATCTTCTGCCTGGGCCTGCTGGCGGCGGCCGCCGGAGCCCTGGCCGCCGGGGGCCGCGCCCTGGACTTCCAGGGGCTTTCGGGGCACGTCCGGACGCGGTTCGGGGAGGAGCTCGCGGCGTCGTTCCCCCTGGCGGCCCGCAGCGCCGGGGAGCGCGCCCGCAGCCTCCACGGCCTGGGCGGCGCGCGCCTGGAGGCGGCCCGGGGCTTTCCCAGCGTCGCGCGGGCCGGACTTCCGGCCCTGGACGAAGCGCTGGAGGCGGGCCTGCCCCTGGCCAGCGGGCGCGTGCACTGCTTCTTCGCGCTGCTGGAAACCGCCGAGGACACCACCCTGGTCCATCGGGGGGGCCTGCGCGGCCTGGACTACGCCAGACGCCGCGCCCGGCGTTTCAACCGGCAGGGCGGGGCCTTGGCGCGGGGCTGGGAGCAACACGCCCTGGAAATCCACCGGGCGTTCACGGCCCGCAACCTGAGCGCCGGGGGCGTGGCCGACCTGCTGGCCGCCACGCTCTTCTGCCGCTCCATGGAGACTCTCCGATGGCCGCATTCGCCGTGCTCTGCTCCGGGCAGGGCCGCCAAACCCCGAACCTGATCGCCAGGGCGTCCGGCAGCCCCGGGGCCGCGCGCCTGCTGGACGCGGTGCGCCCGCACCTGCCCGCCGGACTGCGCGAAGCCCCCGGGGACGTGGATCCGGACCTGCTGTTTCTGGACGCCATCGCCCAGCCGCTCATCTGCCTTTACCAGTTGATGGCCTGGGAGACGCTCGCGCCGTCCATGCCCCGGCCGGACCTGCTGGCGGGGTACAGCCTCGGGGAGTTCAACGCCTGCGCCCTGGCGGGGTGTTTCGCGCCAGGCCAGGCCCTGGACCTGGCGGCCCGCAGGGCGCGGGAGATGGACCAGGCGGCGGCCGGGACGCCTTCCGGGCTGATGGCCGTGCTGGGCCTGTCCCCGGAGACGGCGGCGCGCGTGGCGGGGCAATGCCGGGGGAGCCTGGCCATCGTCGTGGGGCCGGACCATGTGGTGGCCGGCGTCGGGAGGGAACGTTTCGAGGAGCTTTCCCGGGCGTTCGCCGCCGCGGGCGCGACGCGGGTGGAGCCCCTGCCCGTGCCCCTGGCCTCCCACACCCCCTTCCTGGCCCAGGCCTCGGCGCGCTTCGGGGAGGCGCTGCGCCAGACGATGCCGACCCCACCCGCCGTGCCGGTGCTCTCCGGGGTGAGCGCCGAGGCGCAGTGGGACCCAGCCCCTATCGCGCGGGCCCTGGCAGCGCAGATCAGCACCACCATCCGCTGGGACCTGTGCATGGAGACCATGCTCTCGCGCGGATGCCGGGTGTTCCTGGAACTCGGCCCCGGCAGGGACCTGTCCCACATGATACTGGCGCGCGACCCCGGCGCGGCCGCCCGCTCCCTGGATGAATTCCACGACATTTCGGCCGCCTCCGCGTGGGTGGCGAAGGAGCTCTCCAGGCAGGAATGAGCGCGCCCCCGCCGGGCGGCGGCGGGAAGCCCTTCCTCAGGACCGGCGGCGGGGCGGCCTTCCTCAGGACCGGCGCGCCGGGCCGGGAGCGGCCAGGTCCGGGAACGGGTCCGGTACGGCCTCGCTCCACGTGGCGGGGCAGCGCACCACGTTCCCGGCCTTGTTGGCGTAGAGCACGTAGCCGTGGTCGCGCCCGAAGCGCCAGAGGTCGCGCGTGACGGCCACGTCCGCCTTGCAATAGTGGATGATCTCCTCCACGCGCCCCTCCTTCCACCACTGCAGGGCCTTGAGGCCGTCGGCGGTCTTGGAGGCCCCCAGGGTGGCCCGGGCCAGGGTGTCCAGGGAGACGCGCACGCCCAGGCGCGCCTTGATGCGCTCCAGGAGGTCCAGGGTGGGCAGGCGGGAGAAGTCCAGGGAGGTGTAGCGGCGGAGCACCTCGTAGTCGAAGCGCAGGCAGTTGAAGCCCACCACGAGATCGGCCCGGGTCAGGGTCTCTACGAGCTCCTGCGCGCGCTCCTCGGTGAACGTCAGGAAATCGTCCGCCTGGGAGTCCCAGACCACGCCCACGGAGAGGCGCATGTCGCGCGCCTTGTGCCAGCCGCCCACCTCGGCGGCGGAGAGCTGGGTCTCCACGTCGAAGACCATCACCCGTCCGGGGTCGCGGGGCGGCTCGACGCGGGGAGCGCCGGGGACCTGCGCGGACCCGGCGAAGGGCGGCGCGGCGCGCGGCGCGTCCCTGCCAGAGCCGGGGCCGGATGCCCCCCCGGGCTGCGTGTCGCGGCGCGGTATCACGCCGGACGCGTCCGGCCCCACGGCGGCATCGCCCTCCTCCCGCGCGGGCGCCGCCGGTCCGACCGCCGCGAAAACCTCGCCCCTGGGGAGCGCGCCCTGCTCGGCCGCCTCGTCCTCCCGGGCGATCTCCAGGGCCGGGCGCTCCTCGGGCGCGCCGCGCAGGATGCGCTCCAACAGGAACCGGGCGGCGATCTTGTCGATGGGCCGGTTGCCGGAGCCGCACTTGGGCGAGTGCACGCAGGAGGGGCAGCCCGACTCGCACGGGCAGCCCGCGATGGCCGCCAGGGTGCGCTCCAGGAGTTCCGCGCGCCGGGCGTAGGCCTGGCGCGTGAGCCCCACGCCGCCGGGCACGCCGTCGTAGACGAACACCGCCGCGCGGCCCAGCTGGGGGTGCAGGGGCGTGGAGATGCCGCCCAGATCGTTGCGGTCGGTCATCACCAGCAGCGGCAGGATGCCGATGGCCGCGTGCTCCACGGCGTGGATGCCGCCCATGAAGTGGAAGAGCCTGCGCTCGGCCTCGTCCTGGTCCTGGCGGCCGATCTCGAACCAGAGGCCTTCGGTCTCGAAGGTGAGGGGCGGCAGGTCCAGGGGCACGATGTTCAGGAGCCGCCCCCCGCGCACCGAACGGCGCTCGTAGCCCGTGACCGTCTCCGTCACCCGGAGCCGCCCCAGGCCGACGCGCGCGCCGAAAGCGACCCCCTGCTCGCGCACCTCCAGGATCTCCGTGGACTTCTGGCCGCGCGTGCGCGTGTAGTAGTCCACCTTGCGCTCCGAGGCCACGGCCAGGCGCTCGGCCAGGGAAAGCGACTCCACCACGAAGCTCGTGCCCCGGTGGATGTACACGGCTCCGGGGTGGGTCTCGCGGAAGGCGCGGTGCTCGTCCACGTGGCCGATGGAGTGCCCCCGCGCGTCCTGGATGTGGTAGAGCCCGCCGGAGCCGCGCAGGTCCACGTCGCGGTGGGGAGCCTTGCGCGCGGCGTGGATGCGGCTGCCTTCGGCGTCCAGGAGGAGCCTGCCCTGGTCCGCCAGGGCGCGGACGCCCTCGCGCGCGGCCTGAGTCTGGAGATACGGTTCGTGGGGGCGCAGGGCGTACTCGGCGGCGGCGCACTCAAGATGGCGGGCCAGGATGGCCGGGTTGTCGGGGTTGACCACGGCGTCCTCGGGGGGCCGGTCGAAGAAATCCTCGGGGTGGCGCATGAAGTACTGGTCCAGGGCGTCCTCGCCCGCCACCAGGATCACGGCGGACTCGCCCCCGCCGCGCCCCACGCGCCCGCCGCGCTGCCAGGTGGACATTACCGTGCCCGGGTAGCCCGCCAGGATGCACAGGTCCAGGCCGCCGATGTCGATGCCCAGCTCCAGGGCCGAGGTGGAGATGACGGCCAGCAGGTCGCCCGAGGCCATGCGGGCCTCGATGTCCCGGCGCTCCTCGGGCAGGAAGCCGGAGCGGTAGGCGCTGATACGCGGGGCCATGGCCCCGGCCTTCTCGGCAGCCCACAGGGCCACCAGCTCGGTCATCTTGCGCGACTGGCAATAGACGATGGTGCGCAAGCCCCTCGCCAGGGCGGCCTTGAGGAGCATTATGGCCGTGCGCGCCGCGCCCTCCAGGGGGTTGACGAAGAGCACGTGCCGCCTGCCCGTTGGCGCGCCCGAGCGCGAGACCACCTCCACGGGCAGTCCCGAGAGGGCCTGGGCCAGCTCGCCGGGGTTGCCGATGGTGGCCGAGGAGAACAGGTGCGCGGGGCGCGCGCCGAAGCGCTCGCAGACGCGGCCCAGGCGGCGCAGCACGTGGGCCATGTGGGAGCCCATGACGCCCCGGTAGGCGTGCATTTCGTCCACCACCACGAAGTTGAGCCCGGCCAGGAAGGTGGTCCAGGTCTCGTGGTGGGGCAGGATGGCCAGATGGAGCATCTCGGGGTTGGTGATGAGCACGTGGGGCGGGTCCAGGCGGAGCTTGCGCCGGGCGTATGCGGTGGTGTCGCCGTCGTAGACCGCCGCGCGGGGCCTGGCCGAGGCGGGCAGGCTTCCGGTGAGGCGCTCGAAGGCCTTGAGCTGGTCCTGGGCCAGGGCCTTGAGGGGGAAGACGAAGAGCGCGCGGGAGGAGGGATCGGCCAGGAAGCGTTCCAGCACGGGCAGGGAGTACGTGAGGGTCTTGCCCGAAGCCGTGGGCGTGGCCGAGGCCACGTTGCGCCCGCCCAGGGCCAGGGAACAGGCCAGGGCCTGATGGCTGTAGAGGCGCGCGATGCCCCGCGCGGCCAGGATCTCGCGCAGGGCCGGGGAGAAGGGGCGCACGGGCTCGCCGTATTCGGCCGGGGCGGGCTCCAGCGTGCGGTGGCAGCAGATGCGGTCCTTGAGACGCTCGGAGGCCTTGAGGGCCGCCACGTACTCGGCCACGCCGCCGGGAATCACGGGGTCGCCGGGAAGGCCGTGACCCAGAACGCGCGGCTGCCGTCGCCCTGGCTCCCGGAGCGTTCGGTGTAGAGCCGGGCCTTGCCCGCCAGGGCGACGCGCAGGAAGAAGCGGGAGGCGCTGGCCTCGCGCACGCGCCGGTCGAGCACGCTGAAGGTTTCATAGCCCTCGGGGCGCTCCAGGGCCTCGCCCGTGCGGCGCAGCAGGGGCTCCCAGGCCTGTCCGTCCAGGGAGAAGTCCACGCCCAGTGCCGATTCCGCGCCGCGCTCCAGGCGCGCGGGCAGGCGGACCTCCACGCGGCCCACGGGGCCCTGCGCGGCGCACTCCAGCACCAGTTCCCCCTGGCGGGCCTGCACGGCCCCCAGCCAGTCGATGGCCACCGAGCCCTCGGCCATGCTCTCCAGGCCCCGGGAGGAGACCGCCCACACATGGAGCGCCGCGCCGGGCTCCGCCTTCACTGCCCCGCCCGGGGCCACGGCCAGCCGCGCGCCCTGGGGCCGGGCCATGGCGTCCATGGGGTCGCCCGGGGCCACGGCCAGCAGGGGCGCGCCCTCGGGGGTGGCCGCCAGGCGCAGCCTGTCGGCCACGGCCAGGGCCACGAGCTGGTTGCCCTCGGGGGAGCAGTGGCCGTCGCGCGGGGTCAGGTAGGGGTGCACGCCCCGCACGAAGAGCGAGCGCCGGAAGGGTTCGAGCATGTCCACGGCGGGCAGGCCCATGGCGTTCACGGCCGGGGCCAGCTCCTGGCGGGCGGCGTAGAGGCGGCCCTCCACCTCCATCAGGTCCGGCACGGCCAGGAAGACGAGCCTGGCCCCGAAGTGCTCCGTGAAGCGGCGCATGCCCTCCAGGGCCGCGCGGTAGGCGCTCCAGACGCGGGCCAGCTCCTGCCCGGAGGCGGGGCCGAGGATGTCCCGGGCGTTTTCGCTGCGGGCCTTCTCGTAGTCCGTGGCCTTGAAGCGGAAGGGGTCGAGCCCGGGGTTGGTCTTGTGCTCGCCGCTGGTCATCTGGGGGGGGCTGCTCACGGCCCTGGCCCCGGTGCGGAAGAGGAAGCCGATGTTGGCCGCCGCCTGGTAGACCCGCGACCAGGAGAACCAGCGCGAGAGGAGCCCCCGGGCGGTGTAGACCGGATCGTTGGCCAGGCCCTCGCGGAAAAGCACGTCGCGGGTGTGGTCGTGGATGTCGTTGGGGAAGAACTGGAGCACCACCACGTCGGGCATGAGGGCCGCGCCTTTCGTGAGGTAGTAGTCCATGGCGTCGAGGATGCCGAAGATGGGGATGCCGGCGTTGACCACCTCGAACTTCTGGCCCGGGTAGCGGCGTTCCAGCTCGCGGCGCAGCAGTTCGGGGTAGGTGTGCTCGTCGTCCACGCCGTAGCCGTAGGTGAAGGAGTCGCCCAGGCAGAGCACGCGCAGCACGCCCTCGGGCTTGGACGAGGAGTAGTCCGCCAGGCCCCGGGAGCCCTGGTTGTTGGCCGTTACGCGGTAGGGCAGCGCGGGGACGGTGCGGTCCACCACGCGCAGGTGGGGCTCCAGGTCGCCGTGCACGCCCGCGAAGTAGCGGGGCACGGCCGCGCCGGAGGGCACGCGGCCGGTGAGGCGCAGAACGCCCTCCGCGCCCGCGAAGCAGAGCGCCGTGAACGCCAGAAGGTAGAAGCCGTACCAGACGGGACGCATGGTCGGACTAGTGCCCCGCGATGTTGTACTTCTTGAGCTTGTACTGCAGCAGGCTCTTGGAGACGCCCAGCATCTCGGCGGCCTTCACCTGCACGAAGTCGACCCGGGCCAGGGCGCGGCGCACCAGGGCGGCCTCGATGCGCTCCAGGGTCTCGCCCAGGTTGATCTGCACGGGCAGGAGGTCCACGGCGGACTTGTACTGCGTCTCCTCGTCGCGCACCTCGGCAGGCAGCTCCTCCACGCCGATGAGTTCTCCCGAGGCCAGCACCACGCAGCGCTCCACCACGTTCTGGAGCTGGCGCACGTTGCCGGGCCACTCGTAGCCCGTGAGGGCGTCCACGGCCTCGGTGGCGAAACCCTGGACGTTCTTGGCGTTCTCCTCGGCGTATTTGCGCAGGAAGTGGACGGCCAGCAGGGGCACGTCCTCGCGGCGTTCGCGCAGGGCGGGCATTTGTATGGAGACCACGTTGAGGCGGTAGAAGAGGTCTTCCCGGAAGGTTCCGGCCTTCACGGCCTCGGTGAGGTTTTTGTTGGTGGCGGCCACCACGCGGATGTCCGCCTCCACGGTCTGCGTCCCGCCCACGCGCTCGAAGGAGCGCTCCTGGAGCACGCGCAGGAGCTTCACCTGGATGTCGGCGGAGAGTTCGCCGATCTCGTCGAGGAAGAGCGTGCCTCCCTGGGCGGCCTCGAAGCGGCCCCTGCGCTTGGCCACGGCCCCGGTGAAGGAGCCCTTCTCGTGGCCGAAGAGTTCGCTCTCCAGGATGCCCGGGTTCAGGGCCATGCAGTTCACGGAGACGAAGGGCTGGTCCTTGCGGGGCGAGGCGAAGTGGATGGCCTTGGCGATGAGCTCCTTGCCCGTGCCCGACTCGCCCGTGATGAGCACCGTGGAGCGAGAGGGCGCGGCGCGCTCCACCAGCTCCAGCACCTGGCCCATGGCCTTGGAGCGCCCGATGATCTGGTGCACGGCGAAGCGTTCTTCCAGGGTCTGGCGCAGGAGGATGTTCTCGCGCTGGGCGCGGGCGAACTGGGCGGCCTTGCCCACGGTGAGCAGCAGCTCGTCGTTGGAGAAGGGCTTGGTGACGTAGTCGAAGGCCCCCACGCGCATGGCCTCCACCGCGCCCTCGATGGAGCCGAAGGCGGTCATGATGATCACGGGCACGTGGGGGTAGGAGCGCTTCACGCGCTCCAGCACTTCCTGGCCGGTCACCTTGGGCATCTTCATGTCCGTGATGACCACGTCCACCTCGGATTCCTCAAGGTAGGCCAGGCCCATCTCCGGGTCGTCCAGGGCGGTGACGGCGTAGCCGGCGTCGGCCAGGAGGGCTTCGAGGATGAGCAGGTAGTTGCGCTCGTCGTCGAGGATGAGGACTTGGGTTGCCATGGCCCGGAGATACTAGGGCCTGGGGAAGAGGATGTCCACCCTGGCCCCGCCCTCGGGGTTGTCGCCCAGGCGCAGCTCGGCCCCGTGGCTGCGCAGGATGCTGGCGGTGATGGCCAGGCCCAGGCCCGTTCCCTGGGGCTTGGTGGTGAAGAAGGGGTCCAGGAGCTTGTCGCGGATGGCGGGGGGGATGCCCGGCCCCGTGTCCGTGACGCGCAGGCGGATGCGCCCGCCCTCCTCGCCGGACTCCACCACGATCTGGCCGCGCAGGGTTTCGGGGCCGTCGCCTTCCGGGTTCTGGGCGCAGGCCTGTCCGGGCTCCTGGGCCATGGCCTCCAGGGCGTTGGCCAGGATGTTGTAGAGGGCGCGGTAGAGCAGGTCCTTGTCGCCGGGCACCATGACGCCGGGCTCGCAGGCGCGCACCACCTCCACGCCCTGGGCGCGGCACTTCTGCTCCAGAAAGGCCAGGCACTGGTCGAGCACGGCGCAGAGGTCCACGGGTTCGAGCTTGAGGGCCTTGGGCCGGGCGTAGTCCAGGAAGTCGCCCACGGTCTTGGAGAGGCGCACGGCCTCCTCGTGGATGGCGGCCAGGATCTTGGCGGTGAGGGGGTCCTTGTCCTTGGCGCGCGCCAGCAGCAGCTCGGAACTGGAGCGGATGATGCCCAGGGGGTTGCGGATCTCGTGGGCGATGCCCGCCACCATGCGGCCCATGCTCACGAGCTTCTCGTTCTGCAGGGCCTCGCGTTCGTACTCCTCCTTTTCGCGCATGCGCTGGGCGCCCAGGCGGTCGGCGCGGTGGATGAGCATGCGCAGCACGAAGAAGAGCACCAGGGAGGAGCCCAGGGCCGAGAGGGTGATCAGGCGCTGGAAGGTGACGAGCTTGCGGTAGTCGGCGGTGATGTCCAGGGTGAACTCCAGCCCGCCGATGACGCCCTCCACCTCCACGAGGCTGCCGCCGGGGGCCTCCCCTGGCGAGGGGGGCTCGCCCTGCTCCTGGGCCTGCTCCTGGCCCTGGGCGGGCGGCTGGTCGGCCACGGGCACGAAGCCCTTGATGCGCAGCGGCCCGCGCGTGCGCATCACCACGGAGTTGGGCGCGATCTCCGCCGAGAAGAAGGCCCCCAGCGCGCCGGTCTGGTAGATGAACTCGTAGGCGTACTTCTCCTGGTCCATGGCCTGGGCCAGGGCCTCTCCGCCCAGGCCCTCGCGGCCCAGGAGGGCGCGGTCCTGGGCGTAGACCACCACGCCCGAGAGGTCGTAGAGGCGCACGTCGCGGGCCGGGGACTCGTCCATGGCCCCTTTGATCACCTCGTCCAGGCGCTTGTACTGCTCAGGGTTGGAGAGGTCCGGGCGGCCGAACACCCAGAAGTTGGGAATGTAGAAGCGTTTGGACACCGCCGCGTTGAGCGTGGCGGCCAGGAGCTGCGCGAAGTCGTGCTGCTTTTCCAGGAGCACGTCGCGGGCCTGGTTGGCCAGGAAGAGCGAGAGGAAGAGGCTCGAAAGCAGCGTGAGCGCGAGCGTGCCCCAGGAGACGAACTTGAGCAGCCCGAAGGAAGCGCCCGGGCGGCCGCCCTGGGCTGCGTCAGCGGGCGTCACGGGGCCTCGCGGAGGGGATGGCGCGGTCCCGGGGCGTGGCCCGGCGTCGCCGCGAAAGCCCCCGGCGGGCCGCATGGCCCGCCGGGGACGGCGCATCGTGCTGGGTCGGAAAGGCCACGCTCCCTAGAACCCCGTGGTCCGGCGCTGGGCCGAGAGGAACTGGGCCAGATCGGCCTTTTCCTTGGCCAGGCCGTCGGCCCCGAGGCGGGCCTTGGCCAGGCGCTTGCCCAGCTCCACGGCGGGCTGGTCCAGGGGGTCGATGGAGAGCAGCCACCCGGTGAAGAGGGTGGAGAGCTCCAGGAGGGCCATGAGGCGGCCGCACTCGTGCTCGGTGCAGCTAGCGAGGCTGGCCTCCACCAGGGGGATGCCGCGCTGGGTCATGGCCATGCGCGAGCCAAGGGCCTCGGCCGGGAGCAGCTCGCCAAGCATCTTGCCGCGCAGGAAGCCGAACTCGGCGGGGAGGTCGTCGGGGAAGGCCGTGCCGGGGTCTTCCTCGCGGCTGGTGATGAACAGGCAGCCCTTGTCGCGAGGGCCGTCCAGGAACATCTGCTGCAGGGAGTGCTGGTCGGTGACGCCCACGGCGGGCAGGGGCATGGAGCCCTTGCCTTCCTTGCCCAGGCTTTCGGCCCAGAGCTGGCCGAACCAGGCCCCCAGGGTGGCCAGGCGCGGCACGTAGCAGAAGAAGATGAGCTGGGTGAAGCCCGAATCGATGATGGACCAGTTCCAGCAGGCCAGCTCCCAGGCGGGGTGCGCGGCGAGGATCTTGGGCGAGAGGATGGTCTCGGTGAGGGGCTTGGTGACGGAGAGCGCGCCCTCCACCAGGGCCTCGCAGTCGATGCCCAGGAAGGCGGCAGGGATGAGCCCCACGGCCGAAAGCACCGAGTAGCGCCCGCCCATGTAGGTGGGCACGGGCAGGGTGGTGAAGCCGTGGCGCGCCGACTCCTTGCGGAAGAAGCCGTCCTCGCCGGTGACCATGATCAGGTGGTCCTTCCAGGAGTCGCCCAGGGCTTCCCTGAGCCAGCGGCAGGCCAGGAAGTACTGGCTGGCGGTCTCGATGGTGCCGCCGGACTTGCTCACGGCCACCACCACGGTCTCGGCGGGGTCGAGCTTGGTGAAGTAGGCCATGAGCGAGCCCGAGTCCACGTTGTCGGCGATCCAGAGCCAGGGTCCCTGGTGTCCGGGCAGGTCCTGGCCCGGGGCGAAGGCCTTCTGGAGGGCGCGCGCGCCCAGGGCGGAGCCGCCGATGCCCAGGAGCAGCATGTGCTTGAAGCCCTTCAGGCGCGGGGCCAGGGCGGCCAGGTCGCGCTTGAGGGCGGGCCAGTGGGGCAGGTTGATGAAGGGCAGCCTGCCGCCTTCCGGCCCGGAGAGGTCGGCGGCGAGGCGTTCCACGAAGGCCCCCAGCCGGGCCTGTCCGGCGCTGGGGGAGACCTTTTCGGGGTAGGCGCTGGTCCAGTCGAGCACGTTGTCGGACATGCGGGGGCTCCTTGTCGGTTCGTGTGGGTCCGCCTTGGCGGGCGGACGCTTCGGGCGTCGTACCACCCTTGGGCGAAGATGTCTCGCCCGGCGCGTTACCCTTTGAGCACTTTGCCCACGGCCTCCAGGGCCTTGAGCAGCGTCTCGTCGGAGACGGCGTAGGAGAAGCGCAGGCAGCGGTCGTCGCCGAAGGCGGAGCCGGGCACCAGGGCCACCAGGGCCTCTTCCAGGATGCGCTTGCAGAGGCTGGCCGAGTCCGGGGTCTGGGCGTTGAAGCGCGCGCTCACGTCGGGGAAGAGGTAGAACGCGCCGCCGGGGTTGGGGCACTTCACGCCCTCCCAGGAGGAGACGATCTCCATGGCCAGGTTGCGGCGGCGCTCGAAGCCCTGGCGCATCTGCTCCACGCAGTCGAAGCTGCCGGTGAGCGCGGCCACGGCCCCCTTCTGGGCGAAGGAGCACACGTTGGACGTGGACTGCCCCTGGATCTTGGACTGGGCCTTGATCAGATCCGGGTGGGCCACGCAGTAGCCGATGCGCCAGCCCGTCATGGCGAAGCTCTTGGCCAGGCCGTTGACCACGGCCACCTTTTCGGGGTGGCGCTCCCACCAGTGCACCACGGAGAGGCGCTCGGCGGGCGGGTAGACCAGCTGGTCGTAGATTTCGTCGGAGATCACGAAGATGCCGCGCCCCACGGCCCATTCCATGATGGCGTCCAGCTGGGCCTTGGAGTAGCAGCAGCCGGTGGGGTTGGAGGGCGAGTTGAGCACCAGCGCGCGGGTGAGCGGCGTGCGGGCCTTCTCCAGGGCCTCCACGGAGACGAGGAAGTCGTCCTCGGGCTCGGTGGGCACGGCCACGGGCTCGCCGCCCGCCAGGAGCACCATGTCGGGGTAGCTCACCCAGTAGGGGGCGGGGATGAGCACCTGCTCGCCGGGGTTGAGCAGCGCCGTGAAAAGATTGTAGAGCACCTGCTTGCCGCCGTTGGAGACGATGACGGCCTCGCGCGGCGGGGTGACGCCGTAAAAACGCCCGAAGTAGCCGCCCACGGCGTCGCGCAGCTCGGGGATGCCGGGCACGGGGGTGTAGCGGGTGAAGTTGTCGTCCAGGGCCTGCCGGGCGGCCTGTTTGACGTGCTCGGGCGTGGGGGAGTCGGGCTCGCCCACGGCCAGGCTGATCACTGGCTTGCCCTGGGCCTTGAGTTCCTGGGCCTTGGCGTTGATGGCCAACGTCGCCGACGGCTGGATGCGGGAGAGCTTCAGGGAAATGCGCATGAGGGTCTCGCTGCTGGTTGGATGTGACGGGCGCGGGATGCCTTCGGGACAGTAGAGAAAAAAATGGAAACAGTAAATTCTTCGGCGCATCCCGGCCCCGTTCTCCTGCCGCTTTCCGGTCCGGCGCGGGTGGCCCGGCTCGTGGGGCGCAGGGCGCGCTTCCTCATGGACCTTGAAGACGGCGCGGGGGAACGCTTCACCGCCCACACCAACAACACCGGGACCATGCTGGGGCTTCTGCGCCCCGGCGCGCAGGTGCTCGCCACGCGGCGCGACACGCCCGGGCGCAAGCTGCCCTGGAGCGTGGAGGCCGTGCGGCCGGGCGCTTTCTGGGTGGGCGTGGACACCTCCGTGCCCACCCGGGCGCTGCGGGCCGCCTGGGCGGCCGGGCTTCTGCCCGAGACGGCCGGATACGAGACCTTCAAGGCGGAGCCGCGCTTCGAGGGCGGCCGCCTGGACGCCCTGCTGGAAGGACCGGCCGGGCCGCTCTGGGTGGAAACCAAGAACGTGACCCTGGTGGAGGACTGCCAGGCCCAGTTCCCGGACGCGCCCTCCGAGCGCGCCCGCAAGCACCTGACGGAGCTTTCGCGCCTGGCCCGCAAGGGGGAGCGCGCGGCGCTCTTCTTCTGCGTGCAGCGCCCGGACGCGCGGTGCTTCGGCCCGGCCTGGGCCGTGGACGAGGCCTACGGCCGGGAGTTCCACCAGGCCCTGGAGGCCGGCGTGGAGGCCTGGGCGTACGTTCTGGACGTGGGGGAGGACGGGTATCGCCTGGGCGGAAGGCTGGCGGTGGGGGGCGCGCCCTAGCCCTCGGCCTCGTGGTGCTCGCCGGGCTCGCCCTTCCTGAGCTTCTCCCCGTACTTCACCCGGGCCTCCCAGACCTTGTGGCCCACGCGCCGCCCCAGGTCGGCCTGGCGCGCCTTGAGGAGGGCCTCGGCGGCCTCGCGGTTGCCCTGGGACTTGAGCAACGTGGCGCTCTCCAGGTCTCGCAGGTATTTGGCGCACTCGTGCACCAGCCCCGTCAGGTCCAGTTCGTCGAGTTCCGCCGGGACGCGGACGCTTCGCACGCGGCGTTGCATGGCTTGCTCCTCCGTTGGATGAATCGTATTACGATACGTCACGCGAAAGGGCAAGGATTCCAGGACGCGCGCACCCCGCCGGGCCTTGCCCACCCCGCGCCATCAATGATACCGCCTGCAGAGGAGACGCGATGGCCCTGACACGCAACGACAAGCTGCTCATTCTGGGCGCGGTGATCCTGGCCGCCGTGGTGGTTGGCGGACTCGCCTGGTGGCGCGCCTCCTCCCAGGAGGCCCCCGCGCCCGTGCAGGAGGCGGCCCCGGCGCAACCTGCCCCGGCCCCCCAGCCCCAGGAGCCCCCCGCGCCCGAGCGCAAGGTGGCCTTGCCGCCCCAGGCCCCGGCCCCCGTGGTGGCCCCCCTGACCCCGCCCGCCGCGCCGGACAGATCCCTGGACACCATCTTCGCGGAGAAGCCCCAGCCCGAGCCGGAGCCTCTCCCGGCGCTTCTTCCGCCGCCGCCCCCGCCGCCTCCGGCCGAGCCCCCCAAGGCCCAGCCGGAACCGGCTCCCAAGCCCGAAATGCCCGCCGAGCGCCGCGCGAGGCAGGCCCTGGAGCGCAAGGCTCAGGCCGACGCCAAACAGGCCGAGGCCTCGGCCCGCAAGTCCCGCGAGGAAACCCTGCGCCGCGCCCAGGAAGAGTTGCGCAAGGCCGAGACCGACCTCAAGCGCGCCCAGGAGCGCCTGAAAAAGGAACAGGACAAGGCCCGCCCCGCCCAGCAGGGCCAGGCCCAGGAACCCCAGGCCCAGCAGACCCCGCCCCAGCCCGCTCCGGCGGCCCCCCAGGCCCCGGCCGCGCCCCAGGCCCAGCAGCAGGCCCCGGCCAAGGCCCCCGAGGCCAAGCCCAAACCCGAGCCCGAACGCCGCGTGGTGGACAAGCTTTCCGTGTTCGAGTCGCCCGAGGAGATCGTCTTCACCCTGCACGGCGCGCACACCCAGGCCAAGGCCGAGGCCATGCTCCTGGGAACGCCCTCCCGGCTGGTGATCGACCTGCCGGGACAATGGACCTACCAGCGCCCCGAAAAGCCCGCGGGCGGCCAGGTGCAGGCCATCCGCCTGGGCAGGCACCCGGACAAGCTGCGCATCGTCCTCGACCTGGCCCACCCGCCCAAGGGCGGCAAACGCCCTGCCGTGGAGAAAACCGCCGACGGCCTGACCATCAGGCTGGGCAAAGGACCCAACGGAGGAACGCCTTGAACAAGACGGCCCCCCTGCTCATTCTCGCGCTGGCCCTGACCCTCTGGGCCGCGGACGCCCCGGCCCTCCAGGAGCGCACGCTCACCGACGAGCCCACCGTGGAGAAGCCCCAGGCCCCGGCGCTCAAGGACCCCGCGCCCGCGCCCAAATCCGCGCCCGCGCCTGCCCCGGCCCCCGAGGCCAAGCCCGCGGCGGACGGCAAATCCCCCTTCAACTCCCAGGCCCCGGCCGTGGAGAAATACCCGCCCCCGCCCGCCTCCTACGGCAAGGGCTCCGGCGGCGCTCCCGGCGGCACCTGGACCCCCGGCGGCCAGCCTCCGGCCGCCGAGACCCCGGCCGAGCCCCCCGCTTCGGGCCAGGGCTCCGGGAGCCGCATCTTCGACATGCCCGAGGCCCGGCAGGTGACCACCTACTCCCGCAAGGAGGTGGACGAGCAGGTCATGGGCTTCTTCGAGGGCGGGGCCAGGGGCCTGGCCGACCTGATCTCCCGGGCCTTCGAGAAATACGGCGAGCCCACGGGCTTCATCAAAGGCAGCGAGGGCGCCGGCGCGCTGGTGGTGGGCTTCCGCTACGGCGAGGGCTGGCTCTACCTCAAGAACGGCCAGAAGGCCTACGTCTACTGGCAGAGCCCCTCCGTGGGGCTGGACCTGGGCGTCAACGCCTCCAAGGTGTTCTGCATGGTCTACGGCATGACCAGCGTCGACCAGATCTACCAACGATTCCCCAGCGTGGACGGCAGCGCCTACGTGGTGGGCGGCTTCGGCATGAACTACCAGCGCTCCTCCCCGGTGGTGCTGGCCCCCATCCGCTTCGGCGTGGGGCTGCGCCTGGGGGCCAACCTGGGCTACATGCACTTCACCAAGGAACGCACCATCAACCCGTTCTGATCCCCCGGCGGCGCGGCCCCTGTCGCGCCGCCGCCCCCCTGCCCGCCCCGAGCGGGCGCTCAGGACAGCAGGAACTCAAGCGTCATGATCGGCAAGGTAATCAAGGTGCTGGTCGTCACCGGCTTGCCGGACAGGGCCAGGGAACTGGCCGATGTGCTGCGGCGCGCGGGGGCCCCACTCCCGGCAACGGCCGCTAACCTCCAAGAGGCCCTGGACCGCGTGCTGCGCGACCCGCCCGGCGTGGCGCTCCTCGACCTCGACGATCCCTCCCTCGACGCCGCCCAGGCCTGCCGCGCCCTCAAGAACGGCCCGGGGATTGCCGTGGTGTGCGCCACGGCCCGCACCGACGCCCAGGCCCTGCGCGCCCTGGCCCAGGCCGATCCCGACGGGACGCTCCTCCTGCCCCAGGACCCCCGGCACACCCGCGCCGTGCTGGAGCTGGCCATCCTGCGCCACGCCGCCCCGCCCGGCCCCCCGTGCGACCCCGCCCCCCTGGAGGACGCCCTGCGCCGCCTCTCCCGCGAGATGAAGGAGCGCCGACGCGCCGAGGAGGCCCTGCGCCAGGCCGAGGAGCGCTACCGCACCATCGCCGACTTCACCCACGACTGGGAGTACTGGCAGTTCCCCGACGGCTCCCTGGCCTACGTCTCCCCCTCCTGCGAGCACATCACCGGCCGCTCGCCGGGGGCCTTCATGGCCAACCCGTCGCTGCTGGAAGCCATCATCCTGGAGGAAGATCTCCCCTCCTGGTACGCCCACCGCGACCACGTGCGCGCCGACCAGTCCTGCGGCAGGGCGCGCTTCCGCATCCGCCACGCGGACGGCTCCGTGCGCTGGATCGGACACGTCTGCCAGCCCGTCACCGGCAAGGACGGCCGCTTCGCGGGCACCAGGGCGAGCAACCGCGACATCACCCCCGAGGTGCGCGCCCTGGAGGAACTGCGCCGCCTGGAGGCCTGGCACAGGCTGCTCCTGGAAGCGCTGCCCGCCCCCATCTCGGTCACCACGCGCGAGGAGGGGAACGTCCTCTACATGAACCGCGCCTGCCGAGACCTCCTGGCTGTCCCCGCGCCGGACGCGAACCTCCGCATGTCGGTGAACTTCTACAAGAACCCCGAGGACCGCGCGGAACTCATCGCCACCCTGGAGCGCCACGGCAGCGTACGCCGCGAGGTGGAGATGGTCTCGGGCGACGGGCGCGTCTTCTGGGCGCTCATCTCGGCCGTGTTTTTGGATTACGGGGCCACGCGCGCCGTGTTCGCCGTCCTGCTCGACGACACCGAGCGCCGTCTGGCCCAAGAGGGCCTGCGCGAATCGCGCGACATCTTCTCCACGTTCATGGACCAGATCCCCGCCGTGGTCTTCCTCCAGGACCAGGACACCCGCGCGCAATTCATCAACCGCCACTTCCGCGACATGCTGGGCCCCGAGACGGACTGGAACGGCAAGACGCCCCAGGAGCTCTTCCCCGGCGAACTCGGCGAGGCCATGGCCCGCGACACCCGCGAAGCCCTGGCCGGCCGGGTGGTCGTTCGCGACGAACGCATCGGCGGCCGCGCCGGCGCCTCCCTGTGGCGCACCACCAAGTTCCCCATACTGCGCGAGGGCAAGGCCCCCCTTGCGGGCGGACTGGCCTGGGACGTGAGCGAACCCGCCGCCCTGAGCACCCTCGGCCGCGCCGTCAACCAGGCCGTCACCCTGGATGAGACCGCTCGGACAGCTGTGGAATCCGTGGCCGAACTGCTCAGCATGGACCTCGCCGTGCTCTACCTCCTGGACGGAGACCTGCTCCAGGCCCAGGCCCTCCAGACCAGCCTGCCCGGCTACTCCGATCCGGCCGCCTTGACCCACGCCCTCGGCGACTGCCTCTGCGGCCAGGCCGCCCAGGAACGCCACTCCCTCTTCTCGCGCGACATCCACGGCGACCGGCGCTTCACCCGCAAAGCCTGCACGCGCGGAGGGATCACCTCCTTCGCGGCCCTGCCCCTCTGGGTGGGCAGCGAACTCATAGGCGTGCTGGGCCTGGGCAGCGTGCGCCCACGCGACATGGAGGCCCGGGCCGAGCACCTGGAGTCCATGGCCTACGTGGTCTCTCTGGGCGTGCACAAGGCCCGGCTCTACGAAGAAGTGGCCCGCCAGGCCCGCGACCTGGACCTCAAGGTGGCCGAACGCACCGAGGAACTGCGCGTCACCAACCGCCAGCTGGAGCTTTACTCGGCGCGCGCCCAGGAGCTGGCCGCGCGCTCCGCCGCGGCAAGCCGCGCCAAAAGCGAATTCCTGGCCAAAATGAGCCACGAAATCCGCACCCCCATGAACGCAGTGGTGAACATGACCCGCCTCGTGCTCGATTCACCGCTCTCCCCCGAACAGCGCGAACGCCTGGACATGGTGGACCGCGCCTCCCATCACCTGCTGGGCATCATCGACGACATCCTCGACTTCTCCCGCATCGAGGCCGGGCACCTGATTCTGGCCAGCGAGCCCTTCGAGACCGCCCCGCTGCTGCACGCCTGCCTGGAGCCCTTCGAGCGCCAGGCCGCCCAGAAGGGCGTGTCCCTGGACGTCCGGCTGCACCCGGAGCTCCCCCGCGCGGCCAAGGGCGACCCGGGCCGCCTGCGCCAGATCCTCACCAACCTGGTGGGCAACGCCGTGAAATTCACCGCCTCGGGCAGCGTGACCCTCTCGGCCGAGGCCTGCCCCCTGCCCGGCGGCGACGATTTCGAGCTGCGCGCGCGGGTGACCGACACGGGCATCGGCATCTCCCCGGAGCTGCAGGAGCGCATCTTCGACCTCTTCCGCCAGGCCGACGACTCCACCAGCCGCAAACACGGCGGCACGGGCCTCGGACTCTCCATCGCGCGCCAGCTTGCGGAGATGATGGGCGGGAGCGTGTCCGTGCGCAGCGAGGAGGGCCGGGGCAGCGAGTTCACCGTGCGCCTGCCGCTGGGCGTCTGCGGCCCGGGCGAGAGGACCGTCCCCGCCACTGCGTCGCGGAAGGCCCTGCGCCCCCTGCCGCGACTGCGCGTCCTGGTGGTGGAGGACAACGAAGAGAACAAGAAGGTGGCCAAGGCCCTGCTGGAGAAACTGGGCCAGCGCACGGACATCGCCGGAGGCGGCGTCGAGGCCCTGGAGCGCCTGCGCCGCGAACCCTTCGACGTGGTGTTCATGGACGTTGAAATGCCCGGCATGGACGGACTGGAGGCCACACGGCGCATCCGCGCCGGGGAGGCCGGAGAGCCCGCGGCGGGCGTGCGCATCCTGGCCATGACGGCCCACGCCGTCTCGGGCTACCGGGAGATGTGTCTCGAAGCGGGCATGGACGGCTACCTCACCAAGCCCCTGGACCTCTCCCGGCTGGAGCAGGCCCTTGCCCAGGCGGCCGCCGCGCAGGGGCGGCGGACGTCCGGCCCGGCTCCGGAGCAGCCCGCGCAACCGATCCCGGAACCTGTCTCGCACGCGCCCCTGCCGGAAGCCGCCTTCGCACGGCTCCCAACCCTTGACCGCCAGGAGGCCCTGAGCCGCCTGGAGGACGAAGACCTCTTCCGGGAGGTGGCCCAGGTGCTGGTGGACGGCTTCGCGGAGCGGCTGGCCGCTCTGCGCGACCACCTCTCCTGCGGCCGCTCGACGGAGCTGGCCCTGGCGGCCCACGCCCTGAAGGGCGCGCTGGCCACCGTGGGCGCGGCGCGCTCGGCGGACCTTGCGCGGAGACTGGAGGAGGCCGCGCGGGGCAACACGCTGGAACAGGCCCCCTTTCTGGTCGAGGAGCTGGCCCAAGACTTCAAGGCTCTGTGCAGGCAGCTCGCGCCGGACGGCGTGAAAGCGCCCTGAAGTGCACTTTTCGCGTCGGCCTCTGAAAAAGTAGTTGCCAAGAGTCCGTGAAGAGGCTAATTGCTCACTTCCTCGTGCCGAGGTAGCTCAGTTGGTAGAGCAGGGGACTGAAAATCCCCGTGTCGGGGGTTCAACTCCCTCCCTCGGCACCACGAACATCAGGGGCTTGCGGGTTACACCGCGAGCCCCTTTCTCTTTGGGAGGCAATTTCCTCCCCGCCCTCTTTGCGCTTCGCGGCCCGCAAGACCCCCGGCAGGGTCAGGCAGGGACGCCTTGCAGGCCTACCGCTCCTTGCTGACGAAGCGCTCGTACATCTCCTTGCCTTTGTAGCCGTCGAAGTCCACGCGCACGAAATGATTGGTCTTGCCGCGCGACTGGCCGCGCAGGAGGCGGACCCCGGCGATGAGAACGATCAGGGCCAGGGCCACGAGCAGGAATGTCAGGATGTCGGGCATGGACTGATCGTATCAGGCCCGGGCCGGAAACGAAAGAAACTCCTCGCCGCGCCCCTGCCGCCGACGCACCCTGCCGCGTCCACGGCGGCAATTGCCGACGCACACATCGAAACCAAACGTCCGACACGGCAAGGTCGCCAGGATGCCGTGAGCCGACCGCTTCCGCCCGCACCCTCCCTTCAGGCCCGAGTGACAGTTTCCGTCCCTGTCGCCGCCGCGACGCGCTCCCACCAGCCAATTTTAACATAATTGTAAACCTTTCGTTTGACAGACGGCCAGGGGCGGGCGTAATCGGATATCAACAGCCCGAAACGCGCAGCGGCGGAGCCATTCCATGCGGATTGAAACAACAACAGACCGGAATTGCAGCACATCGTCATTTTTGACGATTGTGTGAAAGACAGCTCCGCCACCCGTCACAGAGTCCCACCCGTCAACGGCTCCAACCTCAAGGAAGGCTCCAATGCTCGCAACCGTCCGCTCCCTGGCGCTCTTGATGTTCCTGGTCCTCGCCCTCGCCCCGGCCGCCAAGTCCGCCGAACTGCTGGTCTACACCGCCCTGGAGGACGACCAGATCCCCGTCTACATCAAGAGCTTCAAGGAGAAATATCCCGACATCCAGCTGAAGTTCGTCCGCGACTCCACGGGCGTGGTCATCGCCAAGCTCCTGGCCGAAAAGGACAACCCCCAGGCCGACCTCGTGTGGGGCACCGCCGCCACCGGGCTCATCCTCCTGGAAGAGGCGGGGCTCCTGGAACCCTACGCCCCCAAGGGCCTGGAGCGCATCACGCCCCGCTTCAGGGACTCCAAGCCCGTGCCCTCCTGGGTGGCCAACGACATCTTCGAGACCGGCTTCTGCGTCAACGAGATGGAGCTTCAGGCCAAGAAGCTGCCCACGCCCAAGAGCTACCAGGACCTGATCAAGCCCGAATACAAGGGCCAGATCGTCATGCCCAACCCCGCCTCGTCGGGCACCGGCTACCTCACCGTCGCGGGCCTCATCTTCCTGCTCGGCGAGGAAAAAGGCTGGGCCTACCTGGACAAGCTCCACGACAACATCGCCATGTACACCCACTCGGGCTCCAAGCCCTGCAAGATGGCCGGCACCGGCGAGATCCCCATCGGCATCACCTTCGGCTACCGGGGCATCATGCAGAAGCGCAAGGGCGAGCCCGTGACCACCGTGTTCCCGGCCGAAGGCTCGGGCTGGGACTGCGAAGCCAACGCCCTCATCAAGAAGGCCGCCATGAAGCCCGAGGCCAAGCTGTTCCTGGACTGGGCCATCTCCGACCCGGCCATGCAGGAATACGCCAAGAGCTACCCCATCCTGGCCGCCAAGGACGTGCCGGGCCTCAAGCTGCCCGAAGGCTACCCCGCCGACCCGCTCAAGCAGCTCATCAACCTGGAAATGTCCTGGGCCGCCAAGAACCGCGCCAGGATCCTGGCGGAGTGGGAAAAGCGCTACGCCACCAAGTCCGAAGCCAAATAGCATCCCTTCAGCCGACCCGGGGCGCCCCGCGCCCCGGGAAAGGGCCACCCATGCGCACCCAAGAGAACCCTGCCTCCCCCGGCGTCCACCTGGAAGTGTGGGGCGTCAGCAAAAGCTACGGCCCGTTCACGGCCCTCAAGGAGATCAGCTTCAGCGTGGCCAGGGGCGAGATGGTCTGCCTGCTCGGGCCCTCGGGCTGCGGGAAAACCACGGCCCTGCGCATCATCGCCGGCCTTGAGGAGCTGGACTCCGGGCGCGTGTTCCTGGGCGGAGCGGACGTGACCGAGCTGCCCGTTTCGCAGCGCAACGTCGGCATCGTGTTCCAGTCCTACGCGCTCTTCCCCAACCTCTCGGTGGGCGACAACGTGGCCTACGGCCTGGTGAACAAGAGGCTGGCCAGGCGCGAAATCCGCCTGCGCGTGACGGAGCTGCTGGACCTGGTGGGCCTGCCCGGGCTGGAGTCCAAGTATCCGGCCCAGCTCTCGGGCGGCCAGCAGCAGCGCGTGGCCCTGGCGCGGGCCATGGCCCTCTCCCCGGACGTGCTCCTGCTGGACGAGCCCCTCTCGGCCCTGGACGCCAAGGTGCGCGCCCACCTGCGCGCCGAGATCAAGCGCCTGCAGCGTGAGTTCGGCGTCACCTCCATCCTCGTCACCCACGACCAGGAAGAGGCCATGACCATGGCCGACCGCATCCTGCTCATGGACCACGGGCGCATCGTGCAGAACGCCACGCCCGGGGAGCTCTACGACAGCCCGGCCACCCCCTTCGCCGCCGGGTTCCTGGGGACCATGAACTTCCTGCCCGTGGAGCGCGGCCCCCGGGAGGACACCGCCCGGCTGGGGAAGTGGGTCATGTCCCTGCCGGAGCGCGCCTGGCCCGACGCCCCGGCCGCCCTGGCCGCCATCCGGCCCGAGGACGTGGCCCTGGAGGAGACCGCCGGGGCCTTCGCGCCGGAGCCCAACGTGCTGGACGCACGGGTGGACTTCATGGAATTTCGCGGCGCCCTCTACCGCCTGAGCCTGCGCCTCGACGGCGTGGCGGGGGAGGGCGTGCTGCTCCATGCCGACGTCACGGCGCGCCAGGCCCGCCGCATGGGCCTTTCCGAGGGGATGGCCGTGCGGGCCTGCCTGCCCCTGGCGCGCCTGCGCGTCTTCCCGGCCGACCATGCCCCCGAGGCGAAGGACGCCGCATGAGCGGACCTTCCATCGCCCCGCTCCAGGCCCGGCACGTCCCGTCCCCGGCCGGATCGGCCCTGGCCGCGGCGCTGGCCGGGCGCGGCGTCAAGACCCTGTGCATCGTCGCGGTCCTGCTCTGGCTCACCGTCACGGTGGCGCTGCCCCTGGCGGGCCTGCTGGGCAAGAGCCTCTACGACCAGAAAGGGAACTTCACCGGGCTGGCCAACTTCCTGCGCTTCTTTTCCGAGCCGGCGCTGTTCTCCTCGCTCACCCACAGCCTGTGGGTCTCGACGATCACCACCCTGGCGGCCGTCCCCCTGGGCTTTCTCTACGCCTGGAGCCTGAACCGGACCACCATGCGCGGCAAGAAGTTCTTCCGCGCGCTGGCCATGGCCCCCCTGCTGGCCCCCACGCTGATGCACGGCATCGTGCTCATCTATTTGTTCGGCCGCAAGGGCCTGGTCACCACGGGGTTCTTCGGGGCCATCCCCGGCTGGGACATCGGGCTCTACGGCTCCACGGGCATCGTCATCGCCGAGGCCCTCTACGCCTTCCCGCCCTGCTTCCTCATCCTCTCCACGGCGCTTTCCCTCACGGACGCCAGGCTCTACGAGGCCGCCCGGGCCCTGGGGGCCTCCAGGTGGCGCATCTTCACCACCGTCACCCTCCCCGGCGTGAAATACGGCCTCATCAGCGCCGTGTTCGTGAGCTTCGTCTCCAGCTTCACGGACTTCGGAGCCCCCAAGGTGGTGGGGGGTTCCTACAACGTGCTGGCCACCGACATCTACAAGCACGTCATCGGCCAGCAGAACTTCGTCATGGGGGCCACCGTCAGCGTCATCCTGCTCATCCCCACCGCCCTCGCCTTCCTGGCCGACCACATCGTGCAGCGCCGCCAGTCCACGGCCATGGCCTCCAAGGCCGTGCCCTACCAGCCCAAGCCCAACGCGGGCCGCGACGGGCTGGCCATGACCGTGTGCTGCCTGCTGGGCTCTGTGTTCATCATCTACCTGCTCACGGGGCTCTATGCCTCCCTGGTGAAGGTCTGGCCCTACAAGCTCTCGCTCACCCTTGCCCACTTCGATTTCGAGGCCACGGCGGGAGGCGGCTACCGCGCCTTCCACAACAGCCTGAAGATGTCCGCCTGGTCGGCGCTGCTGGGCACGGCAACGGCCTTCTTCACCGGCTACGTCCTGGAAAAGTTCAAGGAATGCCCGCGATTGCGCCAGGTCTGCTCCGTGCTCTCGCTGCTTCCCATGGCGCTGCCGGGCCTCGTGATCGGCCTGGCGTACATCTTCTTCTTCAACGCCCCGGGCTGGGATTTCCACGGCCTGCGCATCCCCAATCCGTTCACCTTCCTCTACGGCACCATGGGCCTGCTGGTGCTCTCCAACCTGATCTATTTCCATACGGTGTCCTTCCTCACGGCGCGCACGGCCCTCAAGCAGCTCGACAGCGAGTACGAGGCCGTCTCGGAGTCGCTCAGCGTCCCCTTCACCCGGCTCCTGCGCACCGTGACCTTCCCCGTGTGCCTCCCGGCCGTGCTCGAGATCGGCTACTATTTCTTCGTGCGCTCCATGACGACGCTCTCGGCCGTCATCTTCCTCTACAGCGCGGACCTGCCGCTGGCGGCCGTGGCCGTGGCCAACATGGACGACGCGGGCGACACCGCGGCGGCCCTGGCCATGTGCGTGGTGATCGTGGCCACAAACCTCGCCGTGCGCATCCTCTACGGGGCGTGCACGGCGGGCCTGCAACGCCGGGCCAGGGCCTGGCAAACCCGTTGAGCAAAAGGATTTCCCATGGCGATCAATCCCCTGAAGTACGTCAAGGCCGTCGTGCTGGACTGGGCCGGAACCGTGGTGGACCACGGCTGCATCGGCCCGGTGGCCGTGTTCGTGGAAGTGTTCAAGCGCCACGGCGTGGACGTCACCGTGGCCCACGCCCGCAAGCCCATGGGCCTGATGAAGAAGGACCACGTGCGCTCCATGACCCGGGACCCTGAAGTGGCCGCACTCTGGCGCGCCGCCCACGGCCGCGACCCCGACGAGGCCGACGTGGACGCCATGTACCTGCTCACCGAGCCCCTCATGGTGGAATGCATCGCCCGCCATGCCGACATCATCCCGGGCGCGCTGGACGCCGTGGCCGCCTTCCGCGCCATGGGGCTCAAGGTGGGCTCCACCACGGGCTACACCCGCCCCATGATGGACGTGATGACCGTGGAGGCCGCGAAAAAGGGCTACGTTCCAGACACCATGGTCTGCTCCTCGGACACGCCCGCCGGACGCCCCACCCCCTTCATGTGCTACCAGGCCGCCCTGAACCTCGGGGTCTTCCCCTTCTGGGAGATGGTCAAGATCGGCGACACCGAGTCCGACGTGGCCGAGGGCAAGAACGCCGGCATGTGGACCATCGGGCTCTCCACCAGCGGCAACGAGATGGGCCTGACCGAGGCCGAGCTGGCCGCCCTGGACCCGGCCGAAAAGGCCGCGCGCCAGGAGGCCGTGACCAAGCGGCTCCTGGCGGTCGGCGCGCATTACGTGGTCCCCTCCCTGGCCGATTGCCCGCCCCTGCTGGCCGAGATCGACGCCCGCCTCGCCCGAGGCGAACGCCCCAGCTGCAAGGCTTGACCCATGGAACCACCCCTTCCGGCCGCCCCCCCGCCGGGCGAGGGCGACGTGAACACCTCGGAAAGGCGCGCCGCCTGGCGGGCGGGCCTTTCCGAGGCCGCCCGGGCGCTCCTGGACCGCGATGAGCGCGTGTTCCTCAGGCAGTCGCTCTCCACCCCGTGCCTGGACGCCCTCTCCGGCTGCGAAGGCTCCACGCTGACCACCCTGGACGGCCGGACCCTGCTGGACTTCCACGGCAACTCCCTGCACCAGGCCGGGCACGCCCATCCCGCCGTGCTGGAGGCCATCCGCCGCCAGCTGGACGACATGGCCTTCTGCCCGCGCCGCTTCACCAACGAACCAGCCGTGCGCCTGGCCGAGGCCCTGGTGGAGCGGGCCCCGGGGAAACTCGGCAAGCTCCTCTTCGCGCCGGGGGGCACGCTGGCCGTGGGCATGGCCCTGAAAATCGCGCGGGTGGCCACCGGGCGGTTCAAGACCGTCTCCATGTGGGACTCCTTCCACGGCGCGTCCCTGGACGCCTGCTCCGTGGGCGGCGAGGCCCTCTTCCGCTCCGGCATCGGCCCGCTCTTGCCCGGCACGGCCCACGTGCCCCCGCCCGACCCCTACCGCTGCGTGCTGGCCCCCGGGGACGGCGGCTGCGAAAGCTGCGGCCTGGCCTGCGCCCGCTACCTGGACTACGTGCTGGAAAAGGAAGGCGACGTGGCCGCCGTGATCGCGGAACCGCTGCGCTGCACCACGGTGAACGTGCCGCCCCCGGGCTACTGGCCCGCCGTGCGCGCGGCCTGCGACCGCCACGGGGCGCTGCTCATCCTGGACGAGACCGCCACCTGCCTGGGCCGCACCGGGCGGCTTTTCGCCTGCGAACACTTCGGGGCCGACCCCGACATCCTGGTGCTGGGCAAGGGCCTGGGGGGCGGTGTGATGCCCCTGGCCGCCGTGCTGGCCGATCCGGCCCTGGACAGGGCGGGGCATCTGGCCCTGGGGCACTACACCCACGAGAAGAACCCCACGGCCTGCGCCGCCGGACTGGCCATGCTGGAGGTCATCGAGTCAGAGGGCCTGGTCGCACGCTCCCGCCGCCTGGGGGAGATGGCCCTGGCCCGCCTCGAGGGCATGGCCCGGCGCTTCCCCCTGGTGGGGCAGGTCCGGGGCCTGGGGCTCTCCCTCGCCGTGGAGCTCGTCACGGACCGCGCCACCCGCGCCAAGGCCTCGGACCAGGCGGACGCCGCGCTCTACCGCTGTCTGGAACGCGGGCTGAGCTTCAAGACCAGCCACGGCAACGTGCTCACCCTCACGCCGCCGCTCACCATCGCCGAAACCGACCTGGACCGCGCCCTCGACATCGTGGAGGACGCCCTGGCCCGCGTCAGCTGACCCCAAGGAGCACACCATGGACCTCTCCTGCTATCCCGACAATCCCTACATCCTCCTCACGCCCGGGCCGCTTTCCACCTCCAAGGCCGTCAAGGCGGCCATGCTGCGCGACTGGTGCACCTGGGACCTGGACTACAACTCCATCGTCCAGGACCTGCGCGCCCGCCTCTGCGCCCTGGCCTGCCCGGGACAGGCCTTCACCGCCGTGCTCATGCAGGGCAGCGGCACCTTCTGCGTGGAGTCCTGCGTGGGCACGCTGGTCCCGCGCGACGGCGCGCTCATGGTGCTGGCCAACGGGGCCTACGGACAGCGCATCGGCAAGATCGCCAACGTCCTGGGCATCCCCCTGGTGCTCGAGGACTTCGGCGAGACCGCCCCGGTGGACCCCGCCCGCGTGGAGGCACTGCTGGCCCGGCACCCGGAAGTGACCCACGTGGCCGTGGTCCACTGCGAGACCACCACGGGCATGCTCAACCCCATCGAGGCCATCGGCAAGGCGGTCAAGGACGCGGGGCGCACCTACATCGTGGACGCCATGAGCAGCTTCGGGGGCATCCCCATCGACGTGGACGCCATCGGGGCCGACGCGCTCATCTCCAGCGCCAACAAGTGCATCCAGGGCGTGCCGGGCTTCGGCTTCGTGCTGGTGCGCCGCGAGGTGATCGAGGCCTGCGCGGGCCGGGCGCGCTCCTTGAGCCTGGACCTGTACGACCAGTGGAAGGGCATGGAGCAGGGCGGCGGCAAGTGGCGCTTCACCTCGCCCACCCACGTGGTGCGCGCCTTCGTGGCCGCCATGGACGAACTCGACGCCGAGGGGGGCGTGGCCAAGCGCTTCGAGCGCTATTCCACCAACCAGCGCGTCCTCGTGGACGGCATGGAGAAGCTGGGCTTCAAGACGCTCCTGCCGCGCAAGTGGCAGTCGCCCATCATCACCTCCTTCATAAGCCCCGACCACCCGGACTACGCCTTCAAGACGTTCTACGACAAGCTCAAGACGAAAGGCTTCGTGGTCTATCCCGGCAAGGTGACCGACGCGGTGGACACCTTCCGCATCGGCAACATCGGCGAGGTCTATCCTGCCGACATCGAGCGCCTGCTCGACGCGGTGAAAGAGTCCATGTACTGGCAGGGCTAGGAGGCCCGGGTATGCGCGGGATCACTTTGGGAGGCCGCCGCCACGCCTTCGCGGACCTGCGCGAGGTGATGGCCAAGGCCACGCCGCACCGCTCGGGCGACGTCCTGGCGGGCGTCGCGGCCGCCAGCGACGAGGAGCGCGCCGCCGCGCGCTTCGTGCTGTCCGACACGCCCCTGACGGACTTCCTGGAAGAGCCCCTGGTGCCCTACGAGGCCGACGAGGTGACCCGGCTCATCCTGGACAGCCACGACAAGGCGGCCTTCGAGCCCGTGAAGAACCTGAGCGTGGGCCAGCTGCGCGAGCTGCTGCTCTCCGACGCGGCCGATCAGGGCTTCCTGAAGGCCCTCGCGCCCGGCCTCACCCCGGAGATGGCGGCCGCCGCCTCCAAGATCATGCGCAACCAGGACCTCATCCTGGCCAGCTCCCGCATGGCCAACACGGCGGCCTTCCGCTCCACCGTGGGGCTGCCCGGCACGCTCTGCGCCCGCCTCCAGCCCAACCACCCCGCCGACGACCCCCGGGGGGTGATGGCCTCGGTGATCGACGGCCTGGCGCTGGGCAGCGGCGACGCCTGCATCGGCATCAACCCGGCCACGGACAACCTGCCCACCGTGCGCCTGCTCCTGGAATGCCTGGACGAGGTGCGAGCCCGCTACGCCATCCCCACCCAGACCTGCGTGCTTACCCACATCACCAACACCCTCCGGGCCATGGAGGCCGGAGCCCCGGTGGATCTGGTGTTCCAGTCCGTGGGGGGGACCCAGGGCGTCAACGAGAGCTTCGGCGTGAGCCTGGCCCTGCTGGAGGAGGGCCGCCAGGCCGCGCTCTCCCTGAACCGGGGCGAGATCGGGCGCAACGTGATGTATTTCGAGACCGGACAGGGCAGCGCCCTCTCCGCCGGGGCGCACCACGGCGTGGACCAGCAGACCCTGGAGGCCAGGGCCTACGCCGTGGCGCGCGCCTTCGACCCGCTGCTGGTGAACACCGTGGTGGGCTTCATCGGCCCGGAATACCTCCACGACGGCGGCCAGATCATCCGCGCCGGGCTGGAGGACCTCTTCTGCGGCAAGCTCCTGGGCCTGCCCATGGGCGTGGACGTCTGCTACACCAACCACGCCGAGGCCGACCAGGACGACATGGACGTGCTGCTCACCCTGCTGGGCGCGGCAGGATGCGCCTACATCATGGGCGTCCCCGGTGCCGACGACGTGATGCTGGGCTACCAGTCCACCTCCTTCCACGACGCGCTGTACGTGCGCAGGCTCCTGAACCTCAGGCCCGCCCCGGAGTTCGAGCGCTGGCTCGTGTCCATGGGCCTGTTCGACGCCTCCCTGCGACCCAGGAGCCTCTCCGTGAACGATCTTCCCCTGGAGCTGCCGCGATGACCGCCGAAACGCCGCCCCCGCCCGCAAGGTCCGGCGGCGACCCCGCCGCGCCCACCTCGCCCCTTCTCGGATTGCGCGCCTTCACCATGGCCCGCGTGGCCCTGGGGCGCGCCGGTGTGAGCCTGACCACCGCAGACCATCTGCGCTTCACCCTGGACCACGCCCGGGCCCGCGACGCCGTGCACGCGCCCCTGGACCTCCCGGCCCTGCGCTGCTCCCTGGAGCGCCTGGGCCTGGACCAGCTGGCCCTGGCCAGCCGCGCGCGCGACCGCCGCGAGTTCCTCCTGCGCCCGGACCTGGGCAGGCTGCTGGACGAAGAGTCCCTGGCGCTGCTGGCAAGCCTGCCTCCCGGCCCGAAACGGCCCGATCTCGTGCTGGCCCTCTCCGAAGGGCTTTCGGCGGTGGCGCTGGAGCGCCAGGCCCTGCCCTTCCTGGAGCGCTTCCTGCCCCTGGCGCGCTCGCGGGGGTGGGCCGTGGCCCCGCTGTGCCACGTGGCGCAGGGACGCGTGGCCGTGGGCGACGACGTGGGCGAAGCCCTGGGAGCGCGGGCCGTGGCCGTGCTCATCGGCGAACGCCCCGGGCTCTCCTCGCCGGACTCCATGGGGGTCTACCTGACCTACGCGCCCCGTCGCGGACTCACCGACGCCGCCCGCAACTGCATTTCCAACATACGCCCCGACGGCCTCCCTCATGCCCGCGCCGCCATGACCCTGGACCACCTGCTGGCCAAGGCCTTGGCCCTGGGGTTCTCCGGCGTGGACCTCAAGGACGACCTGGCCCTGGACGGCCCTGCCCCGCGCAATGCCCTTCCCGGAGCCGGAAGGGCGCTTCCCCCGGACGCCCCTGGAGACGCCACCGGGTGACCGGTTCCGTCGCCGGGCTGGTGCTCCTTTCGGCGGTGCTCCATGTGCTGTGGAACACCCTGGTGAAGACCTCCGGGGACAAGCTCTCCTTCGCCTGGCTGACCAACGTGCTGGGCATGCTCTTCCTGGGCGTGCCCTTCGCGTGGCTGCGCATGGCGGATCCGGGCTTTCTGGGGCCGGAGGTTCTGGGCTGGGCGGCCGTGTCCGGCGTGATGCAGGCCTTCTACGTGGTCCTGCTTTTCGCGGCCTACGACCACGCGGACCTTTCGGTGGTCTATCCCGTGTGCCGGGGCCTGGCCCCCTTGCTGGTGATGCTCCTGGCCGGACGGCTCACGGGAGACGCCACGGGGCCGCTCCAGGCCGTCGGCGTGGCCCTGGTGGCGGCGGGCACCGCTGCCGTGGGCGCGGCCAGCCGCGACAAGGCCACGGGGCGGCTCACCTGGCTCGGCCTGGCGCTTTCGGTGCTCACGGCCTTCGGCACGGCGGGCTATTCCCTGGCGGACCGCCGGGGCATGAGCCTGTCGCCCGGCCCCGGCGCGGTGGAGTTCCTGTTCGTGTCCTACGTGGTGCTGTGCGTGCTGCTCACGGCGTATTGCGCGTGGAGGCGGCCCGGCCTTGCCGGAATGTTCTCCCAGTGGAAGGAGAACAGGCGGGGCGTGCTGCTGGTGTCCGCGCTGATGACGCTCTCCTACGTGTGCATCGTGGCGGCCCTGGGTACGGGCAACGTGGTGTTGGTAACGGCCGGACGCAACGTGGGCATCCTGCTCGCCACGCTGGCCGGTGGCCTGCTCCTGCACGAGCGCGTCTCGCGCGGGCGCGCAGCCGGGTCCGTCGTCATCTTCGCGGGGCTCGCCCTGCTGGTCCTGGGGTAGGCCGCCTCCGGCCCAGCCGGGCCGCCACTCCGCATTTTTTCGGTAGTCGCCCGCGTTGTGGCGCACGGAGCCCTTCGGGTATCCCGAAGATGCGGCCCCATGCCGCATGAACGCGAGGAGGCGCAACCGTATGCTCGGCGGGAAAGACGGTGGGACGGCCCGGCTGATCGGCATCGAACACGACGGGGAATGGATCGGGGCCTACGTGGAAAGCGAAAAGGGCTACGCGCTCATCCGGGTGGACGCGGGCGGCGGGCGCAGGTTCCAGCACATCTGGAACGCGCAGTGCTTCAGCGAGCGCGACGCCTTCGCCTCCATGATCGCCAAGTTCGCTCCCAACGCCCGCCTGCTGGAAACCGCCCTGCCCCTGCAAAGCCTGGACGGCCACTACCTCTGGGAACTCCTGCGCGCCTGGGCCGACGACCTCACGCCCCCTCTCTGAACGCCCACCACCCCGGCGAAAGCACCCGCACCGGCTCCACCAGCTCGAAGCTCCGGGGCGTTCATTGGGCCTCCGCTCGGCCCGGCAGGGAACGCCCCCCGGAGACGGGGGCCATCACCAGCACGGACGTGCGCCCCGGGAGCGAGCAGTCCAGGAACACGTCGCCGCCCATGGCCCGGGCCATGGTCCGGGCGGCGTAGGCCCCCAGGCCCGCGCCGAACCGCTTGCCGTGACTTGTGAATTTCTCGAAGAAGTTCTCGCGCGCCTCCCGGGGGACCTCGCCCAGGTTGGCGATGCCCACGCTCAGGTGCTGTCCGCGCGAGAGGGACACCTCCACCACGCCGCCGTGAGGCGAGGCCTCGCAGGCGTTCTTGAGCAGGTTGCGCAGGATGCAGCCCAGCAGCAGCCGGTCGCAAACGGCCGTTGCGTCCCAGGTGTCCCCGGCGAAGGAGATGTCGAACGCCAGGGCCTTGGCCCGCGCCAGATCCCCCTGCTCGGCGATGGCCTTGTTCAGGGCGGCCGGGATGTCCACGGCGACCGGTTCGGACACGTAGTCGCCGTCCTCGATGCGCCGCAGGGCGGACGCGGCGTCGAGCAGGGTGAGGGCCTTGATCCCGGCCTGGTGGATGGGTTCGAGCAGGCCGGAGAGCTCCGGCGAGAGGTTCTCGTCGCCCAGCAGCATCCCCGAAAGGGCCGAAACGCCCACCAGAGGGCCGCGCAGATCGTGCCGCAGAAGCGACTCGGCCCTGCGCTCCAGGCGCACGGCCACGCGGCGCGCGTACTCCTCCAGGCCGTCGAGCAGGGCCTGCACCATCATCTCGCCGGGGCAGGGCTTTTCCAGGAAGCGGAACACCAGCCCGTTGTTGATGGATTTCAGCGCCGAATCCAGGTCCGCGCAGCCGGTGAGCATCATGCGCACCGAATCGGGGCAAAGGACGCCCGCGGCCGTCAGGAAGGCCATGCCGTCGGTGACGGGCATGCGCAGGTCGGAGACGATCACGGCGAAGGGCGCCGAGGCGCGCAGGATCTCCAGACCCGCCTCGGGACCGAGGGCGGTGACGATCTCGAAGGGCCTGCGGTATTTGACCTTGAAGGCGTCCAGAGCCTCCTGCTCGTCGTCCACGTAGAGGATGCGCCTGTTCACGGCGCGCACCCCTGTTCCAGGTGCGCCCGGCACGCTTCACGCCACCTGGCGATCCGCTCGCGCTCGAATCCCGGATGGGCCTGGGCGTCGTCCAGGGGCTTGCGTGCATAGTCCTGATGCAGCACCACCAGTTCGTGGTCCAGCGCGTTGGCCGCGTAGACGGCCAGGGCGGGGCTCATGGCGCCCTGGTCGAGCCCGGCCGCGTCGTGGTGGCGCAGGACGGCCTTGATCTGCCCGCGGTCGAAGCCCCACAGGCCCATGAGGTAGGCCCCCGCCTCGGCATGCGTGGCCCCGAACACCGCGCGCTCGGCCTCGTGGACCGCGAGCCCCTCGGAGCGCACCAGGTCAAGGGCGCGGGCGTATTCGCCGGGCAGGCCGCAGGCCATGGGGAGCTTGCCCATGTCGTGCACCACACCCGCGATGAAGGCTTCGTCGCCCAGTTCGTTGCCCGCCCCCTCGCAGGCCGCGAGCGCCTTGGCGAAGCAGGCCGTCCGGAGGCTGTGCTCCCAGAGGCCGTGCACGGAGAAATCCGGCATGCGCTGCGCATCCATGGACTCGAAGAGGTTGACTCCCAGAACGAGCGCCCGGATGGTCTGGCCGCCCAGCAGGTTCACGGCGTGGTGGATGCTGGAGACGCGGGTGGGCAGGCCAAAGAAGGCCGAATTCACCAGGCGCAGTATGGAGGCGCACATGGCCACGTCCTGGCTGACGATGTCGCCCACCTCCTTGAGGGTGGTGTTCTCGTCCTGGAGGATTTCCACCAGGCGTCCGTAGAGGCTTGGCACGGCGGGCAGGCTGGTGAGGCTGGCCACCACGGACTTGAGGGCCCCGGGCTCCAGCACCCCGCTCAGGCCCAGGGCGCGGTCCACGGCCTGGATCAGGTCCACGGGGCGGCAGGGCTTGCTCAGGTATTGGTGGGCCAGCTTGACGGTCTTGAGCACGCTCTGTTCGTCGGAATAGCCCGAGAGGATGATGCGCACCACGTCGGGATGGCGGCGCTGCACCTCCGCCAGGAGCTGCGCGCCGTCGAGCCCGGGCATGCGCATGTCGCTCACCACCACGTCGTGGCGCTCGCGCTCCAGCACGGCCAGGGCCTCGCGGCCGCCCAGGGCGAAGGTCATGTCCCATTTGGCGCGCAGGGGCCGCAGGCTCAGGCGCAGGCTGTCCAGGATGTTGGGCTCGTCGTCCACGAAGAGGATCTTTGGTTTCATGGCTGTGTGTCGGCGTCTTTCCAGGTTCACCCGCCGAGGGGGAGCGCGATGAAGAACGTGGTTCCCTTGCCGGGTTCGGATTCGAAGCGGATGGTCCCGCCGTGCTTGTTCACCACGATGTCGTGGGCGATGGCAAGCCCCTGCCCCGTACCCTTGCCCACTTCCTTGGTGGTGAAGAAAAGGTTGAACACCCGTTCCCCCACGGACTCGGGGATGCCCGGACCGGTGTCCTGGACGCTGACGACGGCCTTGTCCCCTACGCGGCGCGTGCGCACGGTGATGAGACCCTTTTCCCCCGTGTTCCCGACGCTCTCCCCGATGGCGTGGGCGGCGTTGACGATGACGTTGAGCAGCACCTGGCTGATGTCTCCCGCCAGGCAGGGCGTCTCGCCCAGGTCCGGGTCGAAATCGGTGATCACGTCGGCAACGTATTTCCATTCGTTGCGCGAAATCACAAGGGTGTTCTCGATGGCCTGGGCAAGATCGACGGGTTTTTTCAGGTCGCCGCCCGAATAGGAGAAGCGCTTCATGGCCGAGACGATGGAGCTGATGCGCCCCAGGCCGTCGAAAATCCTGGCGAAGGTGCGCGGGGTCTCCTCGGCCAGAAAATCGTCGTCCATGTCCTCCAGCTGGCGGGCGGCCAGCGCCGGGCCCCGGGCGGCGGCCAGGCCGGGTTCGTCGCGCAGGCGGCGGGCCAGGGCCGAGAGTCGCTGGTAGTCCGCGAAGGCGTCCTGGAGGAAGCTCACGGAATCGCCCACATACTGGGCAGGCGTGTTGATCTCGTGGGCGATTCCCGCCGCCAGCTGGCCGATGGCCTCCAGCTTGGCGGCCTGGGCCAGCTGGGCCTCCAGGAACTGGATGTCGGTCACGTCCTCGGCCAGAAGCAGGTAGCCTGCCGCGTCCGCGCCGTCGGCGGCCAGGGGGCTCACGGTGACCACCAGGAAGCCGTCGCCGCCCTCGGCGCGCTCATACCAGACGCTGCTGGCCTTGGCCGTGCGCCCCGTGCGCCTGCACTCCTCCACGGGCTTGAAGGCGGCGGCCCAGTCCCAGGGCAGGGGCAGCGCCGTGAAGGGACGGCCCAGGGCCTCCGCGGCAGGCAGCTGGAACGCGTTGGCCGCCGCCGTGTTCCAGCGCAAGACGCGCCCTTGGGCGTCCACGCCCGCCAGCACCGCCGAAACGGCCTCCAGGATGAGGCTGATCTCCCTGTGGGCCTTCTCGCGCTCGCGCATTTCGTCCTGGAGCTTGGCGTTGGCCACGGCCAGCTCCCCGGTGCGCAGGCGCACGCGCTCCTCCACCAGCTCCTTGGCTTCGCGAAGCTCGCTCTCGATGCGCTTGCGCTCGGTGATGTCGAATCCCAGGCCGATGAGCCCGCCCAGCGCCCCGTCGGAGTGGCGCAGCGCCAGTTTGCGCGTGGAGACGCTCACCATGCGGCCGTTGTCGGGAATGGTCTCCTCGGTCTCCAGGAAGTCACGCCGCCCGGAGAGGAGCAGCCGGTCGTCGCGCATGTAGCCCTGGGCGATCTCGGGCGGGAAGATTTCGTCGTCGCGCCTTCCTGCCAGCTCCTCCAGGGGGATGCCCACGGCCCGGCAGAAGGCTGCGTTGGCCCCCACGTAGCGCCCTCCGGCGTCCTTGGTGAAGGCGTAGCCGGGCAGGCCGTCGAAGAGGGCGTCGAACTCCTCCATGCGCCGCACGATCTCGCGCTCGGCCAGGGCCTTTTCTTCCAGCCGGGCCTCCACGGCGGCGCGCTCCAGGCGCACCTTCACCAGCAGGCCCGAACCCGTGAGCAGCAAAAGGCTCGCCAGCCCGGCGAACAGCGTGAGCGGCCACGCGGACTGCACCTGCAGGGACGCCTGGGACACCGTGGAGAAAAACGTGAGCGGCGTGCCCTCCACCTCGGCCGCCACGCCGAGCCGCCCCGCCGCGCCTTTGGCCTGGATGGCCGTCACCTGGGACTCGCCCGACTTGAGGGCCTCCGGGTACGCCACGTCCTGGCCTCCGGCGCAGACCACCTCGCGCTGCTCGAAGGCCAGGCAGTAGCGGGGCGGGTCGCTGGCCCGGGGGGCCAGGAACTCGCCCAGCACCACGTCCAGGGAGAGCCGCGCGGCCAGCGTGCCGGCGTCGCGCCCGGCCACGGCCACGGTCCGCCTCAGCAGGATCTCCCGGGCCGCGCCCTGCGGCCCGGGCGCGAGGCTCCAGGACATGCCGCCGCGCTCCACGGCGTCCTCCGCGCCGAAGCGAGGCCCATCCCCCGCGCCCGGCGGATCCCGACCCCTGTCCGCGGCGGCCACCACGCGACCCTTGTCGTCCAGCAGGGCGATGCAGGTGAAGACCGGGCGGCCCCCCAGACGCTTGTCGGCCAGCGTCTTGGCGAACTGGGATTCCACCTGCCGCGCGCTCTCCAGGAGGCCGTAGCTTGCGGACATGCCCATGGCCACGTTGCCGAAGTAGGCGAGCACGGCGGGGCTCTCGGCCAGGAGGTCCATGTCGTTGCGGCGTTCGGTGAAGAAGTATTCCAGGCTGGAGGCCCGGTTGAGGGCGTCCTGCCGGAACAGCTCCACGGCAAGGGCCTGGCGTTTGAGGTTGCTGCGGTGGGCGGTCCAGAGCAGGGCGCACAGGATCGCCAGGAGCAGCGCCGCCAGCAGGGCGGGCAGCGCCATCAGGCGCAGCCCTCCCGGCGACCCGGCGAAGGCCGCTGGGTCGCCGGACGCCGCCCCCTTAGCCGGGGAAGAACCTGGGGAAGTAGCGCGGCGCAAGGGGGTAGTAGCGTTCCACCAGGGCCATGTAGCGCCCCGTGCGGACGTATTGCTCGAAAAAGCGCGCGAACTCAGCGCGCAGGGCGGGCTGGTCCTTGCGGAAGCCCACGGCCATCTGCTGCTCTTCGGACATGGGACCGATCACCTTGATCCGGCCCGGGAACTTCTGGAGCGCCACCATCACGTCGGGCACGTCCAGCAGGGTGGTGTCGGCCTCGCCCACGATCACCGCCGGGGCCAGGTCGTTGAGGGAACCGGTGAACTCCTTGGCCTGCACGCCCAGGGGGGCCAGGTCGAAGAGCCTGGGGTCCAGGCAGGTGCCGCTCTTGGTGAGGGTGGTGCGGCTCATGAGCTTCTCGCGGGTGCGCCGGATGTCCTCGCGGACCTCGCCCGTGGGGGCGATGGGCGCAAGCGCCGAGTCCGCGCGCACCACCAGCCAGACCTGGGTGGGGAACACCGGGGCGGAGAAGTCCAGGAGCTTTTCGCGCCAGGGCAGCACGGTGAGCCCCGAGGCCAGCACGTCGCCCCTGGTTTCGGCGGGCCCTTCGAGGGTCACGTCGGCTCCGTCGGTGGTGAAGCGCCGTCCCACGAGGTCCTGGATGGCCGTGGGCCAGTCGGTGGCCACGTATTCGTAACCCACGCCCAGGTGTGCCGCAAAATCGCGCATGAGCTCCACGTCGAAGCCGTCGCCGTTGCCCGTGACGAAGGCCGCGTAGGGCACTCCCAGGTGGCGCAGCACGCCTTGCGCGCGGATCTCGTCCAGGTCCCTGGCGGAGGCCCGGGTCTCGGTCAGGCACGACAGCGCAAGCAGCGCGAGAAACGTCAGCGTACGAATGCAGGTCGCCATGGGACTCCCTCCTTGTCGCTTGGCGGCTCCCCTGATGAAGCCCTGGTACTCCTGTCGCCGTCGATGTTCAACCGGAACGGGCGCAACGCGTGCCGGACTTCATGCAGTCGGCCTGTTGTTCCACGTCTGCTCGGACGACATTCGGGCGCGCTGGGCCACGACCCGGCAACGGGAGCGGGCGCAGGTCCGGCCATCCGGGTCCGGAATTGAAGTTGCCGGGCGCTTCGCGGCATCGGCGCGGGGGGAGGCCGCCGCATGTCCCTACAGATAACCTCTCGCGCAGTGGACACAACGGCCAGGAGTGGGCTAGGAATACGGAAAAATCACGGTGGACGCTGTGCCGTGCGGGCGGTCGCCGACCACTACCATGAACGACCTCGTGCTCATCGTCGACGACGAGCCCCATGTGCTCGACGCCCTTAAGACCGCCCTGCGCGGACGCTTCAGCGTGCACACGGCCCTGGGGCCGCAGGAGGGGCTGGACAGGGTGCGCTCGGGCGAGCCCTACGCCGTGGTGATCTCGGACCTCAAAATGCCCGGAATGGACGGCATCGCTTTCCTGGCCAGCGTCCGCGAGCTGTCGCCCGGCGCCACGCGCATCATGCTCACCGGCCACGGCGACATGGACGCGGCCATGAAGGCCGTGAACAGTGGCGGGGTGTTCCGCTTCTTCACCAAGCCCTGCCCGACGCCCGTGTTGGTCGAGGCCATCCGCGAGGGCATCGTCCGCCACCAGGAGCACGCCGCCATCCAGGCCCTGCGCCAGGAGCGCGACGCAGGCCAGGCCCCGGGCGGCAACGGCCAGGACGAACAGGCCTTCGAGGCGAGGCTCCTGGAAGCGGCGGGCGCGCAAAGCCTGGGCGCGAAAGAGCTGAAGATCGCGGCCATGATCCGCGACGGCCTCTCCACCAAGGAGATCGCCCTGCGCCTCCACCTGTCGTCGCGCACCGTGGAGACCTACCGCAACATGCTGCGCCGCAAGCTGGACCTGCTCAACAGGCCCGTGAACATGCAGCAATACCTCATCCGTCTCTCCCGCTGAGCGGCCTTGCGCCGCGCGGCAGACAGCACGACACCGCTTCCGACAATTCGGAACCGCCTGGAGGCCGTGATCTGCTCATCTCTGCAACACGCTATCACTGGACAACAAGTTTCAGAAGCTCCACAGTGTGCATCGGCCTCCCATACAAAAAGCCTTGCAATCGATGAAATCCAAGATTTGCCAGCAATTCAGCCTGACACTGGGTCTCAACACCTTCAGCGGTGATTGTAAGACCCAGCTCATCCGCCAAGCGCACGATGGCCTTCAGGACGCCTTGCGAACGCTTGTCTCCAGACACTGATTGTGTGAACGTTTTATCAATTTTAAGCTCATCCAAATGTATGTTTTTTATGTACGAAAGAGAGGAAAAACCCGATCCGAAATCATCGAGAACGACTCTTACCATGAGCTTTTTCACATCGCTAAGCAGTGAATTTACGAACTCCATGTCGTCTATCATGATGGATTCCGTAATTTCAAGCTTAAGCCTTTGCGGGTCAAGATTCGCACGCGACAATGCTCCGGAAATGTGGCTTTTGAAATCATCATTGAGCAATTGCACGGTCGAAATATTCACGGAAACGGTCCACTGCTCGGGCCACTGACTGGCATCCTTGCAGGCCTGGTCCAGTATCCACCTTCCCACGGTGGCGATGTGCTGCGTTTCTTCCGCCAACGGAATAAACTCACCCGGGGATACGCTCCCAAGATTCCTGCTGTTCCAGCGCAAGAGCGCCTCGGCCCCTTTGATCGCCCCGGTCAACACATCGACTTGCGGCTGATAAACAAGAGAAAACTCATTGTTAGCGAGGGCTCCGTCGAGCGCCGCGATGATTTCAACCCGCCGTTTCTCTGCCCTGGCAACTGACTCATCGTAGACGACAACTTCAGCGCAACGCGTTCGAACAGCGTATAGCAGCGCCAATTCCGCACACTGCATGATCTGCTCTGCATTGCCAGTTCGACCATCATCAACAACTGCACCGGCATGCACGCCGACCTTCACATTGACATCTTTGATAACGACATTCGCTTGCAACACTCCCAGTATGTCTGAAGACATTTTGTGCATCGCAACTGCATCCGCAAACAACATGGCGAACGTATCGTGCCTGAACAACGACAAAAGACACACGTCCTGCCCTAGAAGCGGTTCGATCCTCTTGCTGAGGGCCTGGAGAACAGCCACCGCAAAGCGCGACCCGAGCACCAGGGAGATGTGGCGCATGTTCTCAACCTTGACCAGCAAAACGCCGCATGGGCCAGTTTCAAGCGCTTGGCCGGACACATATCCGGCCAAGCGGTTACGCAGATTGCGTTCGTTGGCGAGCCCAGTCGCTTCGTCGTGAGTGGCCAGGAAAGCGGCACGCTCCTCGGCCGCCTGGGCCTCGGCACATTTTCTCTCCAGGCTCAACCTGCCGTCCAGTATCGCATCCTTCTGGGTGCCGACCACCTTCTTGTATTTGCCAATAATCGCCGTAACAAGAACCGTCGAGGCACATATCACAACGCCCGGAAGTACATTTTGGTCGCCTAGCATGAAGTACCGAGTAATCAGAAAGACAAACAGACAAGCGTTTGCCGCAAAGGAGACGACAAACCCCCAGAAAGAGCACAAAAGTGTGATCAACACAGATATGACGACCTGAAATTGAGCAACTACCCCCGTATAAGGACTTGCGGACGACAACCCCCCCTGCATGGCAACCGAGGCAACAAACAATGCCAAATATGCAGCAAGCCTCATCTTGCCGGACACTGCTGCCACTTTAATCACAAAACAATCCTTGTTGAAGCTGATTCACCGATCATGGAGCCATCGAAGCCCAACCAACGAATTAGTATCCGGCCGCCTCTGCATACGAGCAGACTAATCAGACTCTTAGTATATTGACTACCCCAAGCATGGCGATTTTGCAAATGTTACGTACACCACGCCACGTACCCCAACCAACACAAGCCGACTCAAGCAACTGGAACCGCTGCTGCGTGACGCCCCATCCGGGCCTCGGTTTCGGGCCTTGCTCGGGATGCACTCGCCCCCTCCAATCCTTCGTCTTCAAAACTGGCGACGGCCGCCCGACCCCCTGCAGGATCGGACGGCCGCCGCACCGGACACGAGGCAGGCAGGAACGCTTTAGAGCAGCAGGTCCTCGCAGGGCTGGCCGTTCTCCAGGGCGTCGAGGATCTCGTCCACCTTCTCCTCCGAGTCCACGTGGCCGTACCACCAGGCCTCGGGGTAGACGATCATCACCGGGCCGTCCTCGCACTGCTTCAGGCAGCCCGAGCCGGTGATCAGGACGTCCAGACCGCGATCCAGAATCTCCGTCTCCATGTACTGGAGCAGGCTGCCCCCCTGCTTGAAGCACACGCCCTTGGGCTCGCCCTTGGCGCGGAAGCTGTTGCAGACCAGTATGTGATGCTTCGGCTTGTTCACCATCGCTGAAACTCCTTCGTGGTTCATGTTGGGGCTCCGCCCCAAACCCCGGCAGGGCTCCGCCCTGCACCCGCCGGGGGGAATGATTCCCCCCGGACCCCCTCGGTTGCTTCGCGTCGTGCTGCGTCACGGTTGATGGTGATGCCCGCGAAGCTCCTTAAAAGTTTTTGAAGGAGAGTCCAGAGAGGACGATCCTTCAGGATCGAAGGATCGGACGCCGCCTTGGCGGCGCCCGAAGGGCGAGGGCCAGGATGGCCCTCGTCCAACTTTTTTCAAAAAGTTTCCTCTCTGGCCGCCGGAGGCTCTTCTCTCCTCTTCTTCTTTTCTGCTCCTAATACACCAACTCGAACTCGGCTTCGCTGGCGTCGCGGTCGCGCTTGGTCAGGATGGCGTCGAGCATCTTTTCCATGAGGCGCAGCGCCCCCTTGTAGCCCACGGAGGGGAACAGGGTGTGGCCCATGCGGTCCGTGATGGGGAACCCGTGGCGGATCAGCGGGATGTCCTCGTCGCGGGCGATGTACTTCAGGTAGGTGTTGCCGATGAGCAGGTCCACGGACTCCTGCTTGATCCACTGGTGCAGGATGAACATGTCGCCGGGGCACTTCACCTTGGTGATGTTTTCGGCGGGCGTTCCCTTGACGATCTCGCGGATGGCGCGCTCGAACTTGTTGCCGGGCGTTCCGGAGACCAGGTAGGCCGGGATCATGTCCAGTTCCACCAGGAGCTTGGTGAGGCCGATGAGCTGGTCGGGGTCGCCGGCCAGGGCCACGCGCTTGCCGTGGAAGTACTGGTGGTAGTCGCTGATGACGTCCACGACCTGGCCGCGCTCGAAGTCGATGGAGGCGGGCACGGGCTTGCCGCTCATCTTGGCCAGGGCCATGACGTAGGCGTCGGTGTCTTCCAGGCCGAAGGGCAGGCCGATGATCTCGCAGGGGACCTTGTGTTCGGCGTCCAGGTACTTGGCGGGCTGGGCGGTGGCCCAGCGGCCCAGGCCGATGGTGCCCACGGCGTCGCCGGAGGACTTGATGTCGGCCACGCTGGCCCCGCCGGCGGGGTACATTTCGTACTTGCCGGTGAGGGGTGCGTTGAGCACGCCGGAGGTGTCGGGGAAGACGTTGGCGTCCACGCCCATCATCTCGGCGATGCGTTTGATCTCGGCCATGTCCGAGGGCTCGCAGAAGCCGGGGATGATGTTGAGCTTGCCGTTCTTGGTCCCGGTGGACTCGGCCAGGTTCTTCACCATGCCGAAGACCATGTTGGAGTAGCCCGTGACGTGCGAACCCACGTAGGAGGGGGTGTTGCAGTAGATCACGTGCTTTCCGGAGGGCACCTTGCCTTCGGAGCGGGCCTTCTCGACGATCTGGGTCATGTCGTCGCCGATGGTCTCGGAGAGGCAGGTGGTGTGCACGGCGATGACGTCGGGCTCGTAGACCGAGAACATGTTCTGGATGGCCGTGAGCAGGTTGGCCTGGCCGCCGAACACGGAGGAGCCCTCAGTGAAGGAGCTGGTGCCCGCGGCGATGGGCTCCTTGGTGTGGCGCGTCAGGGCGGAGCGGTGGTAGGCGCAGCAACCCTGGGAGCCGTGGGAGTGCGGCAGGCAGCCGTGGATGCCCAGGGCGGCGTACATGGCCCCGACGGGCTGGCAGGTCTTGGCCGGGTTGATGGTCAGGGCCTGCCTGTCGACGGTAATGTCAGCGGTGGTGTGCCGTAAGAGTGCCATTGTCCTATCCTCCTAGCCGGCCACGAAGCAGGCGGTGAGTTCGGGTTCGGAGGCGCGCCAGGGGGCCTTCACCTTCGACCAGACCTTGGAATTCACCATCCTGTCGATATCTTTGTAGTAGTTGATCGCGCCTTTGAACCCGGCGTAGGGGCCGCCGTAGTCGTAGGAGTGCAGCTGCTTGAGGGGCACGCCCATCTTCTGCACGGAGTACTTTTCCTTGATGCCGGCGCAGAAGATGTCGGGCTTGTACATCTCGATGAGCTTGTCGGCCTCGTACTGGTTGAGGTCGTCGATGATCATGGCCTTCTTGGGCATGTCGGGGATGAGGCCTTCGTATTCCTTGAACTTCCAGCCGTCCTTTTCGCGGGCCTTCATTTCGGCCTCGGACATGCGGGGGTTGTAGTTCTCGGGATCGGCTTCCACCTCGAGTTCCTCGATGTTGCGCGAGTCGGCGTCCACCTTGATGGTGGGGATCACGTGGCGGCCTTCGTAGTCGTCGCGGTGGGCGAACTCGTAGCCGGCGGCCAGGGTGGTCATGCCCATTTCGCGGAAGAGCTCCTGGTAGTGGTGGGCGCGCGAGCCGCCCACGAAGAGCATGGCGGTCTTGCCGGTGGTGCGGGGCTTGATCTCGGCCAGGGCGGCCTCCACCTCGGGCATTTCCTCGGCGATCACTTCCTCGACGCGCTTGATGAGCTCCGGGTCGCCGAAGTGGGCGGCGATGCGGCGCAGGCTCTTGGCCGAGGCGTTGGCGCCGATGAAGTTCACCTTGATCCAGGGGATGCCGTACTTGGTCTCCATCATGTCCGCCACGTAGTTGATGGAGCGGTGGCACATGACGCAGTTCAGGTCCGAGAGCTGGCAGGAGGCGAAGTCGTTGTAGGTGGAGTTGCCGGAGAAGGTGGCGTTGAGGGTGATGCCGCACTTCTCCAGGATGCGTTCGATCTCGAAGGCGTCGCCGCCGATGTTGTATTCGCCGAGCATGTTGATCATGAACTTGCCCTTGCGAACGGGGGTGTCGGAGGTGCCGACCACTTCGGTGAAGATCTTGTTGTTGGCGATGTGGTGGCCCGCCGACTGGGACACGCCCTTGTAGCCTTCGCAGGAGAAGCCGAAGATGTTGATGCCCAGCAGGGCCTTCATCTCGCGGGCCACGGCGTGCACGTCGTCTCCGATCAGGCCCACGGGGCAGGTGGAGAAGATGGCGATGGCCTTGGGCTTGAAGAGGTCGTAGGCTTCCTGGATGGCCTTCTTGAGCTTCTTCTCGCCGCCGAAGATGATGTCCTCATCCTGCATGTCGGTGGAGAAGGCGTAGGGGATGTAGTTCTCCGCGCCGGGAGCGGAGGCGTCGGTCTGGTTGCGGCGGGTGAGCCAGGAGTAGAATCCGCAGCCGATGGGCCCGTGCGTGATGTTGATGATGTCGCGCGTGGGGCCCAGGATGACGCCCTTGCAGCCGGCGTAGGTGCAGCCGCGCATGGTGATGATGCCGGGAACCGTGCGCACGTTGGCCATGATCTCGCGATCCTCGGCGCCGTCGGTTTCCTTGATGTAGATCTGCTGGGAGCGCTTGCGGCCGACCTTCGGGGGGTACTTGGCGAGAAGCTCCTTCCTGGCCTCTTCCGGATCGATGTCCGGGATGGTCAAGGGGTCCTTCAGTGGGGCGTCCATAACGTATCCTCTTGGGCGCGAGGCCGGTTATTCGATGGCGCAGGCGCCGGTTTCGCCGGTGCGCACGCGAATGGAGTCGGAGAGGGGCAGCACGAAGATCTTGCCGTCCCCGGGCTTGCCGGTCTTGTTGGCGGCCGCGATGGCGTCCACCACGGCGGAGACCTTCTCGTCGGGCACCACCACCGTGACCATTCTCTTGGCGAAGAGCTTGCCCTTGGAGCCCAGGATCTCGGCGGCCTCCTGGTTTCCGGCGGCCGCGGCCGCGGCCACCTCCGCATTCACCAGGCCCTTGCCCCGGCCCCAGGCCTCGTGGGCGAAGAAGGCCGCGATGCCCGCATCGGTGAGCGCCTTCTTGGTCTGGTTCATCTTGTTCATGCGAACCACCGCGATGACTTCTTTCATGACCTGGCCTCCCCGATGCTCGAGACGTCGGTCTCCTTGACGCCGGAGGAGATGGTGACCATCTCGTCCACGGGGGAGACGAAGATCTTGCCGTCGCCGAAGTTGCCCTTGCCGCCGGTGCGTGCGGCGTCCACGATGGTCTTGACCACGTATTCCTTGTCCTTCTCGGAGACCACGGTCATGATCTGGACCTTGGGGATCTCGTCGTAGGTGACTTCGCCGATCTTGATGCCGCGCTGCTTGCCGCGGCCGGCCACGGCGAGCTTGGTGGCGGCCGGGAAGCCGGACTCCATGAGGGCGGCCATGACGTCGTCGGCCTTCTCGGGGCGGACGATGGAACGGATCATGATGAGGGACATGCTGGATTCTCCTGCCTTGATGGGTGTTTTCGTCCGGGCCTAGTTGGCGATGCCGTATTCCACGAGCAGGGCTTCCAGCTCTTCGATGGGCAGCGGCTTGGGGATGACGAACATCTGGTTGTCCTCGATCTTCTTGGCGAGCTTCAGGTACTCGTCGGCCTGGGGGTGCTCGGGGGAGTAGTCGATGACGGTCTTGCGGTTGAGCTCGGCGCGCTGCACCTGGTTTTCGCGGGGCAGGAAGTGGATCATCTGGGTGCCGAGGCGGTCGGCCAGGGCGGTGATGAGGTCTTCCTCGCGGTCCACCTTGCGGGAGTTGCAGATCAGGCCGCCCAGGCGCACGCCGCCGGCCTCGGCGAACTTCACGATGCCCTTGCAGATGTTGTTGGCGGCGTACATGGCCATCATTTCGCCGGAGACGACGATGTAGATCTCCTGGGCCTTGCCTTCGCGGATGGGCATGGCGAAGCCGCCGCAGACAACGTCGCCCAGGACGTCGTAGAAGACGTAGTCGAGGTTCTTGTCTTCCTTGTAGGCGCCCAGCTGTTCAAGCAGGTTGATGGAGGTGATGATGCCGCGGCCGGCGCAGCCGACGCCGGGCTCGGGACCGCCGGACTCGGTGCACATGGTGCCCTTGAAGCCGGGCTTCAGGATGTCTTCGAGTTCGACGTCCTCGCCTTCCTCGCGCAGGGTGTCGAGCACGGTCTTCTGCTGCAGTCCGCCCAGGAGCAGGCGGGTGGAGTCGGCCTTGGGGTCGCAACCCACGACCATGACTTTCTTGCCCAGGGTGGCCAGGCCCGCCACGGTGTTCTGCGTGGTGGTGGACTTTCCGATGCCGCCCTTGCCGTAGATGGCGATCTTTCTCATGACATGCCTCCAAAAGGGGATGGGTTTTGCGCGTTGGCATGAGGGCTAGGGCAAGCCCCGTGCCAACATGGGCAAAATTTGGCAAAATTGGCAAATCATGAGCATTGGCGCGGGCTGGCGGACACGCTTGATCAGCGCGTGAATTTCATGGATTACAGGCCATGTCGTAACTTGCGACAAAATTGTCTTCATTTTTGTCGCATTTGTTCGAACGCTTTTCCAGGGCGTGTCGACAACCGGGGCAAAAGGCGCTACGTCGCGGCCTTCGGCCCGCCCGAGGCAGGGCGGAGTTCCGGCGCGCATCGACGCGCCTTTGAGAAGGAGTCGCTTTCATGGAGATCGTCTACTACCTGCTCTACGCTGCGGCCGGCGCGGCCGCCGGCATCCTGGCCGGCCTTCTTGGCGTGGGCGGCGGCATCGTCATCGTGCCCATCCTCTCGGTGCTCTTCGCCTGGCAGGGCATCGCCCCCGAATACCTCATGCAGATGGCCCTGGGCACGTCGCTGGCCTCCATCATGTTCACCTCGGTCTCCAGCATGCGCGCGCACCACGCCCACGGCGCGGTGCGCTGGAACATCGTGAAGCTCATCACCCCGGGCATCGTGCTGGGCACGCTGGCCGGGTCCAAGCTGGCGGCCTGGCTCTCCTCGGGCTTCCTCAAGGGCTTTTTCGTGTTCTTCCTTTACTATGTCTCCCTGCAGATGTTTTTGAACTTCAAGCCCAAGCCCAGCCGCGAGATCCCGGGCATCGGCCCCATGACCGGCGTGGGCGGCTTCATCGGCGTGATCTCCGCCCTTGTGGGCATCGGCGGCGGCACGCTCACCGTGCCCTTCATGACCTTCTGCAACGTGCCCATGCACCAGGCCGTAGGCACCGGCGCGGCCATCGGCTTCCCCATCGCCGTGGCCGGGGCCGTGGGTTACATTTTCGGCGGCATGGGCAAGGTCGGCCTCCCCGAGGCCTCCCTGGGCTTCGTCTACCTCCCCGCCATGATCGGCCTGGTGGTGTGCAGCATGCTCACGGCCCCCACGGGCGCGCGCATCGCCCACAAGCTCCCCGTGGCCATGCTCAAGAAGGTCTTCGCGGGCTTCCTGGTGATCATGGCCACGCGCATGCTCTTCCAGATCCTCTAAAAAACGCGGACCCTGCGGACGCGGGATGGGCTTACGCATGGACACATCCTCCCCCGCACTCTCGCGCGACGAAACGCGCCGCCTGCTCGAGGCCCTGATGGACAACTCCCTCGAAGGAGTGACCGTCACGGGCCCCGACGGGCGCATCGAATGGGTGAACAAGGCCTTCACCGCCATCACCGGCTTCGCCCCGGAGGAGGTGCTGGGCCAGACGCCGCGCGTGCTCAAGAGCGACCGCCACGACGAGGCCTTCTACCGCGACATGTGGCAAAGCCTCGCCGAGAACGGCCGCTGGGAAGGCGAGATATGGAACCGCCGCAAATCCGGCGAGGCCTACCCCGAGTGGCTGCGCATCACCGCCCTGCCCGACGACTCGGGCAGGCTCGTGCGCTACCTGGCCGTGTTCCACGACCTCACCGACCTCAAGCGCCAGCGCGACATGCTCCTGCACGAGGCCTACCACGACGCCCTCACCGGCCTGCCCAACCGCCACCTCTTCCTGGACCGCCTGGGCCAGGCCCTGCGCCAGAGCCAGGGTCAGGGCCGCCACGTGGGCGTGGTCTGCCTGGACCTGGACCGCTTCAAGACCGTCAACGACAGCCTGGGCCACGTCACGGGGGACATCATCCTCTCCGAGGTGGCCCAGCGCCTGGCCCCGCTCATGCGCCAGGCCGACACCCTCTCGCGCTTCGGCGGCGACTCCTTCTACCTGCTCCTGGACGCCCTGCGCGACCCCGAGGACGCCGCCCACGTGGCCGGGCGCGCCCTGGCCTGCCTGAGCGACCCCATGACCGTGCGCGGCGAGGAAATCTACATCTCGGCCAGCGTGGGCATCACCATCTCCCCCGCCGACGGGCACGACCCATCCCAGCTGGTGCGCAACGCCGAACTGGCCATGTACCGCGCCAAGGATGCCGGAAGGAACAACTTCGCCTTCTTCACCGAGGACCTGGGCGAACGCGTCATGGGCGCGCTGCGCCTGGAGAACGACCTGCGCAAGGCCCTGGCCCGCAAGGACTTCGTGCTCCACTACCAGCCCCGCGTGGACATGCTCACGGGCCAGATCACGGGCATGGAGGCCCTGGTGCGCTGGAGCCAGCCCGACGGCGGGCTCGTTTCCCCGGCCGACTTCATCCCCCTGGCCGAGGAGACCGGGCTCATCCTCTCCCTGGGCGAGTGGGTGCTCGAAGAGGCCTGCCGCCAGACCGCCCTCTGGAGCGCGGAGGGCCTGGGCGCGCTCAAGGTGTCGGTGAACCTCTCCCCCAGGCAACTGGAGCAGCCGGGGCTCACCGGGCGCACGCTGGCCCTGCTGGAACGCACCGGCCTGCCCCCGGAGCAGCTGGAAGTGGAAGTGACCGAGAGCGTCTTCCTCAAAGATTTCGGCATGGTGAGCCAAGCTCTCTCCGCCCTCGCCGAGGCCGGGGTGGGCGTGGCCCTGGACGACTTCGGCACGGGCTACTCCTCCCTGGCCTACCTCAAGAAGCTGCCCATCAAGACCCTGAAGATCGACAAGTCCTTCGTGGACGGCCTGCCCCTGGACCGCGACGACGCGGCCATCGTCACCTCCATCGTGTCCATCGCCGCCAACCTGAACATGGACGTGGTGGCCGAGGGCGTGGAGAGCTCCGCGCAGCTGGAATTTCTGCGCCGCCTCAACTGTTGCAGCAGCTTCCAGGGCTACCTCTTCGCCAGGCCCCTGGCCGCCTCGGAGTTCGCCCTGCTCATGGCCCGGGGCGGCTACTACGACTTCAAGGACCATCTGAAATGAGACTCGTCGACTCCACCCTGCGCGAGGGCGAACAGAGCTTCGGGGTCTATTTCCCGGCGCGGGCCCGCCGGGACGTCCTCACGCGCCTTGCGCGCCTGGGCGTGGACGAGGTGGAGCTGCCAAGCCCCCTGCGCGACCCCTCCGTGCCCCCCCTGGCCGCCCATGCCCTGGCCCTGGAGGACGGCCCCGCCGTGAGCGTCTGGTGCGCCTGCCGCGCCGACGCCCTTGCCGCCGGGGCCGCCCTGGGCGCGCACTGGGTGCACCTGGGCATGCCCGCCTCCCGCTTCCACCTGGCCGGACGCCTGGACATGACCCTGGAGCAGGGCGAGGCCCACCTGGCCCGCCACGTGGAACTGGCCCTGCAGGCCGGGGCCAGGGCCGTTTCCGTGGGCCTGGAGGACGCCTCACGCGCCGCGCCCGAAGACCTGGAGCGCCTGGGCCGCGCGGCCCTGCGAGCCGGGGCCGGGCGCGTGCGCCTCTCCGACACCGTGGGCCTGTGGCAGCCCCTGGGCGTGGCACGGCTGGTGGAGCGGCTCAAGGCCGCGCTGGACGCGCCCCTGGGCGTGCACTGCCACAACGACTTCGGCATGGCCACGGCCAACGCCCTCTCGGGCCTGCTGGCCGGGGCCGACTTCGCCGACGCCTCGGTGCTGGGCCTGGGCGAGCGCGCGGGCCTGGCCCGGCTGGAGGAGCTGGCCGCCTACACGGCTCTGAACCTGGGCGCCCCCTACCGCGTGGAGGAGCTGGCTGGGCTGTGCCAAGCCGTGTCCGAGGCCTCGGGCGTGCCCATCGAGGCGCGCAAGCCCGTGGCCGGGGCCGGGCAGTTCGCCTGCGAGACCGGCCTGCACGTGCACGGCCTGGCGCGCGACCCCGCTCTCTTCGAGCCCTACGACCCCGCCCGTCTGGGCCTTTCCCGGCGGGTCGCCCTGGGCGGGAAAAGCGGACGCGCCGCCGTGGCCGCCAGGCTGCGCGAGCTGGGGCAGGACCCGGCCTCGCGCGACCTCGACGCCCTCACCGAGGCCGTGCGCGAGGCCTCGCGCCGCCTGGGCAGGCCCCTCACGGATGAGGAGGCCCGGGCCATCCTGGCGCCGTAGCCTCGTCCGATTTCCCGGACTGTCCGAAAAAACGCCCCTCCCATTGACCGGCCCCCCGGCGCTTGCTAGGCATTCACTGGGGTTCCTGCCAGAACCCGGCCTGCCTTGCCTGCTCCTCCCTCATCGGCTTCGCGGGGCGCGTTCGCCCGCGCGGAGGACGTGTCTGGAAAACCGTGTCGCGCTCCGGGACGGGATCGCATGCAACACTATGAAATCGTTGATTTTCCCAAAAACGTTCAATCTGGCGCGATTCTTGATGGCGTCCGGGGTCCGGCGCGGCGCGCCCCGCGCGCGTCCGGCCGAGAACCCCATCCACGGAACGCCATGATCCGAGAACCCCGGCCGCGCGGCCCCTGGCCCCGCGGCCCTGCCCCACTTGCCACGACCTCCCCGGACCGGAGCGCCCCCTGCTTCGGTCCGTTCGGTGACGTTTCTCGCGGCCTCCCTCGGGCCGCCTCCCAGGCTCCCTCGCCCAGACGGCGGCACCCTTCACTACCCGTCGCACCCCTCCTACACCCCCACACCCGAGGAGACTCGCATGGCTAAGAACCTCTACATCATCGCCACCGAAGCCCGCAGCGGCAAATCGGCCATCTGCCTGGGCGTGATGCAGCTCCTGCTCAAGGATTTCCAGCGCGTCGCCTTCTTCCGCCCCATCATCTCCGGCTCCGCCCAGGGCAAGAAGGACCACGACATCAACCTGATCCTCTCGCAGTTCTACCTGAACATGCGCTACGAGGAGACCTACGCCTACACCCTCGACCAGGCCCGCGACATGATCAACCAGGGCAAGCACACCGTGCTCCTGGAGAACATCGTGGCCAAGTTTAAGGAGCTGGAGGCGCGCTTCGACTTCGTGCTCTGCGAAGGCACCGACTTCCTGGGCTCCGACTCCGCCTTCGAATACGACATCAACGCGGAAATCGCGGCCAACCTGGGCATCCCCGTCATCCTGGTTGCCAACGGCCACGACAAGCCCGTCGACACCCTGGTGCCCTCCACGCAGATCGCCATCGACACCTTCGCGGAAAAAGGCCTGGACATCTTCGCCACCATCGTCAACCGCGTGGACCCGGGCATCGAGCAGAAGGTGGTGGAAGGCATCACCTGCAAATACATCGGCGGCCAGGACTGCCTGACCTACGCCATCCCCGAGGACGCCACCCTGGGCAAGCCCACCGTGGGCGACGTGGCCAAGTGGCTGAACGCCCAGGTGCTCTACGGCGACAACCAGCTCGACACGCCCATCGACGACTACATCGTGGCCGCCATGCAGGTGGGCAACTTCCTGGACTACGTGAAGAAGGGGGCGCTGGTCATCACCCCCGGCGACCGCGCCGACGTGGTGCTGGGCTGCTACGCCTCGCGCCTTTCCACCAGCTATCCCGACGTGGCCGGCATCGTGCTCACCGGCGGGCTGGACCCCCACCTGAACATCAAGAAGCTCATCGACGGCTGGACCGGCGTCCCCCTGCCCGTGCTCATGGCCGAGGGCCACACCTACAAGGTGGCGCGCATCCTCATGGACCTCTACGGCCGCATCGAATCCGACGACCAGAAGAAGATCGCCACCGCCCTGGGCACCTTCGAGGCCCACGTGAAAAGCGACGACTTCCGCGCACGCCTGGAGGCCAAGCGCTCCTCCAAGATGACGCCCAAGATGTTCGAGTACAGCCTCATCGACAAGGCCAAGAGCGACAAGCAGCGCATCGTCCTGCCTGAGGGAACCTCGGCCCGCATCCTGCGCGCCGCCGACATCCTCCTGCGCCGCGGCGTGGCCGACCTGACCATCCTGGGCAAGCCCGCCGAGGTGGAGCCGCTCATCTCCCAGCTGGGCCTGGACCTCTCCGGCGCGCAGCTCATTGATCCCGCCAAGAGCGAATTCTACGAGGACTACTGGACTTCCTACTACGAGATGCGCAAGTCCAAGGGCGTCACCGAGGAGATGGCCCGCGACCAGATGCTCTCCCCCACCTACTTCGGCACCATGATGGTCCAGAAAGGCCAGGCCCACGGCATGGTCTCTGGCTCCATCACCACCACCCAGGAGACCATCCGCCCGGCCCTGCAGATCATCAAGACCAAGCCGGGCATGTCCATCGTGAGTTCGGTGTTCCTCATGTGCCTCTCCGACCGCGTGCTCGTCTTCGGCGACTGCGCCGTGAACCCCACCCCAAACGCCCAGCAGCTGGCGGAAATCGCCATCCAGTCGGCCCACACGGCCCTGGCGTTCGGCGTGGAGCCGCGCATCGCCATGCTCTCCTACTCCACGGGCGCATCGGGCTCCGGCGCGGAGGTGGACAAGGTGCGCGAGGCCGTGAAGATCGCCAAGGAGCTGGCCCCCGAGTTCAAGCTCGAAGGCCCCCTCCAGTACGACGCCGCCATCGACCCCGAGGTGGCCGCCCTCAAGATGCCCGGCTCCGAGGTTGCGGGTAAGGCCTCCGTGTTCATCTTCCCCGACCTCAACACCGGCAACAACACCTACAAGGCCGTGCAGCGCGCCGCCCAGGCCGTGGCCATCGGCCCCGTCCTCCAGGGCCTGAACAAGCCCGTCAACGACCTCTCCCGCGGCTGCACCGTGGAAGACATCGTGAACACCGTGGCCATCACCGCCATTCAGGCGCAACACTAAGACCCAAGCCCCATTCAAGGAGCCTTCGACCCATGAACGTTCTCGTGCTCAACTGCGGCAGCTCGTCGCTCAAATACCAGCTCATCGACATGGACACCCACGCCGTGCTCTGCTCCGGCATTACCGAGCGCATCGGCGAAGCCATGGGCAAGATCACCCACAAGGCCTTCCCCGGCACGCCCGGGCAGAAGGTGCTCAACGTGGAGGAGCCCTTCGCCGACCACACCGCCGCCCTGGGCCGCTGCGCCGGCCTGATCACCGGCGGCGAGGCCCCCGTGGCCAAGGCCTCCGAGATCGGGGCCATCGGACACCGCGTGGTGCACGGCGGCGAGGCCTTCAAGCAGCCCACCGTCATCGACCCCGCGGTGGTGGAGACCATCAAAAAGTTCTGCAAGCTGGCCCCCCTGCACAACCCCGCCGGGCTCATGGGCATCGAGGCCGCCACCAAGCTCTTCCCCGGCGTCACCCAGGTTGCCGTGTTCGACACCGCCTTCCACGGCAGCATCCCCGACTACGCCTATCTCTTCCCCATCCCCTTCGAACTCTACGAGGAGCTGGGCATCCGCCGCTACGGCTTCCACGGCACCTCGCACGGCTACGTGGCCAAGAAGCTCTCCCAGGTGCTCGGCAAGCCCTTCGAGCAGACCAGCTGCGTCACCGTGCACCTGGGCAACGGCTGCTCCATGGCCGCCGTGAAGAACGGCCAGTGCGTGGACACCTCCATGGGCCTCACCCCCCTCATGGGCCTGATGATGGGCACCCGCTCCGGCGACGTGGACCCCTCGCTCCACCCCTTCCTGGCTGAAAACAAGGGCCTGACCATCCAGCAGGTGGACTCGCTGCTCAACAAGCAGAGCGGCCTCAAGGGCATCTGCGGCCTGAACGACATGCGCGACATCCACGCCGCCCGCGAAAACGGCGACAAGAAGGCCGAACTGGCCCTGAAGATGTTCTGCTACCGCGTCACCCACTACATCGGCGCCTACCTGGCCGCCCTGGACGGCTGCGACGCCGTGGTGTTCACCGCCGGCATCGGCGAGAACGACCCCGACGTGCGCCAGCACGCCTGCGAGACCCTGGGCGGCATCGGCGTGAAGATCGACAAGGAGCGCAACTACGGCTTCAAGCGCGGCCAGATCACCAAGATCAGCACCGACGACTCGCCCGTGGCCGTCTACATCATCCCCACCAACGAGGAGCTGGAGATCGCCACCCAGACCTACTCCCTGGTGAATGGCAAGTAGGCTTTACAAGATCGAAAGTTCGTGTTTCTACCAAGGAGCGGTCTTAGACCGCTCTTTCTTCTTTCTAACCGGCTGGGTCGCCCCGGGCGGCCCCGCCTCCTGCTCCGGATGTGCCGCATGGCCTTGCTTCCCTTGATCACCAGCGCGGCCCTGGCCGCCTCGGGGATAGACGCCCAGGACGCTCCCGTCTGGGACGAACAACTGCGACTCGCATACTTGAGGAGGATGAACATGTCGGAGTCCGAACAGCTGCGTACCCACCTGGCCAACGCCTTCAACCAGCTCCCGCCCGAGGACGTGGAGGATCTCGCCTCCAAGATCGAGACCGTGCGCGAGAACTACAAGTTCCGCTACGGCAAGCTCATGGACTACGCCCAGTTCTTCGCGGGCGTCTCCATCAACGTGGAGCTGGAGAACCACAGCTCCTTCCCCCGCGCCGTGGAGCTGGAAGACCTGGCCAGCGGCAAGAGCCTCGGGCGCGTCTTCTTCAACCCCTGGCAGCGCAAGACCGTGCCCCTCACCACCCTCTGCGGCGGCTTCGCGCGCCTGCGCTACAAGACCCCCAAGATGACCCAGTTCGTGGATTCTCCCTTCCTCCAGGAAGGCGAGGTCTACCGCTTCACCCACGCCCGCGCCTCCATCGCCGGGCCTGCCGCCTAGAACGCGAAACGGCCGCCCGGGTTTCCTCCCGCCCGGGCGGCCGCCTGCGTCTCGCACGCGGGAACCTTTCCCGCTGCCGGGCTCGGGACCGGACGCCACGGCTTGCGCAAGCACGCGCCCGGCCCTCACTCGGAATCGGAGCGGGCCGCTAGGCCGCGGCGCGCAGCACCTCCCTGGCCCAGGCCATGGCGTCCGCCTGGTCCGGCTCGCCGTCCAGCTTGAGCCCCGGGGCCACCACGGTCGCGCCCAGCTGGGCCGCGCGCTCCTCGATGGCGTCCACGGCCCCGCAGAACCATTTGTAGCTCGAATCGCCGCACCCGAACACCGCCACCTTGCGCCCGGACAACCCGGCCTCTTCCAGGCGCTCGTAGAGCTCCTGGAAGTCCTCCTGGAGTTCCAGGTCCTCGTCGCCCCAGGTGGAGCAGCCAAGCAGCACCAGGTCGAACCCCTCGGCCAGCCCTTCGGGGTTCACGGAGGCCGCGTCGCGCAGCTCCACGCTCGCCCCTTCGTCCCGCAGGGTCCTGGCCACGTGGTCCGCCACGGACTCGGTGTTGCCCGTGGTGGAACCGTAGACGATCAGTGCCTTCGCCATGCGCGTCTCCTTGCGTGTCGTTTTGGGGCCGCCGGAGCGGCCCGGATGGAGAGGGAATAATTGAGAGTGATTTTCATTGTCAAAACATCCCGGGTCGCCGCCCACAAGACCAGCAGTCGCCTGCGTGGCCGGGCTTGGCCGGCTTGGCCGGGCTTGACGGGGCGTGACCTACTTGAACGGCCGCATGCTCCGGGTTTCCACGGCTGTCAACAAGCCCGGGCGCTCCCTGAGCAGGAGGGAACGCCGTGGGTCCGGCCAATCCCAGGCGGCTCACCAGCGGGCGCACCCTGAGCACCAGGGAACGCTCCCCCCCGCGAGCGGACGCTTCCCACGCCGCGCCACTTGCCGCGCCCCTCGCTCCACGGTATGGATGGCATCAACCAAGGAGCCCCCATGCCCGACCCCAAGCCTGCCTATGCCATCGCGGACAAGCTCGTCGTCGCCCAGGGCAAGGATGTGCGCGCCACGCTCATGACTTTCGAGTTCGGCCAGGAGATACCCTGGCACAGCCACACGCACGTCACGGACTCGTCCTTCTGCCTGGAGGGCGCGGTGGAGATCGCCTTTCGCGGGCCGGACGAAACCCGCGTGCTCGGGTGCGGCGAGTGGCTCCAGGCCACCGTGGGCCGCGCCCACCGCGTGCGCTGCCTGGGCCCGGGCCCCTGCCGCGTGCTCCTGGTGCAGGGCGTGGGAGAATACGACTTCGTTCCCCAGCCCCAGACGCCTTGACACCCGCGCGTCCATGACAATGATTTCATGAGATTGTCAGCCCCGAGGCGTTGCTTTCGGGAGCGCGCGCGAATACAATTACAGATTGGAAAGCTTTTCCACCGCGAGGAGACCCCATGTTCTGGAACAGCGGCAAGAAAGACCCCCAAACCTATCCCGGCTATCCCCAGCTGCCCCCGCCCCTGCGCGTGGGGGCCATCGTCTCCCTGGAACAGGGCGAGATCCTGCGTTACGACGGCTTGGGCCTCACCCTGCCCCTGCCCCAGGGCGACATGGTGGTGGAGGCCGTCTCGGGCATGGAGCTTTTCGGGCTCCGGGTGAGCCGCGCCTACGTCAAGACCGGCGGTCGCCAGGCCCTCTTCCAGTTCCAGCAGGACAAGGCGGGAACGCTCCTGGACGTGAACTGTTTCCAGGTGTTCGAGGAGATCTTCCCCGGCTCCGAGGCCGACTGGGGCCTCTGGCTGGGCGAGGGCGGGCTGATCGGCGGGGCAGACCTCAACGCCCCCAACGGGCGCTCCTACTCCCGCGACTGGGGCCAGGGCGCCTACGCGGCCCCCGTGGAGGCCGTTGAGCGCATCTTCACCGACCCGGCCCAGGCGCCCATCGAAGTCCCCCACAAGATGATGCTCTACAGCCGCGAGCTTTCGCCCGACGCCCAGGAGTACATGCTCCTCTCCGTGGACGAGGAGCCCGGACAGGTGCTCGTGCGTTGTCTGTCCGGGGTGGTCATGTCGCCCCAGGCCCTGAAGATTTTCTAAAGGCGCTCCGCGCGCCCCCCCCTTGTTCCCGTAGGGGATCAAGACACTTCAAGAAACGTTGCAAGAGGTGCTCCCCATGCGACCGCACGCGATCCTGGCCCTCGTGGTGGCTTTGACCCTCGTCTTCGGCCCCGTCGGCGCGGCCCTGGCCAAGAAAAGCGGCTCCTTCTCCAGCGGCGGCAGCCGCTCCGGCTCTTCGGGGTGGTCCAGCTCCAGCAGGCCCTCCACGCCGCCGCCCTCGTCGCCGTCCCCGGCCCCCTCGGGGTCTTCCGGCTGGAGCAGCACCAGCAAGCCCGCGCCCGCGCAGCAGTCCGCCACCCCGGCCCCCTCGGCCGCACCGCCCGCCGCCGCTGCCCCGGCGCCGTCCCAGACTCCCGGCGGCTGGTCCAACACCGCCGGGACCCAGGCCTCCGGGGCGGGCAAGCAGGCCGGAGGCTCGGCCTTCTCCAACGCCGGGTCCGACGCCGTGAAGCGCCAGGCCGCCGCCACCTCCTACCAGGGCTACCAGGGCCTCTACACCAAGCCCGGCAACCCCGTGTCCCCGGGTCAGGTTACCACCAACAAGCCCATCCTGAGCCAGAACCGCTCGTTCGGCTCCTACCAGGACTACAACCGCTACCGCGACAACTACTATTCCGGGCGCGGCTGGTCCGCCCCCGGGTACGCCTTCAACAGCTTCTCCGGCTTCGGCATGTGGGACGCCATGTTCATGTGGTTCATGCTCTCCAACCTCACTTCCGGGGCGGGCTTCTTCCACAACCACCAGGCCGACCCCGGCGTGCAGGCCTTCAAGCAGGAGGCCGCCAAGCTCGCGGAATCCAATGCGGATTTGAAGAAACAGCTGGACGAGATGAACGCCAAGCTCGACCAGATGAAAAAGGACGGCACGCCCGTGGACCCCACGGCCATGCCCAAGGACGTGGACCCCAACGTGGCCCTGGCCCAGCCCAAGATCGAGGAACCCAAGAACGCGGCGGGCTCGCTCTTCTGGCCCATCGTCACGCTGGTGCTGGCGGGCGGCGCGGCCTGGATGCTCTTCGGAAGGCGTCGCGCCGCCACGTGAGGCCCGCGGCGCCGCCCCGACACGGCTGCACCCGTATCATGACGCACATGCTCATGCTGTTCAAACGAGCGATTCGAGGAGAACGCACATGCTCAATTTCCTGAAGCACTTTTTCGTCAACAAGGCCCAGGACGCCCAGTCCGGCTTCGTGAAGATGCTCGTGGAGTTCGACCCCGAGACGGCCTCCGAGGCCGAGATCGGCGAGCTCGACGACGCCCTCACCAAACTCACCCGCCAGATGGTGGACGCCAAGAAGGCCTGGGAACGCGAGGACCAGGAGGCCCGGGAGATCCAGAAGAACTACGACCTGCGCCTGGCCGCCGCCGAACGTCTCCAGGCCCGCGCCGAGGCCGCGCCCGAGGGCGAAAAGGCACAGGTGGAGGCCAGCCTCGCCGGTCTCCTGGCCGAGCTGGAGAAGATGGTCCCCGAGATCGACCGGGAACAGCGCGAGGCCCAGGAGGCCAAGGCCTTCTACGACGAACTGGCCGAGGCCGTGAAATCCGCTTCCGAGCGCCTGAAGACCGCCCGCGAGCGCCTCAACGACGCCAAGCGTCGCATGGAGGCCGCCAAGGTGCGCATGGACCGCGCCCAGGAGCAGGAGGAGCGCGCCAAGGTGGTGGCCGGCATCAAGCAGCAGGCCGGGAACCTGGGCACCGCCTTCGACGCCATGACCCAGAAGGCCCAGGAGATGGAGGCCCGCACCGAGGTGCACGCCCAGAAGGCCCAGCTCCTGGCCCCCCCCAAATCCGAAGACCCCTACCTGGCCCAGGCCCTCAAGGAGGCCCAGGGCGTATCGACCCAGCCCCAGCAGAGCCTCTCCGACAGGCTGGCGGCCCTGAAGAAGAAATAACGCCGGGACTCAAGCATCCCCCGCCTCCCCCGCCGCGCCTCCGGGCGCGCGGGGCGAGACGGCGTATGCCGACCTCCGACTCGCTAGTCCGTCCGCGCCACGCACGCGCGGGTCGCGGCCGGGAACCATGCCCGGCTCCCCACCCGGCCGGACGAAACCGGGCTCTCCCGCCCCCAGGCCTTACCGGCGGCCCGGGACAGACCGTGGCGACCCTCAACCGAGCCGGAGGCGGCCCGGCCCCCTCAAGCCGCGCGCCCAGGAGCCGACATGCCCCACGAAGCGTTCACCATATCCCTGGGCCTGCCGCGCCTCGCTCGAACCGCCCTCGCGCTCGCCTGCCTCCTGCTGCTCGCGGGCCTCCTCTCTCCAGGGGCCGTCCGCGCCCAGCAGGACTCCCCCGGACGCTTCGCCACGCCCGAGGAGGTTCGGGGCTACTGGACCCTGGTCCCCTGGACCGACGCCCTCAAGGCCACCAACGCCCAGGACCCCTGGAAGCTCCCCTACCAGACCTTCGCCTTCCTCCCCGGCGGGGTCTTTGTCTCCCACATGGCCTCCGAGGACGCCCGCGACACCCCGCGCACCCTGGACGAACTGGCGCGCATCCTGCCCAAAACCACCCGCTGGGGCTTCGACAAGGGCTTCCTCGTCATCAGCCGCGCGGACGACCCGAAACATCCCGAGATCTGGGGCGTGAACCTGATCACCCGCGAATTCGAGCGCGGCGGCGTGCGCTTCCTCCCGGGCGACCTGCTCATGAGCCTGGACGACGGCAAGGGCAACGTGATCTACCGCAGGCATTTGCGACGCATCTCCGACGGCTGAACCCGTTCGACCGGAGCATCTCCTTGGAAGTCCTCCTCGTCTGTCTGACGGCCCTGCTGGCCTCGGGCCTCACGCTCTTTTCCGGCTTCGGCCTGGGCACTCTCCTCTTCCCGGCCTTCGCCCTGTTCTTCCCCGTGGACGTGGCCGTCGCCCAGACCGCCCTGGTGCACCTGGCCAACAACCTCTTCAAGCTCTCGCTCTTCTGGCGCGCCGCCGACCCGCGCACCGCCCTGGCCTTCGGCCTCCCGGCCATGCTGGCCGCCCTGGCCGGGGCCTGGCTCCTGGGCGCGCTGGAGGGCCAGCCCGCCCTGTTCACCTACCAGGCCCTGGGGGCCGTGCGCGCGGTCACGCCGCTCAAGCTCCTCATGGCCGGTCTCATGGCCTTTTTCGCCCTGGCGGAACTGCGAGGTTCCATCAAGCAGGGTCCGGCGCGGGGCGGCCTGTTGGCGGGCGGGCTCCTTTCGGGCTTCTTCGGCGGCCTCTCGGGGCACCAGGGGGCGTTCCGCAGCGCCTATCTGCTCAAGGCCGGGCTCTCCAAGGAGGCCTTCATCGCCACGGGCGTGGTGCTGGCCTGCGTCGTGGACTTGAGCCGCCTGGCGGTCTACGCCGGACACTTGGGCCGCCCCGAGGTGGCGGACCACGCGGGCCTGGTGACCCTGGCCTGCCTGGCCGCCTTCGCGGGGGCCTTCCTGGGCAAGCGCCTCGTGCGCAAGGCCACCATCGACGGCGTGCGCCGGGCCGTGGCCGGGATGATGCTCGCCGTGGCCCTGGGCCTGGCCTGCGGGCTCTTCTAGTGTCGTGTCCCGCGCACGGACCGGGCCGGAACGCCCGGGAACGGACGTGGGACGCCTCGCCGGAGTCGGTCGCCGTCACCTCGGCAGAACGCGCGGCCGCGTCCTGGCGCGTACCGGGCGCGACAGAGGCAGGCGCGGGCGCTTGTCATCGCGCTCCCATCGCTGCTAGCCTGAACGTGACCGCCTGCGTCCACGGCGGCCCTGGAGGCAGCATGACGGTTCGCCCTTCCCTTGCACTCCCCCGGCTTCTCCTGGCCGCGCTCCTTATCTTCTGCGCCGGGCAGGCCCTGGCGGCCAAACTCCCGGGCCAGTCCGGCCAGGGCAAGGCCGCTGCCCTGCCGGACGCCTCGGCGCTTTCGCCCGGCGGCGTGGATGCCTTCGTGGCAGGGCTTAGCGACGAGCAGGCCCGGAAGGTGCTCCGCGAACGCCTGGCCGCCGAAGCGGCCGCCCGCGTCCGGGACCAGGACGAAGAGCGCGGGCAGGCCGTGCGAGGCCCCTTTGAGCGCGCCGAGAAGGCCCTGCGCGGCCTGGGCGGGCAGGGCGGGGCGCTCGCGGCCCAGGCCGCCCGGGAGTGGACGGACCGCGCGGCCCTGCTCGATGCCGCGGGCGGCGCGAGCGTTCTGCGCTCCGCCCTGGCCCTGGCCGGCCTTGTGCTGCTGGGTGGGCTGGCGGCCTTCCTGGCCGCGCGGGCCGGGTCGAGACGCCTGGAAGGGCCGCTCCTAGGACGTCTGGAGACCATGGCGCTTGGCAGGCTCTGGGCCATGGCGGCCCGTGCCGCGCTCCACGCGGCCTCCGTGCTGGTCTTCGCGGCCGTGTCCCTGGGGCTTCTGGTGTCCGTCACCCAGCCCCGGGGGCTTGAGTACGTGACGACCTTCACCGCCATGGCGACCTGCACCGTGCTTCTCCTGTGGCGCGCGGCGTCGCTCACGCTCCTCGCGCCTGACAGCGCACTGCTGCGCCCCATCCCCTTGGACGACGCCCAGGCCCGCACCATCCACGCCTGGTTCATGGCCGTGGCCACGTCCTGCTTCTCCCTGGCCCTGGGGAGCTTCGTGCTGCGAAACGGCCTGAACGCCCAGGCCCTGGCCTCCCTGGTCTACGCCTCGGCGGGCGCGGTCACGGGGCTCGTGCTCTCGGCCATGGTCCTGTGCAACCGGCGCGAGGTGTCCCTGGCCCTGGCCTCGGGCAGGGCGGAACCAGACGAGGGCCCCCTGCGCGAGCTGGCCGCGCGCTGGTGGCACGTGCCCGCCTCGGCCTACGCCCTGCTGATGGGCCTGGCCTGGAGCCTGGCGGCCCTGGCCGACGACGCCACCATCGTGAGCCTGCTGGCCAGCCTCTTCCTGATCCCCGCCTGCATCGGCGCGGACCTCTGGGTGCGCCGCCTGCTGGCCGTGGCCTCGGGGGAGGACCGCGAGGTGATCCGCCTGGACGCCCCCGCGACCGCCGGAGAGGCCTCCCACGGCAAGGACCTCGCGGGCGGGGGACGCGCCTTCCGGGACTACGTGCCGCTCATCCGCAGGTGCGTGCGCGTGGCCCTGGTGGTTTTCCCGGTGTTCGCCATGCTGCGGCTGTGGGGCGTGGACGTGCCCCTGGGCTGGCTGCTGGCGCGCAACGTGCTCTCGGTGCTCCTGGTGCTGGTGGGGGGGCTGGTATTCTGGGAGATCGTGCGCATCCGCATCGACCGCCGCCTGAGCGAAGAGGCCGTGCTGCCCGGCGAGGAGATGGAGGAGGGCGGCGGCGCGGGTGGCTCGCGCAGCGCCACGCTGCTCTTGTTGCTGCGCAAGTTCCTCTTGTGCGTCATCGTGGTGCTGGGAGCGCTGGTGGCGCTCTCCTCGCTGGGGGTGGACATCGGGCCGCTCATCGCGGGCGCTGGGGTGGTGGGCCTGGCCATCGGCTTCGGCGCGCAGACCCTGGTGAAGGACATCATCTCCGGGGTGTTCTTCCTGGTGGACGACGCCTTCCGCGTGGGCGACTACGTGGAGGCGGGCACGGCCAAGGGCACCGTGGAGCAGATCTCGCTTCGCTCCATGAAGCTGCGCCACCCGCGCGGCATGGTGTTCACCATCCCGTACGGGGGGCTCAAGATCCTCCAGAACTACAGCCGGGACTACATCATCTCCAAGCTGGACTTCCGCGTGCGCTACGACGCCGACATCGAGAAGATCCGCAAGGTGATCAAGCGCATCAACAAGGCGCTCATGGCCGACGAGGACATCCGCAAGGGCATGCTTTCGGACATCAAGTCCATGGGCGTGCGCAAGATGGAGGACTCGGCCATGATCCTGCGCATCAAGTTCAAGACCGTGCCGGGCCACCAGTTCCTGGTGGAGAAGGAACTCTACCGCAGGGTGCAGGAAGGCTTCCGGGAGAACGGCATCGAGTTCGCCCACCGCAACGTGACGGTGTACCTGCCGCCCGAGGCGCGCGCGGGCGAGCCCCTGGCTGTCGCCGCAGGGGCGGCGGCTGCGGCCGAACTGGCCCGCGAGGAGGACGAAAAGCGGCTCCAGGCCGCCAAGGCCAAGCCCAAAGGGGAATGACCCTCCCGCCGGACGCGGACTCGGGCTCCTAGCGGCGCGGGCGCAGGCCCCCGGCAGCCCGGACGCAGGCCCTCTCGCCGGAGGCGGGCGCGGGCCCTTCCGGCGAAGGCACGCGAAACCCGGCCCGCCGAACGACGGGCCGGGCGTGGGTCAGATCGGTTATTCGTCGCGCAGGGAGCGGGCCATGAGGTCGCGCACGGCCTGCCCGGGGTCCTTGTCCTCGAAGAGCACGGCGTGCACCTGCGCGGTGATGGGCAGGTCCACCTTGAGGCGCGCCGCCAGGGTATGCACGGCCTGGGTGGTCTTCACGCCCTCGGCCACGGTGCGCATCTCCGTGAGGATGTCCATGAGCTTCTGGCCCTTGGCCAGCCTGCGCCCCACCTGGCGGTTGCGCGAGAGGTCGCCGGTGCAGGTGAGCACCAGGTCGCCCAGGCCCGAGAGGCCGGTGAAGGTCTTGGGGTCGGCCCCGAGCTTCGCGCCCAGGCGGGCCATCTCGGCCAAGCCGCGCGTGATGAGCGCCGCGCGTCCGTTGGCCCCGAAGCCCAGCTCGTCGGAGACGCCCGCCGCGATGGCGATGATGTTCTTCACCGCGCCGCCCAGCTCCACGCCGCGCACGTCCTTGTTGGTGTAGACCCGGAAGGAGTCGGTGGCGAACGCCTGCTGGATCTCGCGGGCCAGGTCCTTGTCCTTGCAGCCCAGGCTGATGGCCGTGGGCATGCGCCGGATGGTCTCGTAGGCGAAGCTGGGGCCGGAGAGCACGGCGAAGCGGTGCTTGCGTCCGCCCATCACGTCCTCGCAGACCTCGGACATGGTCTTGCCGGTGTCGAGCTCCATGCCCTTGCTGGCGCAGACGATGGCCGGGTTCTTGGGCAGGAAGTCGCGCATATCGCCCAGCTTGCCGCGCGTGAACTGGCTGGGCACGGCCATGACGAAGAGGTCCTTGCCCGCGCAGGCCTGTTCCAGGTCCAGCGAGACCTGGAGGTTGGGCGAGAGCTTCACCCCCGGCATGTACCATCCGTTCTCGCCCGTGGACTTGATCTGGGCCAGAAGTTCCATCTCGCGCACCCAGAGGGTGACGTTCTCTCCCTTGCCTGCCAGCAGGTCGGCCAGGGTGGTTCCCCAGCTGCCGCCGCCTATCACCGCTACGTTCATGGCTGTCTCCTCGATGGCGCGGGCCAACGCCCCCGCGTCTGGGCAATTGCATCTACCATACGAACCCGGTAGAGAGAAAGGGCATCCCACGCCCCGTCCCAGGAGGTTTCATGTCCCAGGCCAAAGAGTTCAGCGAGGTGGAACGGCGCATTCTGTCCATCGTGCAGGGCGACCTGCCCGATGGCCCCGAGCCCTTCGCCGAGGTGGCGCGCATGGCCGGCGCATCCCTGGAGCAGGTGCTGGACCTGATCCGGGGCATGAAGGAGCGCGGCGAGATTCGCCGCTTCGGGGCCACCCTGCGCCACCAGAAGGCGGGCTACGGCTCCAACGCCATGGTGGCCTGGTTCGTGGACCCGGAAGACATGGAGCGCATGGGGGCCTTCTTCGCGGCCCGCCCCGAAATCTCCCACTGCTACCACCGCGTGAACTGCATGGACTGGCCCTACAACCTCTACACCATGGTGCACGCCAAGAGCCGTCAGGCCTGCGACGAAACCGTGGCCGAACTGGCCAGGCTCTCGGGCCTTGACGAATACGACGTGCTGGAAAGCCGCAGGGAGTTCAAGAAGACGAGCATGCGCTACTTCTAGCGCCACACGCCCTCCGAACAAAACAAAGCCCCCTTCCGGGGGCTTTTTCCTTTTCCGGGCGTTGCGCCGCGCCTCAGGCCACGCGGTTGGACACCAGGCCCTTGAACACTTCCAGGATGAGCAGGTTGATCTTGGTGGGCGCGTTGATGAAGGCGTCCACCTCGGCGACGCGTTGCGCCGCCTTGTCAATGGCGTATTCCCGGATGAGCTGGTTGACCAGCAGGGAATCGGGAATCTGGGCTGGGCTGGTCGGTGATGCGGACATGCGCGCCTCGCTGACGTTGTCGGCGCTCCGGGGCGGAGCGTCCTGGTAGGATCATCGGCCGCCGGGGGGCCATTCTTTAGCCCCCGGCGGGAACTTCGCGCTCACGGGCCGCGATCCGCCGGACCCGGCGGCCGTAAGGCCCCCGCCGCGCGGCGCGCCCGGGAGCAACCACGCCACGCCTGGAGGGCCGGGACCTCCCGGCGCGAGGCGCACGTGCCCGTGCGTCGCCCGCGCCTGGGCGCGTGCCGGACGGTTCGCCGCCGTGCGGCTCAGGCCGCGTCCTGGGAGTCTCCCCCGGCAGCGGCACCGATGTGCGTCAGCTCCGCCTCGGTGAACACCTTGTCGATGTCCAGGATGATGATGAACTCCTCCTGGTGCTTGCCGATGCCCTGGATGAAATCGGCCTTGATGGACGTGCCCATGCGGGGCGCGGGCTCGATGTCCTTGGGCTCGATGTCCATCACTTCCTTCACCGAGTCGGCCAGCGCGCCGAGGACCGTCTCCTCGCCGCCCAGGGAGACCTCCACGATGATGATGCAGGTGTTCACGGTGCGCGTGGTCTCGGCCATGCCGAACTTCAGGCGCACGTCCACCACGGGCACGGCGCGCCCGCGCAGGTTGATCACGCCCCGGATGTACTCCGGGGTGCGGGGCACCTTGGTGATGGTGGTGTACTCCAGGACCTCGCGCACGCTGGCGATGTCCAGGGCGAAGACTTCCTCGCCCAGGGTGAACGTCAGGTACTGGTTGGTGCTTTCGCTCACGGTCCGCTCCCCTGGCTAGAATTTCTCGAAGTCGTCGTCGTGGTCGCCCGCGCCCAGATCGAGGGTGACGCCCTTGCCGGGCTTGCGGACGGCGGGCTTGGACGCGGCCTTGCGCGGCGCTGGGACGGCATGTCCGCTGGGCAGGGCGCGGGGGGCCTGGCGGCGCAGGGAGGAACCGCCCCGGAGCTTGAAGAAGCTCACGGTGGAGAGCAGCTGTTCGGCCTGGCTGGAGAGCTCCTCCGAGGTGGAGGCCATCTCCTCGGAGGCCGAGGCGTTCTGCTGGATCACCTGGTCGAGCTGCTGCACGGCCTTGTTGATCTGGTCGGCCCCGGCGTTCTGCTCGCGCGAGGCGGCCGCGATCTCCTGCACCAGCTCGGCGGTCTTCTTGATGTCGGGCACGATGGCCGAGAGCATGCTGCCGGCCTTTTCGGCCACGGCCACGGACTCGCTGGAAAGCGCGGAGATCTCCGAGGCGGCATGGCCGGAGCGTTCGGCCAGCTTGCGCACCTCGGCGGCCACCACCGCAAAGCCCTTGCCGTGCTCCCCGGCGCGGGCGGCCTCGATGGCGGCGTTGAGGGCCAGCAGGTTGGTCTGGCGGGCGATCTCCTCGATGATGGAGATCTTCTCGGCGATGGACTTCATGGCCCCCACGGTCTGGGAAACGGCCTGGCCGCCCTCTTCGGCGTCCTTGGCGGCCTTGAGGGCCATGGCCTCGGTCTGCACGGCGTTGTCGGCGTTCTGCTGGATGTTGGAAGCCATCTGCTCCATGGAGGAGGAGACCTCCTCCACGCTGGCGGCCTGCTCCGAAGCGCCCTGGGAGAGCGACTCGGAGGTGGCCGAGAGCTCCTGCGAGCCCGAGGCCACGTTGTTGGCCCCTTCCACCACCTCGGCCATCACGTCGTTGAGCCTGCGGGTCATCTCGCGCAGGGCGTCGGCCAGCTGGCCGATCTCGTCCTTCTGGTTCACGTCGAGGTCCAGGGTCATGTCGCCCTCGGACATCTTCTGGGCGAAGGCCACGCCCTTGATCACCGGGCCGGTGATGCCCCTGGTGATGAGCAAGGCCGTGATCACGCCCAGGATGAGGGCCGCCACCAGGCCCACGGCCATGACGGTGGTGGCGCTGGCGAGGCTCTGGGAGGCCTCCCTGGTGGATTCCTCGATGGCCTTCACGCCGTAGAGGGAGGTGGTCTCGGCGGCCTTGGTGACGATACCGGCGGCCTCGTTGCGCTTCTTGCCCAGGTCGTCCATGACCTGCCACAGCTTCAGGTAGTTCTGGATGCCCTCCTTGTAGGCATCCGCGGCGCGGCGCATCTCCGCCAGCTGGCGCAGGTTCACTTCCTGCCGGGTGATGGCGCGGATGGCCTGCTCCTTGGAGGCGATGGCGTCGAAAAGCTTCATGGAATTCTGGATGGACTTCACGTCGCGAAAGAACATGCCGCGCAGGGTGGTCATGCGCAGGTCGAAGATGACCTCGATGATGTCCCCGGCCATGTCGATTTTGTCGGCGCGGTCCTTGACTTTGGCGGAGTCCGCGTTCGGTTGGGAGAGCAGCTCGGCCAAGACTTTTTGCTGGCTTTCACGGTAGTCCGAGGCGTTTTTGAGGAAGGTCGCAGCGGCCTGGGTCATGGTCGCCAGGGTGGCGTCCATGCCCTTGTCGGTATCGCGGGACTGCTGCCCGAGCTTCTTGTAGTCGGCCAGCGCGGCAGTGGCGCCTTCCGCATTTTCCTTGAGCCTCGCGAGCCCGGGATACTTCTGAGCCAAATCCTTGGCCTGGACCAGGGATTTCTCCGTATCCGCGATGGCCTTCACCGCCTCATCCCAATAGGAGTCAATGCCCGAAAGCGCGTAGCTGCGCATGGCAAGCATGGTCTGCAGGGCGTTGCGCTCCACGTTGTTGGCCACGGCCACTTCGGGCGCGATCTCCTGGGCCAGCCGGTCCGCCTGCTTGCCCACGCTCATCATGTTGACCATGGCCATGCCGCCCAGCAGGGCCGCGATGAGGATGAGTACGCCGAACCCCAGGCCGATCTTCATTCCGAGCTTCAAGTTGCGCATGCTGGCTCCCTCTGGGAAGAGTTCTTACGAATGATTCTTAATTATTGTCATTGATTGCGGACCTTACTGATATCCAAAAGCCCCGTACAGGTCCAGCGAAAGCGCAAAAGCGTCGCTTCGTCACGAAAATATGTCTGCTGGGGTACAATCCGGACTTCCCGGTGGACAACCTGCTGAAAACAATCGCCGCACGAGCGGCCGACGACGGGCTCAAACAGCGAAAGGGAAATACAGGCCCCTGCAACCCGCAGGGAAACCATTGGTCGTGGGATGTTGTCATGGCCTTTCGCCAGGGCTGACCGCAGGATGCAGCACCGCGCCGGGAGAGCGCGCGCCACGGCGACCGTGCGCCCGCCCCGGGAGCCCCCTCAGGCCCCGGCCAGGGAGCGCCAGAGGCCCTCCCACCAGGGGCCGAAGCGTTCGCCCCCGAGGAGGCAGGGGCCAAGCACCACGTCGGGGTCGAAGGTCCACAGCTCGCGGCCGGGCACCTCGCCCATGCGCAGGGCGGCTTCGGGGGTGGCCAGCACGTGGGGGCAGCGCATGCGCGCGGCCTCGGCGGCCACCTGGGCAAGATCCTGTTTCGTGAAGCGGTGGGAGGCGGGAAAGGTGACGCTCATGCGCGGGGGCAGGCCCAGGAAGGCCTGCGCCGCCTTGGCGGCCACCTCCTGGTTGGACTGCGCGGCCACCAGCACGTAGGGTTCGCCGCCCAGGTTCTCGGCGTGGAGCCCGTCGGAGCGGCGCAGACGCCAGATGCCCGGATGCACGGTGAACACCGGACGTCCCAGGTGTCCGAGCCGACGCTCGGCCAGGGGCCTGCGCAGGGCGAATTCGTCGGGCCAGGCGTGCAGGATGAAGCAGGAGGCCCTGCCCAGGGCGTGCGCGCCCTCGGCCCAGTCTCCGGCGGGAAACACGCGGTTCCAGCCCTTGTCCAGGTCGCGCGGGCCGAGAAGCACGATGTCGGCGTCGCGGCGCAGCTCCGGGCGCGAGAACATGCCGTGGAGCAGGAAGAGGTCCGGCTTTACGGCGTTCCAGGCGGACTTGCCCGCGCGGGCGGGCTTGTCGTCCACCAGGATCACGGCCTCCGGGCGGTAGCGGGCCAGCAGGGCGGCCTCGGCCCCACACTCGGCCGGGGGCGTGTCGGGCTTCACGGAAAGCGGCATGTGCTGGGGCGAGCCCTCGCCCGGCCCGGCCAGGAGCACGGGCGTGAGCCCCCGGGCGGCGGCCCATCCCAGGAGCCAGGCGCTCACGAGCACCTTGCCCCTGGCCTCGGGGTCGATGCCGCAGACGCCCACGGCGGGGGCCGGGGGCTTCCAGGAGGGGAGCGGCCCCTTCTCGTGCAGGGCGCGTCGCAGGCGCGCGGCCAGGGACGCCGCCGCCCCGGCGGGGGTGAAGAGAGGGCGCAGGCGCTGCTGCCAGGCGTGGAGTTCTTGCATGGGGAAAGGGGCCGGGGAGGCTCTCGCCGCCCCGGCCGGGACGGTTCTAGTCGCGGTTGCCGCCGAAGAGGCGCAGCATGATCAGGAACAGGTTGATGAAGTCCAGGTAGAGGGTCAGCGCGCCCAGGATGGAGCCCCGGCGCAGGGCGGCCTGGTCGCCCATGGGGGCGGCCTCGCCCATGTCCTTGAGGCGCTGGGTGTCGTAGGCGGTGAGGCCGGTGAAGATGAGCACGCCCACGCAGTCGATGATGAAGCTCATCATGGAGCTCTTCAGGAAGATGTTCACCACCATGGCCAGCAGCATGCCGATGAGGCCCATGAAGAGGAAGCTGCCCAGGGAGGTGAGGTCGCGCTTGGTGACCATGCCGTAGAGGCTCATGGCCAGGAACATGCCCGCGCTCACGGCGAAGGCCGAGGCGATGGTGGTGGCCGTGTAGGCGATGAAGACGCCCGAGAGCGTGAGCCCGTTGAGCCCGCTGTAGGCCAGGAACATGCCCGTGGCCGTGCCCGGGGCCAGGGTGGCGATGCGCGCCGAGAGGAACATCACCAGGCCCAGCTCGGCCAGCACCAGGACGATCAGGGCCACGGGATTGAACACCAGCTGGAGCATGGCGGGGCTCGACGCCACGGCCACCGCCACCACGGCGGTAAGCCCCAGGCCAGCGGCCATCCAACCGTAGACGCCGCGCATGAAGGCGCTGAGCGCCTGGGCGCGGGACATGGTCTGCTGGGCGTTGTAGGCGTTGTACATCGTCGTTCTCCTTCTAAATTGATCCAATGGATAGGAGCATATATAGCACAAGGTCCGCCGCTGGCAAGTGCCGGGTCATCCCGGCCGGGCCGAACGCGACTCCTCCAGGCAGTGTCGCAGCGCGGCGCGCAGGCGTTCGACCTCCTGACGGGCCTGGGCAAGCTCCGTCACGTCGAAGTGCTGCACCACCACGGAATTCACGCTGCCGTCGGGCCCGAACACGGGATGGAGCACCGTCTCCAGGGTGTAGGTGACGTCGGGGGCGTCCATGTGCAGGTGGGAGGCGTTGAACTCGTAGGCCGCCATGCGCACGGTCTCGCCCTTGAGGGCGCTGTCGAAGCACTCGGGCACGCCCAGCATGATCAGGCCCGGCTCGGTGTAGATGCAGAAGTCCGGCGAGGGAGACTCCTTCCCGGCCACGGCCTGGGCGACCTTGTTGGCGCGCAGCACCTTGCCCTGGTGGTCCAGCCAGATTTGCATCACGGGGGAGTTGTCGAAGATGCCCTGGAAGGCGTCGCGCTCGGCCTCCACCAGGGCGCGCACCCGGCGGCTGGCCAGGGCCGCCGCTTCCAGGGCCGCAACCTTGCGGCGCAGCTGAAGGGCTTCTTCCTGCCAGTCCCCGGAGCCGGGAGCGTCGTGGGTCGTCATGGTGCCATCATGCCGCCGTTGGCGACCCGAGGTCAAGGGGCGGCGACCATGCGCGCGGCCAGATGGTCCATGTAGTCCAGTTCGTCGGACAGCATGGGGGCGTCCGCCTTGCGCAGCCACTCCGAGAGCCAGCCCAGGCGCGAGGCCAGCACGGCCGCGTCCAGCCAGGGCGCAAGGGAGAGCTCCAGGAGATCGCTCCCGCGCAGTTCCCGGGCGAAAGCCTCGACGAAAGGCGCGCTGCGGTCTCCCCGGGCCTCCAGGAGCACGCAGCCCAGACAGTTGGCCGCGTCGTCCAGCGCGGGGCGCGCCCCGGCGAACTCCCAGTCGATGACCCCCAGGGGGCCGTCCGCCCCCCAGACCACGTTGAGGGGGTGAAGGTCGCCGTGGGCCAGGGCGCGAGGCAGCCCGGGCCAGGCCTCCAGATAGGGCGACAAGGCCTTGAGCACGGGGCCCAGGCGCGCGTGGACGCCCGGGCGGTGCTGCGCCAGGCGCGCGGAGAGCGCGCGGGCGTATTCGGGCAGGTCCAGGGCGAAGAGTCCGCCGGGCAGGGCCAGCCCAAGGGAGGCGCGACGCAGCCGCGCCAGCCAGCGGGCCAGTTCCCGGGCGGGGCCTGGGCGCTCCAGATAGCCGGGGCGCTCCGGTTCCCGCCCCGTGACGAAGGGCGAGAGCTGCCACAGCCCGGCCCAGTCGCGCAGCACGTGGCCGCCCCCCGGGACCCTGCGGTAGGGGGCCAGACGGTCCAGGCCCCGCGCCTCCAGGGCCTCCAGGAGGCGTCCCAGGGCCTCGCGCCGGGCGGCCTGGGCCGGACCGATGCGCTCCAGGAGCCAGAGCGCGCCCGAGGCGTCCTCCACCACCTGGCGGCGCAGGCAGCGCTCCGGGCTGCCGGGCACGGGGAGGTCCTGCCGGGCGCGGGCGAAGTCCACGCCGAAGGAGGAGAGGAGATCGTGGTAGGGCGTCATGGCGTGTTTCCGGGCCGACGCGGCTCAGGAGAAGGTCCTCTTGAAGGCTTTCACCGCCCTGGCGGCGTAGGCGTAGTCGTAGCTGGCCAGGGCGAGTTCGATGGAAAGGGCGATCTGGGCGTCCGTGGCCACGCCCGAGAGCACGGCGTCCTTGATCCAGCCCAGGGCCTGCGTCGCGACGCCCGCGGCCCTGGTGCAGGCGATCACGGCGTCCAGCGCCTCGGGCGTCTTCAGGGTGGCGTAGGCCATGGCGGCGTATTCCAGGGCGCTGTCGGGGTAGCGCTCCTCGTAGGGCTTCTGGAAGCCCAGGTCGCAGACGTCCTTGCGTTTGAAAAGCGCCGCATAGCCCAGCATGCACACGTGGTAGCGCACGTCCCGACCGGCGGCCAGGGCGGCCAGATGGCGGGCGCACACGCCCTTGTCCAGCCGCGCCGCCTCCAGGCGGGAGGCCAGGGAGGCCAGACGACGCGCGTCGCCTGCTCCCCGCGCCAAGTGCAGCAGGAGGGTGAGCGTGGCGTCAAGGCCGGTCTCGGAGGGTTCTCCGGCGGCCTCCTCCAGGCAGGCGAGCCCGGCCTCCTCGCGCCCGGTGCGCAGCAGGATCAGACCCAGGGCGTGCAGCGCCCGGGGGCGCACACCCCCCGGGGCGGCCGCTGCGTCGTGCAGCAGCTGAAGGGCCTCGTCGATGCGGCCTCCATGGCGCACGGCCTGGGCGTATCGGCCCCGGCCCTCGCCCAGGAGCCTCTCCGGCAGGGAGACCATGGGGGCCGCGCGGCCCTCGGCCAGGTGGTCGAGGACGGTGCGCGCCCGACAGGCGCTCGTGTGGCGCAGCCTGCATTCTTCCTGGCCGTTCCGGGCGATGTGGGCGTGGCCCTCCGCGTCCTGGGCGACGCGCTCGACCAGCCCCGCGACGTCGGCCGGGGAATAGCCCAGGTAGTGCGTTCCCTCCTGGAAGTGCTGGCGCACCCCGTAGCCCTGGCGCTCCGAGAGCAGGAGCGAGCCCGAGGCCAGGGCATGGAGGAAACGCAGGTTCAGGCCGGGGAAGAAGTTCTCGTTGAGCACCATGCGCGAGGCCGCGAAGAGGTCCAGCATGGCGGCCTGGGGGATGTCGCTGACCACGTTGAGGGGAAAGCGCGCCTGCAGGTGCGCGATGAGGTTGGCGCGCTTCTCGCGGTGTTCGGTCAGACGCCCCACGAAGGTGATGAGGTGTTCCTTGGCCGCCGGGGGGCGGAAGTCCCCTTCCGAGACGCACAGGGGGAGCCAGCGGGCCTGCACGCCCTCGCTCCGGAAACGGGAGACGGAAAAGAGCTGGTCCACGTAGACCAGCGCGAACAGCTTGCAGAGCGGTGCGAGCCAGAAGGCGCCAAGGGGCGCGTCGATGCACCAGGCCGCCAGCCTGTGGCGGCTCTCGCCGAGACCTTTGGGGATTTCGGTCCGGCCGTAGAATTCGAGAAACACCACGTCGGGCTTGACGCCGGCTTCCTCCACGATCTCGTCGAGCGTGCGCCCGGAGTCCAGCCTGATGGGCGCGACCTCGCAGCCCAGCCGCTCGAAGCCTTCGCGGAGGAACCAGCCGGAGTAGGCTATGCGCATGATCCCGCCCGACGGAGGACTCCCCCCTACTCCTCTTCCAGACTCGACAGGTCCCCCGGGGCGGCCCCGGTCTCTTCCGCTTTCAGCAGCCTGCGAAGGATCTTGCCGCTCTTGGTGTGGGGCAGCTGCTCGCGGAAGGCGATGGCCCGGATGGAGACGAAGGGGCCGAGTTCGCGCTTCACGTGGGCCTTGAGGGCCATGATCAGCTCGTCCTCGGAGTCGTAGTCCTTGTTCCAGCCCTCGGCGCGCACCACGAAGCACTTGGCCGCCTCGCCCTTGATGGAGTCCGGCACGCCGATCACCGCCGCCTCCACCACCGACTTGTGCGCCGTGAGCGCCGCCTCCACCTCGGCCGGGCCGATGCGGTGCCCCCCGATGTTGAGCACGTCGTCCGCGCGGCCCTGGAACCAGAAGTAGCCGTCCTCGTCCTTGCGGGCCACGTCTCCCGCGAAATACACGCCCGGGATCTTCTCCCAATAGGCCTGGCGGTACCCCTGGTCGTCGTTCCAGAGGGTGCGGGCCATGGCGGGCCAGGGCTTGCGTATCACCACGAAGCCGCCCTTGTCGTGTCCGGCGGGGTTGCCGTGGCGGTCCACCACGTCCACCTCCACGCCCGGCAGGGGCCGACCGGCCGACCCGGGCTTCAGAAGCGAGATGGGCAGGGGCGACACCATGAACATGCCCGTCTCGGTCTGCCACCACGTGTCCAGCAGCGGGCACTCGCTGCGCCCGATGTACTTGTGGAACCACACCCACGGCTCGGGGCCGATGGGCTCGCCCACGCTGCCCAGCAGGCGCAGGGTGGAGAGGTCGTGCTTGCGGGGGTACTGCGAGCCGTAGCGCATGAGCATGCGGATGAGCGTGGGCGTGGTGTAGAGGATGGTCACGCCGTAGCGGGCCACGATGGCCCAGAGCCGGTCGGCCTGGGGGTAGAGGGGGTGGCCCTCGTAGAGCACCACGGTGGTGCCCGCCATGAGCGGCCCGAAGACCACGTAGCTGTGCCCGGTGATCCAGCCCGGATCGGCGGTGCAGAGGTAGAGGTCGGTGGGTTTGACGTCCATCACCCAGCGGTAGGTGGCGTGCACGCCCACCATGTAGCCGCCGTGGGTGTGCAAAAGGCCCTTGGGCTTGCCGGTGGCCCCGGAGGTGTAGAGCAAAAAGAGCGGATCCTCGGCGTCCATCACCTCGGTGGGGGCCTGGGGGCTCTCCTGGCGGATCAGGTCTTCGTAGCGCAGGTCGCGGGGCTCCACCATGTCGGTTTCCACCCCGGCGCGGTGCACCACGATCACGGACTCGGCGCAGTCGGCGTCCTCCCCGAAGAGGGCCTCGTCCACCACGGACTTCAGGTTGATCACGCGGCCGTTGCGGTAGAAGCCGTCGGCCGTGACGATGATCTTGGGGCGGCAGCTCTCGATGCGCTCGCGCAGGGAGCGGGCCGAGTAGCCCGCGAACACCAGGGTCTGCACCGCGCCGATCTTGGCGGCGGCCAGCATGGTGATCACGGTTTCGGGCAGGGGCGGCAGATAGATGAGGATGCGGTCGCCCTTCTGGACGCCCAGGCCGCGCAGGGCGTTGGCCAGGCGGCAGACCTCGCGGTAGAGTTCGTAGTAGGTGTATTTGCGGCACTCGCCGGACTCGCCCTCCCAGATGACGGCGAGCTTGTTCTTGTTCACGGTGAGGATGTGCCGGTCCAGGGCGTTGTGCACCAGGTTGCACTTGCCGCCGGAGAACCACTTGTAGAAGGGGGGGTTGGAGTCGTCGAGCACCTGGTCCCACTTGGCGAACCAGTCCATCTCGGCGGCGCGTTCCTCCCAGAAGAGGCGGTAGTCCTGCCGGGCCAGGGTCTGGGCGGCCTTGAGCTCGGCCTGGCCCATGTTGGCCTCGCGCACCACCTGGGGCTGGGGCCGGAAGACCCGTTCCTCCCGGAGCAGGCTATCGACGAGGCCGGTTTCCATGGGGGTCTCCTGGGGCGGCGTTGGCGGCGGACGCGGGGAAGGCGGGGGGACGAAGGGTCATAGGCCGAGCACCTGCTTGAGTTCTCCGATCCTGCGGCGGCTGATGGGCAGCTCGATGCGCGTTTTGCCCTGGGTGCGCAGCATGAACTGCCCGCCCGGGAGGCTGGCGATCTCCGTGACGGCCTCCAGGTTCACCAGGAATTTGCGGTGCACGCGGAAGAAGCCGTGGGGTCCCAGGCGCTCCTCCAGGTTCTTGAGCCGGTAGGAGGTGAGGTATTTCTGCTGCACGGTGTGCACGAAGGAGTAGTCCTCGTAGGCCTCCACGAAGAGGATCTGGGGATAGGGCAGCAGGAGCGTGCGGCCGTCCAGGGTGATGGGCAGCTTCTCGATGTCCACGGGGCGCTTCTTCTGGGTGAGGTCCCATGCCTGCTTGAGGGCGGAGATGAACTGTCCTTCCTCCTCCTCCTCGATGGGCAGCGAGAGGGTTTGCTGGTCGTCCTGGGCGCGGGCGCTGCGCTCCTCCACCCAGGCCCCGGCGGGCTGCACCTGCTTGAAGCCCGGGGAGAGCGCGCCCAGGCGGGCCAGGGTCATGTCCAGGCGCTGGGGGAGCGCCGGCCAGACGAGATAGTCGGCCGCGCCCAGCTCGAAGGCCTTGCAGGCCTGGGATTCGTCGGCGGCCACGAAGACCAGGGCCGGGCGTTCGCGCCTTCCGGCGAGCATCTGGGCCAGCTCCATGCCGGAGGTGGGTCCGGGCAGGTCGGGGCTTACGAAGAACACCCCGTAGGGGATGGCTTCGAGCATCTCCAGGGCCTCGAAGGCGGTGGCGGCCTCGCCCAGCACGCGCAGCGCCTGGGCCCCGGCCAGCAACTGGCGCAGGCCCGCGCGCACGGCGGGGTCCGAATGGACGATGAGGGTTTTCACCTGGGGCATGGTCCGGGGCTCCGATCTTCCGGGTTAGGTAGCGGGAAACGGACCAGTGGGCAAGGGGCGCTTGCGGCAAGAACGAATCAGGGTCATAGGAGGCGCGAAACGCCCATCCCGCACCCCAACTCCTGGAGGCCCCATGCGCGCCGCCCTCGCCGTCCTGATCGTGGTCCTTCTCGCCTGCACCGCCGCCGTGGCCCGCGAGAACCGCAAGACCCTTCGCTTCGAGCGCGGGGCCGACTCCGCCACCGTGCAAGGCGCGGTGATTCGCGGCGACCGCGACGTGTACGACCTCGGCGCGCGCGCGGGCCAGACCATGGAGGTCTCCGTCACCGCCTTCGAGGACAACGCCGTGTTCCAGGTTTTCGCCCCGGGCGGCAAGCCCCTGCCCGGCGCGGACGAAGGCGACGACGCCAAGGCCTGGAAGGGCGCGCTCCCCGCCTCGGGGACCTACCGCATCGTGGTGGGCGGCACGCGCGGCAACGCCGAGTACGCCCTCACGGTGAGCATCCGTTAGCAGCCTGTTACAAATCGCCGCCGGACGAGGAACGATGCGCCTTTACGGGCAGCTGTCGCCCCCGCCCTTGGGCGAGGCCGCCCGGCAGACCAGGCGCGCCACCAGTGGGCCGGCCAGCACCACGGCGAAGAGCCGCAGGGTCTGCACGGCCAGCACGAAGGGCACGTCGGCGCGGCTGCCCACGGCGATCACGGCCACGGAGTCCAGGCCGCCGGGGCTGGTGGCCAGGTAGGCCGTGAGGGGGTCCACGCCCAGCGCGGCGTTCAAAAACCACGACGAGAGGGCGCACAGCCCGATGAGCGCGGCCGTGGCCCCAAGGAGCGCCGGAATGGCCCGCAGGGCGTGGCGCACGGAATCCGGCGTGAAGCGCAGCCCGATGGACCAGCCCAGGCCCGCGTAGGCCACGGCCAAAAGCCACGGCGGCAGGGAGAGGTGCGCGGCCCCCGTGACGTGGAGCGCCGCGGCGGCCGTCATGGGCAGGAGCATGGCCCCGGCCGGGACGCGCAGCCGCCTGCCCAGCCAGCAGCCCCCGCCGATCACCCCCAGCGCGGCCAGCAGCGCGCCGTCCGGGGCCGCGAAGCCGAAATCCAGGAGCGGCGCGGGCTGGAAGGACGACGGCGCGGCCCCGAGCAGCAGCCGCGACACCCCCGAGGCCGTGAGCACCACCACGAAGAGGCGCAGGTACTGGGTGAAGGCCACCAGGCGCACGTCGGCCCCGTATTCGGAGGCCAGGGCGGTCATGGCGGCCGCGCCGCCGGGGGAGAAGCCCCAGGCGGCGGTGTTGGAGGGCAGAAGCCGCCAGCGCTCCAGGGCTGCGGCCACCAGCGCCCCGAAGGCCACCGTGGCGCCAACCACCAGGAGCATGGCCCACCAGGCCTCAAGCGCCGTGGCCAGGATGGAGGCCGTAACCGCCGTGCCCACCTGGCAGCCCACCACGGCCTGGGCCGCCTGGAATCCCCAGCCCGGCACGCGCACGCCCGCGCCGCGCAGCCCGAAGGCCACGGCCGCCAGCATGGGGCCGAGCAGCATGGCCGCCGGAAAGGCGGCCCACTTGAGGGCCAGGGCCAGGGGCAGCGAGACCCCCGCCAGGGCGGTCCATTGCCAGATTGAAGAGCGTGAGGACATGCGGACGGTTCCTGCGGCGCGCCATCGTGCAGGCGCGGCCGGGGACCCCGTTACACCCGGCCCGGCCGGGGGGCAAGGCGCGGCCGCCGGAGCGCGGCCCGGCCCGGGACGAGACCTTCCCCCATTGGGCCGACGGCGCGTGCGCAACGCCTTCCTCCCGCAGCTCTACCTGCTCCTCCCCCTGCCTCTCTTTGCACGGTCTGAACCATTGACAGAACCAGTTATCAATTACAACGGATACCCAATCTTGACATACAGACACCGTGCACTCCAGCCGGATACCTCGAATGTTCAACAAGTTACTGGATGGTGTTGAAAGAGAATTCAAGAAAGACAAAGCACTCTTTCTATTCGAAGCCTTTCAAATCTGCCTGCTCGTCATCTGGATTCTATGGAACCTCATTTTCCTGCCCTCCAGGTGCATGCGCGCCAATCCTGACAACCCGACTGAATCAGGCGCGGAACAGACCGGACGAGCAATTGCCCAAGATCAATCGCCCCTTGCCAACGGCATGATAGACGCCGTGCAACCTTCCTCCAAAGGTCTGGGGCGGTGCCCAATCCCTCGGTGAAGGCCCCGCACCTCCGAACCTGTCCCTTCCGGTTCCGTCTCTTGGGTGCAAACGGCAGCAACCATCCTTCCCTGGCCTGATCCCCCGGCCAACGGCCGCCTTTCCCCGGTGAACGGCCTGCCCGCCCGCCGCTTACCGTTCGCCCCCCGAACCGTTCACCGGCCACGCGCCGACACCCAACCGTTGGCCGAAACACCCCTTTTTTTTCCCCCCGACCCGTATACACCGAAATCGCGGACGCTTTCGAGCGCGCGCCGAGGGCCCATCCGCCAAACCCCAACCGGGAGGTTCACCCCATGCAACCCCACTCCATCGACCAAAACGAGTTCAAAGACCTCGTGCGCAAGAAGTGGTCCGTCTCGCTCTCCATGACCGCCCTGATGCTGGTCATCTACTTCGGCTTCATCCTGCTCCTGGCCTTCAACAAGCACGTCCTGGCCCAGAAGATCGGCGAACACATGACCCTGGGCATCCCCATCGGCCTGGCCGTGATCCTCTCCGCCTGCGTCATGACCGGCCTCTACGTGCGCTGGGCCAACACCAGCTACGACCGCTCCGTGAAATCCATCCTCGACCACATGAAGGGGTAGGCCATGAACCTGTTCACTTCCACCATCGGGCAGCCCAACGCCGTCTCCATCGCCTTCTTTTTCGTGTTCGTGGCCGCCACCCTGGTCATCACCTGGTTCGCGGCCAAGAAGTCCAAGACCGCCTCGGACTTCTACGCCGCCGGGCGCTCCGTCACCGGCTTCCAGAACGGCCTGGCCCTGGCGGGCGACTACATGTCCGCCGCGTCCTTTCTGGGCATCGCGGGCCTGGTGGCCCTCAAGGGCTACGACGGCCTGATCTACTCCATCGGCTTCCTGGTGGGCTGGCCGCTCATCATGTTCCTCATCGCAGAACCCCTGCGCAACCTGGGCAAGTACACCTTCGCCGACGTGGTGGCCTACCGCCTGCGCCAGAAGCCCATCCGCATCGCGGCGGCCTCGGGCTCGCTCATGACCATCTGCTTCTACCTCATCGCCCAGATGGTGGGCTCCGGATCGCTGGTGAACCTCATGTTCGGCCTGCCCTACGAGCTGGCCGTGGCCATCGTGGGCGTGGTGATGATCCTGTACGTGCTCTTCGGCGGCATGCTGGCCACCACCTGGGTGCAGATCATCAAGGCCGTGCTCCTGCTGGGCGGCGCTTCCGTGATGGTGGGCATGGTGCTCGCGAAATTCGGCTTCGACCCCTCCGCCCTCTTCTCCGCCGCCGCCGAGAAGTACGGCCAGAAGATGCTCGAACCCGGCGGCCTGGTCTCCAACCCCTGGGACGCCCTGAGCCTGGGCATCGCGCTCATGTTCGGCACGGCCGGCCTGCCCCACATCCTCATGCGCTTCTACACCGTGCCCGACGCCGAGCAGGCCCGCAAAAGCGTGTTCTACGCCACGGGCTTCATCTCCTACTTCTACATCCTCACCTTCATCATCGGCTTCGGCGCCATGGTGCTGGTGGGCCAGGACGTGATCACCAAGTTCGACAAGGGCGGCAACATGTCGGCCCTGCTCCTGGCCGAAGTGACCGGCGGCACCATGTTCCTGGGCTTCATCGCCGCCGTGGCCTTCGCCACCATCCTGGCCGTGGTGGCCGGGCTCACCCTGGCCGGGGCCGCCAGCTTCTCCCACGACCTCTACGTGAACGTGTTCAAGAACGGCCGCGCCACCGAGGAAGAGGAAGTGAAGATGGCCAAGCGCTCCACCCTGGTGCTGGGCCTGGTGGCCATGGGCCTGGGCATCGCCTTCAAGGGCCAGAACGTGGCCTTCATGGTGGGCCTGGCCTTCGCCATCGCCGCCAGCGGCAACTTCCCGGCCCTGTTGCTCTCCATCCTCTGGCGCGGCATGTCCACCTTCGGGGCCACCGCGGCCATCGTCACGGGTTCGGTGCTTGCGGTGGGGCTCATCATCATCTCCCCCACCGTGTGGGTGAGCGTGCTGGGCTTCAAGCAGGCCATCTTCCCCTGGTCCAACCCGGCGCTCATCTCCATGCCCGCCGCGTTCTTCGCCGGATGGCTGGGCTCCGTGCTCGTGCCCGAGCCCGAGGCCAAGGCCCGCTACGAGGAACAGAAGATCCGCAACTACCTGGGCGTGGGCGTGGAATGAGCAGCGAAGACGGCTTTCTCGGACTCACGGCAGGCAGCCTCCCCGCCCGCCCGCCGGTGTTCGTGGACCCGCAGGCCTCCGTGGTCCAGGCGGCGCGCGCCATGCGCGCCGCCCAGGCCACGGCCTGCCTTGTGGGAACACCCGAGGCCGTGCAGGGCATCCTCACCGAGCGCGACGTGGTGCGCGCCGTGGCCGAGGACGCAGCCCCAGACGCCCCGGCACGGGACTTCATGAGCCGCGAAGTGGTGACCATCTCCGGCCGAGAGCTGGTCAGCGAGGCCTTCCTGGCCATGTTGCGCCACAAGATCCGCCGCCTGGGGCTGACCGGCCCCGACGGCCGCATCACCGGCATCCTGGAGGAGCGCGACCTCCTGGCCGCGCGCTTCGAGAGCCCCGTGGCCCTGGCCGCCGACATCGCCCGGGCCGCCGACGCCTGGGACCTGGCCCGCGCCCACGCCACCCTCACCCGCATGACGCCCCGCTGGCTGGGACAGGGCGCGGGCGTGGACCGCGTGGGGGCCATGGCCGCCGCCGTGCGCGACCAGCTCTTCGCGCGCGCCGCCGTGCTGGCGCTCGAAACCGCCGACCCCGGCCCCATGGCCCTGCTGGCCCTGGGCAGCGAGGGACGCCGCGAGCAGTTCCTGGCCACCGACCAGGACAACGCCCTGGTGCTGGGCGACGGCGCGGACCTGAGCAAGGCCCATGACTACGCCCTGCGCCTCATGGAACTGCTCGACCAGGCCGGGCTGCCTCCCTGCCCCCACGGCGTCACCGCCGACCGCGACGACTGGCGCATGACCCTCCCCCACTGGGAGACCCGCCTGGAGGAGCTGGCCCGCAACCCCGGCCCAGAAGCCGTGCTGGCCCTCTCCATGCTGGCAGACGCCCGTCAGGTGCACGGCAGCCGCGAACTGGCCGCCGGGCTCTCCCGGGCGCTCGCCCAGGCCGTCTCCGGCCACCCCATCGCCCTTCGCGCCATGGCTCGGGAGGCCGTGCGCTTCACCCCGCCCCTCACCATCTTCGGGTCGCTCTCGGTGCAGGACGGCGCGCTGGACATCAAGCGCGGCGGCATCTTCCCCCTCACCCAGGGGGCCAGGGTCCTGGGCCTGGAGTGCGGCGCGCGCGTCACCGGCACGGCCGGACGGCTGGAGGCCGCCGTGCGCGCGGGCTTCCTGGCCGAGGGCACGGCCACCAACCTCTCCCAGGCCCTCGATTTCATGCAGGAGCTGCGCCTGCGCTTCCAGGCCCGGGACCTGGACCGGGGCCGCGAGCCCGGCAACCGGGTTCTCCCGGGCGAACTCACCCCCCTGGAGCGCTCCCGGCTCCAGGAGTGTTTCAAGGCCGTGGCCTCCTTCCAGGAGATGCTGGAAAACCGCTACAAGCTGAAGCTGTTCACATGATCCTCGAAGACGCCGTTGATTTCCTGCGCCAGGCCCCGCCCCTGGCCTTCCTGGAGCCCGAGGCCCTGCGCTCCCTGGCGCGCAAGGCCTCCCTGGAGTTCTACCCGGCCGGCACGGCGGTGCTCGGCCCCGGCGGCGCGGGCGAGGGCTTCGTGCTGGCCGTGCGCAAGGGCCTGCTGGCGGCCGGGAGCGACACCGGTTGCGCCTGCGCCCCGGACCAGGAGCCCACCTGGGGCGAGGGCGAGGTGGCCGGATGGAGCGTTGAGCGCGCCGTGGCCCGCGAGGACGCCGTCTGCATCCTCCTGGAGCCCGCCGCCGTGGCCGACGCCCTGCGGCCCGTGGAGGGCCTTACCGATTTTCTGGAAGACCGCCTTACCGAGCCCGTGCTGGAACTGGGCCTGGAAGGCGTGGCCCGCGAGATACCCCCCTGGGCCGCCTCGCGCAGGCCCCTGGCCGCCCTGCGCGCCGGGGAGGCCGTGCGCCCGGGCGAGCCCGTTGCCTGCGGGGCCACCCTCCGGGAGGCCGCCCGGCTCATGAGCGCCACGGCCCGCGACGCCCTGGTGGTCCTGGGGCCGGAGGGCCGAACCGCCGGGGTGATCACCGACCGCGACTTCCGCGCCCGCGCCGTAGAGCAGGGCCTGCCCCCGGACACCCCCGTGGAGCGGGTCATGTCCAGCCCCGTTATCTCCCTGGACGCCCAGGCCTCCTGTTTCGACGCCCTCATGGCCATGACGCGCCACCACCTGCGCCACGTGGTGGTCATGGCCGGGAGCAAGCCCGCCGGGGTGCTCTCCGCCCAGGACCTGCTCCTGCGCCAGGCGGGCTCGCCCCCGGCCCTGGCCGCGCGCGCGGTCCGGGCCGCCTCCGTGGAGGAGCTTTCGGCCATCGCCCCGCTCCTGGACAAGCTGGCCATGGGGCTCCTGCGCGAGGGCGCGCGGGCCTCGGTGCTGGGTCGCATCGTGGGCGGCCTGCGCGAGACCCTGGCCGCCCGGGCCTGCCAACTGGCCGAAGAGGCCCTGGGGCCGCCCCCCGCGCCCTACGCGCTCATGCTCCTGGGCCGCGCCGCGCGGCGCGAGGGTCCGGCCCTGTGCCCCCTGTGGAACGCCGTGGTGCACCAGGAGGCCCCCGGGGCCTCGGGCTGGTTCGAGCGCCTTGGCAGCTTCCTGGCCGAGGCCCTGGAGCTTATGAACATAGCCCCGGCCCCGGGCGCTCCATCCGCCGCCTCCCGGGAATGGCGCGGCACGCCCCAGGAATGGGACGCCCGCCTGGACCGCTGGGCCCAGAGCCCACCGGAGGACCCGGCCTGCCTCGACCTGCGCCCCGTGCACGGCCAACTCCACCTGGCCGAGGCCCTGCGCGTGCGCCTGGCCGGGCGCATGGTTCTCTCGGGGTCGCCCCCGGCCTCGCGTCCCGGGGCGGGCCTGGCCGAGCGGGTGGCCGACGGCGTGCGCCGCATGGCCTGGCGCACGGGCGTCCCGCGCATCGCCACGGCGGAGCGCGCCCTGGGGCTCCATCGCCTGGACGCCGCGGGCGAGGATCTGGTCTGGGCCGCCGAATACCTTGCGGCCTGGGGCTGGGTGGGCGAGCCCTTGCGGCCCGGCCCCCTGGCCCGGGCCATGGAGCGCATGTGCCGAGCGGCCTGGAAGCGGGCCGGGGAGGTTTCGCGATGATGAAATGGTGGCCCTGGTCCAGCCGCGAGCCGGACACCCCGGCCGGTCGCGCCGGGTTCGTGGTCTTCGACCTGGAGACCGGCGGGCTCGACCCCTCCCGCGACGACATCCTCTCCATCGGGGCCGTGCGCATGACAGGCGGGCGCATCGACGTGGGCGGGGCCTTCCAGGCCCTGGCCCGCCCCACGGCGACGTCCCTGGACGCGGCCGGGGTGCGCGTGCACCAGCTCACCCCGGGCGAACTGGCGGGCGAGCCGCCCCTGGAGGAGGTGCTGCCGCGCTTTCTGCGCTACGCCGGGGACGCGGTGCTCACGGGCTGGCACGTGGAGCTGGACCTGGCCTTCCTGCGCGCGGCCTGCAAGCGCCTGAAGCTGCCCCAGCCCAGGAACCGGGGCCTGGACGTGCTGGGGCTCTACCTGGCCATCCGGGGTTCGCGGGCCTCGCCCGTGCTGGACGAGCTGCCCCTGAAGGACGCCACCCTCTACAGCGTGGCCCGCGCCCTGGGCGTGCCCCCGCGCGGCGCGCACGACGCCCTGGGCGACGCCTACCTCACCGCCCAGGTGCTCCAGCGCTTCCTCTCCATCCTGCGCTCCTCGCGCCAGGGGGAGGAGCTAAGCCTGGACACCGTGCTGCGCCTGGCCGCGCCCAGCTCCAGAAGCCGGGCCTCGCCCCAGCCCGCCTTCTGAGCGCCGCTCACCGCCCCGGTGCGGCCGCTTGCCAATTTGCGCTGGGAATCCGGAGGATTCGTGCTAAGGAACAACCATCCCCTTATTCCAAGGAGCTTTTCATGACCGAGAACATCGAATCCCTGCTCCACGAAAACCGCCTCTTCCAGCCGCCTGCCGGGCCGCGTCAGGCCAAGGCCCATATCAAGAGCCTGGACGAATACCGCGCCGTCTACAAACGCTCCCTGGAAGATCCCGAGGGCTACTGGGGCGACCGCGCCCGCGAACTGATCACCTGGATGAAGCCCTTCGGGAAGGTGCAGGACTGCGACTTCAACGCCGCCACCTTCAAGTGGTTCGCCGACGGACAGCTCAACGCCGCCGCCAACTGCCTGGACCGCCACCTGGACGGCCCCCGCCGCAACAAGGCCGCCATCATCTGGCAGGGCGACCGCGAAGGCGACGTGCAGGTGCTCACCTACCAGATGCTCCACGACGAGGTCTGCAAGTTCGCCAACGTGCTCAAAAGCCTGGGCGTGAAGAAGGGCGACCGCGTGGCCCTCTACGTGGGCATGGTCCCCGAGCTGGCCGTGGCCATGCTGGCCTGCGCACGCCTGGGCGCGCCGCACTCCATCGTCTTCGCGGGCTTCTCCGCCCACTCCCTGCGCGACCGCATCAACGACTGCCAGGCCAAGGTGGTGGTCTGCGGCGACGCCGTGCGCCGCGCGGGCAAGGCCATCCCCCTGAAGGGCAACGTGGACGACGCCCTCAAGGAATGCCCCTGCGTGGAAAAGGTGGTGGTGCACGCCAGCGCCGGAACCCAGATCAACATGGTGGAAGGCCGCGACCTCTGGTGGCACGAGCTCATGGCCAGGCCCGAGATGAAGGCCCCCTGCCCGCCCGAGCCCATGGACTCCGAGGACGTGCTCTTCATCCTCTACACCTCCGGCTCCACCGGCAAGCCCAAGGGCGTCTACCACACCACCGGCGGCTACCTCACCTACGCCGCCCACACCACCCAGCTCGTCTTCGACATCCAGGAGGACGACGTGCACTGGTGCACCGCCGACATCGGCTGGGTCACCGGGCACAGCTACATCGTCTACGGGCCCCTGGCCCTGGGCGCCACGTCGGTGATGTTCGAGGGCGTGCCCACCTGGCCCGGGCCGGACCGCTTCTGGGCCACCGTGGAGAAGTTCAAGGTGAACATCTTCTACACCGCGCCCACCGCCATCCGCGCCCTCATGCGCGAGGGCGTGAAGTGGACCAAAAACCATGATCTCTCGTCGCTGCGCATCCTGGGCTCCGTGGGCGAGCCCATCAACCCCGAGGCCTGGATGTGGTACCACGAACACATCGGCGGCGGAAAACTGCCCATCGTGGACACCTGGTGGCAGACCGAGACCGGCGGGCTCATGATCTCCCCCCTGCCCTACGCCACGCCGCTCAAGCCCGGCTCCGCCAGCCTGCCCCTGCCCGGCATCCTGCCCAAGGTGGTGGACAAGGACGGCAAGGAAGTGGCCCCCGGCGAGGGCGGCTTCCTCATCCAGTCCCGCCCGTGGCCCGGCATGCTGCGCGGCGTCTGGGGCGACCCCGTCCGCTTCAAGAACCAGTACTTCTCCGCCTTCCCCGGGGTCTACGAGACCGGCGACGGCGCGCGCATGGACGCCGACGGCTACGTCTGGATCATGGGCCGCGTGGACGACGTGGTGAACGTCTCCGGCCACCGCATGGGCACCGCCGAGATCGAGTCCGCCCTGGTGGCCCACCCCGACGTTGCCGAGGCCGCCGTGGTGGGCATGCCCCACGACATCAAGGGCCAGGCCATCTACGCCTACGTCACCGTCAAGGAGGGCGTGGAGCCCACCGACGAACTGCTCGCCGCGCTCAAAAAGCACGTGCGCGCGGAAATCGGCCCCATCGCCACGCCCGAGGTGATCCAGTTCGCCCAGGGCCTCCCCAAGACGCGCTCCGGCAAGATCATGCGCCGCATCCTGCGCAAGATCGCCGAGGGTGAGACCTCCACCCTGGGCGACACCTCCACCCTGGCCGATCCCAGCGTGGTCACCGACCTCATAGAGGGCAAGGAGAAGCTCTTCGGATAGTACGACGGACGACTCAAAGCATAGGGCCGCCCACGGGCGGCCCTTTACTTTTCATTCCTTCTCCCTCATACAACGCACTAAGACAGGCGAAAACTGCACCTGCACTCCGCGCATCTGCAGCGGAACAACATCCAATCCTGCGAGCGCATCATGGCCCCGAGCATCCTCCAGCGCCTTGCCGACACCCGGCTAACCATCAAGTTTCTCGCCGTCTCCCTGCTCAGCCTCGCGCTCTTCGCGGCCGCGCTCTTCGGGGTCATCCTGCCAAGGACGGAACGCGAACTCCTGGACGTGCACAAGCACGCGCTCCACTCCCTCGTGGGCTCCGTGGACTCCCTGCTCGCCGAGTACGAACGCCAGGTCAAACAGGGCGAACTCACCCTCGCCGAGGCCCAGAAACGCGCCCTCCAGCGCATCAAGACCCTGCGCTACGGACAGGGCGACTACTTCTGGATACACGACCTCACCGGCCCCGTGCCCAGGATGGTCATGCACCCCACCGTCCCCGCCCTGGACGGTAAAATCCTCGACGACCCCAAGTTCACCTGCGCCACCACCGCCCAGAAAGGACACCCCGGCACGCTGGAACCACTCCCGGCCAAGGCCAACCTCTTCGCCGCCCTCAACCAGGCCGCGCGCGAATCCGGCCAGGGCTTCGTGGTCTACGAATGGCCCAAGCCCATCCAGGGCGGCGGCGTCACCAGCCAACTCTTCCCCAAACTCTCCTACGGCAAGGTCTTCGCGCCCTGGGGCTGGGTGATCGGCTCCGGCGTCTACATCGACGACATCGACTCCACCCTGCGCGCCCTGCGCCTGCTGGGCCTGGCCGTTCTGGCCGCTGTCTTCGTCGTGGCCCTGGCCGCCACCGTCTGGCTCACCCGCGCCTTCGTGGGACGCCAGGTGGACGCCCTCGTCGCCTACGCCGGACGCATCGCCCAGGGCGACCTCCAGGCCGCCCTGCCCCCGGCCGACTTCAAGGCCGAACTGGGCGTGCTCAAAAACGCCCTCACGGCCATGGTAGACCAGTTGCGCCAATCCCTCGCCCTCGCCGAAGACAAGGGGCGCGAGGCCGAAACACAGGCCCGCCTCGCACAAGAACAGACCCGCCTCGCACAGCACGCCCAGGCCCAGGCCGAACAGGCCAAGCGCGAAGGCGAACTCGCCGCGGCGGCAGCCATGACCCAGGCCGCGCAGGGCATCCAGCACGTGGCCGCCGAACTCTCCGCCCTGCTCGACCAGGCCGTCGATGCAACCAACCAGCAACGCCAGGGCGCACTGCGGAACGCCCGCGACGTGGAAACCGTCACCCAGGCCCTCGCCAACGTCACGCAGCTCGCCGAACAGGTCGCGAACCTCGCCAACGACGCCAGCGGCAAGGCCCACTCCGGCTCCGACGTGGTGAAACACTCCTCGCAAGCCATACAGGCCGTCAACCAGCAGGCGCAGGCCCTCTCCCAATCCATGAACCAGCTCGGCGGACAAGCCCAGGCCATCGGCGCGATCCTCACCACCATCGCGGACATCGCCGACCAGACCAACCTCCTGGCCCTCAACGCCGCGATCGAGGCCGCCCGCGCGGGCGACGCCGGACGAGGCTTCGCCGTGGTCGCGGACGAGGTGCGCAAGCTCGCCGAAAAAACCATGACCGCCACCCAGGAAGTCTCCCGCGCCGTCTCCGCCATCCAGGCCGGCGCGCGCGACAACGTCCAACGCATGGACCAGGCCGCCAAAGCCATCGACGACGCCAACACCCTCTCTATCCAGTCCGGCCAGGTCTTCAACGACATCGTGGACATCGTGGGACGCTCCGCCCGGCAGACCTCCACCATCGCCGCCGAATCCGGCGCGCAATCCCAAGCCATGCGCCAACTCGCGGGCGCCATGGACGAAATCTCAAGCCTCGCGGACCACGTGGCCCGCAACGCCTCGGACTCCCTCGACGCCCTCCACCGGCTCGAAAACGAACAGCACACCCTCAACAACGTCATCCGGCGCTTCGACCAGGATTCGGCGGGCAAAGCCCTGCCCCGCTGACGCCGACGCAAGCCGCCCGGCGCGATCAACGCCACGCAAGCATCCCACCGCCGCCCCGACATTGCGAGTGGCGGCAAGCGATGAGGCGGACCCGTCGCGAAAGACGCCTCCGGCGGCCAGGTCGCTGCCTCGCCGGGGGGAGAGCCCCCCCGACCCCGGCGATCGCTTCGCGTCGGCGGGAGGGGCGGCAGGGCCGGGCGGCGAGGCGGTCGGAGAATATGCCTCCGGCGGGCAAGGGCTACGCCCTCTGCACTCCCACTCCGCTTCGCGGGCTTCACCAGCGACGACAGTCTTGTCGGCAAGACCCTTGCGGCTGCGCCGCCTTTCGCGCGGGAATTCGCGCAAAGCCGCGAATCCCCGCGCGGGGGGCCGTGGCGCTTCGCGCCAAATATTCGAGCACGATCCGATTCTTGGATTTTAAAGAATAATTCCTTGTTCATCGTCGCTTGCGACGATGGCAGTCCGCCGGGATAAGCGCTGCTTTGAGCGCGTTCCCGGCGGGTGTCTGCTGCCGTGCGGGCGT